>CAZJGX010000001.1:0-38784 GCA_964545825.1 uncultured Muribaculaceae bacterium
ATGTATTGGATGAACCGTCAATTGGGCTGCATCAAAGTGATAATGATAAATTGTTAGATACACTGAAAATGTTGCGTGATAAAGATAATACAGTTATCGTTGTTGAACATGACGAAGATGCAATGTTGGCGGCGGATTACTTGGTTGATATTGGTCGTGGCGCGGGTGTAAATGGTGGTAATATCGTGGCACATGGTACACCACAACAGGTTATAAAAAACAAAGATTCTTTGACGGGACAATATCTGTCTGGAAAGCGTAAAATAGATGTTCCAAAGGTTCGGCGCAGTGGTAATGGAAAAACAATTTCTGTTCATGGGGCGCGTGAAAATAATCTTAAAAATGTGGATGTTGAATTTCCGCTGGGTAAATTTATTGCGCTGACTGGTGTGTCTGGGTCTGGTAAATCCACATTATTGTTAGATACGCTGTATCCTGCATTAATGCGTGCGTTATATAATTCAAAATTGGAAACCGGTGCGCACGATATTATTCGCGGTATGGAAAACGTAGACAAGGTTGTTGATATCGATCAATCACCAATTGGTCGTACGCCGCGCAGTAATCCCGCAACATATACAGGTGTGTTTTCCAATATACGTGATTTCTTTGCCGGATTGCCAGAGGCTAAGGCGCGTGGGTACGGGCCTGGGCGATTCTCGTTCAATGTCAAGGGCGGCCGGTGCGAGGCATGTCAGGGTGATGGCCAGATAAAGATAGAAATGAATTTCTTGGCAGATGTATATGTTGAGTGCGATAAATGTCACGGTGCACGCTATAACGAAGAAACTTTGGCGGTAAAGTATAAAGGCAAATCAATTGCGGATGTCTTGAATATGACTGTGGACGAGGCGTATCGTTTCTTTGTTAATGTACCACAAATTTCGCGTAAATTAGAATTGCTGAAACGTGTTGGTTTGGATTATATCAAACTGGGGCAAAGTTCATTGGAATTATCCGGTGGCGAGGCTCAGCGTATCAAATTGTCAAAAGAATTAGCCGCACGCAGTACCGGTCAGACCATATACATATTGGATGAACCCACAACAGGGTTGCATTTTGAAGATATAAAGATGTTATTGGGTGTTTTGCACGAATTGGTAGAACAGGGCAATACCGTTATCGTGATTGAACATAATCTGGATGTGATAAAGACCGCGGATTGGATTATTGACCTGGGGCCACACGGTGGTGCCGGCGGTGGTCAGATTGTGGCAACCGGTACACCGGAACAGGTTGCCGTGTGTGAAGACTCTTTGACAGGTCTGTACTTAAAAAAGTATCTGGACAAATCGTCAGGAAAAAAAGTAAAATCTAAATAAAAGGAGTTTTGATAATGTTTGGTTTTGGCAAGAAAAAAGAATCTGCAAAAATTGATGACGCGTCGATTGATGGTATTTCCGAAGAAAAAATCCCCAGCGGTATGAAGGAAACTGCCGCCCGCATGATGAGTGGTCAGTTTGACTTGAACGACATGTTGGCACAGTTAAAACAAATTAAGAAAATGAGTAATTTCAGCGGATTGTTGAAAATGGTGCCGGGCATGTCTGGTGCGGTATCCGCGATGAAGGAAAAAATCAAAGATGGCAGTGTCGATGCCCAAATTAAAATATTAGAGGCGATGACCCCTGCCGAACGCAGTGCACCAGACAAGATTTTTGCCAATGCAAAAACACGTATTGCCGAAAGTGCTGGTTGTACTGTGCGTGATGTTGAACATATTATAAAACAATATACAAAAATGAAACAGCAGATGGCAATGATACAACGCATGGGCGGGATGGAGGCTGTTATGCAACGCATGCAGCAGGGTGGTGCCCAGCCTGGTAATTTTGGCCCAAAGCCTGCGGCAGCATAATAACGGGATAATATATGAAAATAAAATGGTCTAAGATTTTTGATTGGTCTGTGACAGGTATCCAGGCGCCGTATATGTTGGCTGGGACGGCTGACGTGTTGGACGCGTATTGTGTAGAAGTTTTTTATCGCCACCATGGCCAGCGCAGATATTCGTTTCCGGTGACGCGTGACAGGGCATTGATTTCTGGACGTGAATTGGCACGTCAACGTGCGATGACGTTTTATAACAAAATGCGTCGTAAAATGCGGATTGGGTTGGGCTATGTACCAACGGTGATAAAAATTGTAACGCAAAGTCAAAATAGGGGATTGTAATGTTTTTTGGATGGACGCATTGGTTTGATTGGTCGGTTGCGTCTGTCAGTGAACCTGTTGAATTTTATCATCACGGTAATCGATTGCGGGTTGTTGCGTATCAGGTTGTGGTTCAGTATAACTATCATGGTACGCGTACGGTGTTTTTTCCGATTGGTGATTATGGGCTGTTTGTTTCCTCTAATCATCAGGCATACACACAGGCAATGCAGTTTTGTGATAAAATGCGCAAAAGGATTTTGCAAAAACAACGGTAGTTTTTATGAAAATACTTAATAAAAATTCCGCACTCGTCCTATGACTGCCACCAAAGATGGTGGCGCACACGGACTCTGCGGAATGACAAGGACAGCGGATGAAAATACTTAATAAAAAAATTGCGGCAAAAAAATCGTCTGTTGCATGGATTCAACGCCAGGCAAATGACCCTTATGTTGCGCGGGCGCACAAAGATGGATATCGTGCGCGGGCGGCATATAAACTGATTGAAATGAACGAAAAATTTCGTTTCTTGAAAAATGGCCAGGTTGTGGTTGATTTGGGTGCGGCGCCGGGATCGTGGACGCAATACGTTATGCGTGAATTTCCGCGCAGCAAAGTTTTTGCAATGGATTTATTGGAAATAACACCGATTCCAGGGGTTGAATTTTATCAGGGTGATTTTACAACAGATGCCGCATTGGATTGGCTGGTTCAGAAATTAAATTTGCCGGCGGACGCCGCAGAACATGGAACAGTTGATGTTGTTATGTCTGATATGGCGCCAAATACTGTGGGGCATAAAAAGACAGATCATATACGTCAGATGGTATTGTTGGAATATGCTTTTGATTTCGCATTGCGTGCATTAAAGCCGGGTGGGACATTTGTTGCAAAATCTTTTACCGGCGGCACGACAAACGAATTATTAAAACAAATCAAAGAAAAATTTGAATCTGTACATCATATGAAACCGCCGGCCTCGCGCAAGGATAGCGTAGAAATGTTTATTGTTGCGACCGGATTCAAAGGCAAATAATTTGTTGACAATTTAGTATTTTTGTATAACATATAATGTGTGTTGTAAACAAGGATTTACTATGAAATTAAATGATGTTGTTAAAAATATAAAGGGTCTTCGTGTGTCTACGGATGCAAAGATTTTGATTATTGGGTTATTAGTTTTGATTGGTGTTGACCGTGGATGTTCATCTCATAAAGATGTTGATACGACCGAAATAGATAAAGAAATTGTTGGTGCCCAGGCGGCATTACGTGCGGCCCAGGTACGTTATCAAGAATCTGCGGCGTTGCATAAAATGTATAAACATAAATGCGATTCGCTGTGTCCTGTTGTTGGGGTGCCGGAAAATCCGGCTGACCGCGAACGCAAGAATATTCAATGGCGTCAGTATCGTGATTCTGTATCAAAATATGGTGACCGCAGTATTGATATGGAAATTGCGCGTGACTGGGCAAAATTGCGTGTCGATACGTTGATGTCAAAACGTGATAGGATGAAAATGCGCTAAGTTTTAAATAAAAAAACGCACAACTGTGCGTTTTTTTATTTGTTTTTATTACTGCTGCATTATATAATTAAAATGTCAATAGGTATTCTGTTGACGGGGTGTGATGACCTCTGCCATAGCGTCGGGATATATACTCATGGCGCATATAATGCGCTGTTTTTTTTATTGCGACGAAACTATCTCCTGACCTGTGGTCAGGAGGGTTGTGAATATATTGAATAAGCACACAATTCTATGGATTGTCATCAACCTCCTGGCCACTAAATTTTTGGTGGTTTTTTGTTTAACAAAATTAGGAGATTAGACAATGAAAAAAATATTGATTCCCGGCATTTTTATAACATGTATTGGTGTTGCCAGTGCGGCAACTGTAAAGTGTATTGCATTTAATACACAAACGGCATGCACTTATGATAATCCTGGTGATTATGTAGATTTTACAGCCTATTGTGGTGGTATCACGGTCAGGGGGCTTGGCTATTGTTCAGAACAAAGTGGCAGCAGTGTCGGGTCTACGACAATGGATTTGGAAAAGTCAAAAGGTATATATTGTTGGTGTCGTATGGTTTCGCCTGCATTATCCAATTGGGTATATTTGGAAAGTGCCATGGATAGTAGTCAGTGTGTGCATACGTGCAGCATAGATTGTGCGATTGCGTTGAATGATAGCAGGACGAAGGGTTCCAGTATGCGTCAAGGTATGTTTAATTCTGCCATTTATTAAATAGGATTGTGAAATGAGGCAAATAAAGAAAATATTAGTTGTGTTGATTTGTCATTTGATGGTGTATGGTGCGTATGCCGCCACACCGTCAACCCAATGTCCATCCGGATATGTGACAATTGTTGAACCGTATACGATAATAGGATATCCGTATTGTGAATCTGTTGGCTCAATTATCCCAACGGAAATTGAACGTATAACAACGTGTTTGACTGATTCACCAGAAGCGGTTTGTACAATGTTTGTGCCGCGTGGTACGAAATATCAGGATGAAAGTGGTGAATACCAATATTCTGAACCATGTGCATTGGAACCATAGATAAAACACCCGTGACGGGTGTTTTTTTATAATGGCTTTATATAGATTATATGAATTTATTTTACTTTAAACTTTCGGCGGCGGTACGTGCCAATTCATCGCAACGCTCATTAAATTCTTCGCCGGCATGACCTTTGACCCAGACCCAATGGATTTTTATGTTTTGGGCCAATTGGTCTAATTGTTGCCATAAGTCTTGATTTTTAACAGGTTTGTTTGTTCGTGTGCGCCAATTGTTGCGTTTCCAATTGTGCATCCAGGATTCCATACCTTCTTTTACATACTTGCTGTCTGTGTGTAATTCTACGTCCGTATGACGGTGTGCCGCACGCAATGCACGTATTACGGCCATCAATTCCATCCGATTGTTTGTAGTATCTTTTTCACCGCCTGAACGTTCTGCAACATTAACGCCGTCTGTGGCAATAAATCCCCATCCGCCGGGGCCCGGATTGCCTAAACAAGAGCCGTCTGTCCAAATTTTTATCATTTTTTTTACATGCCTTTTTATGGTATAATATTATACCATGAGATACACATCAAAACAATTAAAAGAAATGTCAAATTCTGTCCGCAGTAATGCGTTGCAGGCGGTGCGTTCTGCGATGTCGGGGCATGTTGGTATTGTGCTGGGGGCATCTGATATTGTGACAACAATTTTTGCAAATTTTTTGCGTCGTGGACGTGATAAATTTGTTTTGTCGGCAGGTCATGGCAGTGCGTTGTTATATTCGGTATTAAAACTGGCGGGATATGATATTGGTGATTTGAACAGTTTTCGTAAAATCGGTGGATTACCCGGACATCCAGAGTTTGGCGTTGATGGGGTTGCAGCAACAACAGGGCCGCTGGGCCAGGGTGTTGGAAACGCAGTTGGTATTGCATTGGCGGAAAAAATAAAAAAATCAGACGGTATGGTTTATTGTCTGTGCGGTGATGGTGATTTGATGGAAGGTGTCGCCCAAGAATCAATCGCATTTGCCGGAATTTATAAATTAAATAATCTGGTGTTGTTGTGGGATGATAACAAAATCAGTATTGATGGTGTGGCGCTGACTGATGTTGATGTGCCGATGCGGATGCGTGCGGCGGGCTGGCGCGTGATAACGGTTAATGGTGATGATTTTGGGGCGATAAATCGTGCATTATCACGTGGCACGGCATCAAAATATCCAACATTTATTCAGTGTAAGACGCAAATTGGTCGTGGGTCATCGGTTGCGGGCACTGCGCGTGCGCATGGTTTGGCGCTGTCTGCGGCGGAATTAGATAATTTAATAGAAAAATATGCCTCGTCACGTGGTGCGCAATTGTGGGCGGATGTTGCGCGTGATGCACCGGCGAAATATGTTCAAAATCCGTTGGATGTTGCATTGCAAAATGTTGATATGCCGACTGTTGATGGCGATATATCAACGCGCGAATTATCGGGAATTTATTTAAATGCCTTGGTTTCATCTGGTGTGCGTTTAATTGGGGGCAGTGCGGATTTATCGGCCAGTACAAATGCACGTTCGTCGTCGCATATTGATATCGCACCCGGTAAGTTTTCAGGAAACTTTATAAATTATGGTGTTCGCGAACATGCAATGGGTGCGATTATGAACGGACTGGCGTATGCGGGATTGCGGCCATATGGGTCAACGTTCTTGGCGTTTTCTGATTATATGCGCCCCAGTATTCGCCTGGCGGCGTTGTCAAAGTTGCCGGTGATTTATGTGTTTACCCATGACAGTGTTGCTGTTGGTGAAGATGGGCCAACGCATCAGCCGGTTGAGCAATTGGCATCCCTGCGATTGATACCGAATTTAAATGTATTTCGTCCCTGTAATGAGGCTGAGGTCGCAGCCGCTTGGCGCATTGCGATTCAAAGTACCGACAGGCCGTCGTGTATAATTCTGTCACGCCAGAAAATTAAACAGATTCCAACACCGCGTACGCATATTGTAGATATTGCGCGTGGTGGATATATTATTCATGCGGCGCGTGGTCGTACGGTTTCTGCGACAATTATTGCCACCGGGTCGGAGGTTCCACTGGCAGTTGCCGTTGCAAAAAAATTAGGGCCGTCAGTTCAGGTGGCCAGTTTTCCTGATGTTGCGTCGTTCTGTGCGCAGTCTGCATTATATAAACGCAAGATTTTGCGTGGAAAACTAATCGCGATAGAGGCGGCATCGCCAACGCCGTGGTTTTCAATTGCGGATATTGTATTTGGTATTGATGAATTTGGTATGTCGGGGCCGGGGGATATGGTTTATTCTGCATATGGATTTGATGCAGATACAATTGCGTCGGAAATAAAGGATTATATTGGTGGCGGTCGCCGTGTCTGATTATGTGTTTGTTTTATCCAGTGGTGAAAATATACCAATTGTGATTACGACGCGGCGTGGTTTGCGCAACATCACATTGCGACCAAAAACGCGCCCGGTACGCGAAATTCATATTTCTAAGCCATGGCTGTCGCCGACATCAAGTGCGCTGCGCTTTGTTGAATCAAAGCGGCGTTGGATTGAACGAATTTTTGCCAACGCACCACAGAAAACGCATATCGTGCCGGGTGATATGATTGAATTCTTGGGGTGGCATGTACAGGTTTTGCATGACGCGTCACGTCGTGCAAATGCGTTTACCGTATGTGATGATAGTACGTGTGTTTTGGTTGTTGGGGGCGGTGCAGATATGTTTGAGCGCCGTGTTCGTGACTTTATAAAGGCTGAATTTTTAAAATCGGTTAAGCAAATGATACGTACCGCGCCGCGTGAATTTTGGCCACGGCAAATTGCAATCCGTGATACTACCAGCCGATGGGGCAGTTGTTCGACAACTGGTACAATGTCGTTTTCATGGCGTCTGGCGTTTGCGCCACGTGACGTTATGCGATATGTTGTGATGCATGAATTGGCACATACGCGGCATATGGATCACTCACCGGCGTTTTGGGCAACGGTGTCAGAACTGTATGGTTTTGGTGTGGAGCGTGCAAAACGTTGGTTGAATCAACATGGCGCAGAATTGCATCAATATTTTTAATTGCGTTAAATATTAAAAAACTTGAATTTTTTGCGTGTGTGCGTTATGATATGTGTGTGAAAAATAAAACAGTTTTCTTTGTTGCGTTGCATCACGCCCGTTGTGGCGGTTGTTTATAGCGTATTTTTATAAAATATAATTTGACATTAATTTGTCATTGTTTTCATATCTTAAAAATAAAAACAGGATAAAAAAATGGACTTAAAACCAACAAAACCATTATCAGGATTTATAGAATTATTGCCGGCGGGCCAGCGGTGCTTTGATGTGTGTGCGGCGCGTATGTTGCGTGTTTTGCGTAATGCCGGATTTTCAAATCTGGATTTGCCGGCAATTGAACGTGCCGAAGTATTGACGGACAAAGATAACTGGGATGAAATTGAAACCCAAATGTTCTTGTTTCAAAAGGGTGATACAAAAATGGGACTGCGGTATGATGGTACGGTCGGGCTGTCGCGCTATGTTGCAGGTCACCTGAACGATTTAACATTTCCGTTTCGTGCGTCGCAATTTTCAAAACGTTATCGTGGTGAACGTGCACAGCGTGGCCGTTATCGCGAATTTTATCAAATGGATTTAGATATCATGGGCATAAACAGTTTGTCTACAAACTATGATGCCGAAATTATTTCCGTGATTGGTCGCGCATTAGATTCGTGCCGTGAATTCATCGGTGAAAATCAGGTTCGTGTCGGTTCACGTCCGTTTTGGGATGCGTTGTTTGATTACCTGAATCTGGATGCGGAACAAAAGAAAAATGTATTTGTTCTGATTGATAAACGCGACAAAATGGGCGATGCGGATTTTGCAGAAGGGCTGCGTGATACATTAAATAATGAAAGCCAGGAAAATGAAATTAAGTCTGTATTTACAGATGGATATAATAAATTTTTGAATAAATCTGATAAGTTAGATGTGGCGATTTCTGAACTAACTGATTTTATGAAAACGCTGAAAATGTTCGGGGTAAAAAATGCCGAAATTGATTTGTCGATTACCCGTGGTCTGGCGTATTACACAGGTTTGGTTTTTGAATTTAAGTTATTAAGTCATCCGGAATTGGGCACGGCGGCCGGTGGTGGTCGTTATGCGGATTTGGCCGGTAAATTCAGTAAAACAAAAATCATTGGTGTTGGTGCCGCGATTGGTTTTTCGCGTATATTTGTTGCGTTAATTGAATCTGGGGCAATTGATTTATCACAATTTGAAAATTCAATCGATGCGGTTGCGTTGGTTATGGGGGGTGAAAACCTGGCCTATACAATGAGTGTTGTAAATATGTTAAGAGATGAAAATATCGCGGCCAGTGTATATTTGGATGCTGATAAAAAGTTTAAAAACCAAATTGAATATGCTGATAAAATAAAGGCTAAATACAGTATAATAATCGGTACAGATGAAGTAAAAAATCAGATGTTGTCTGTTAAAGATATGGTGTCCGGCAATCAGCAGAATTTGTCTGTACAAGATGCGATAAATTTATTAAAAGCGGTAAAATAAAATGATAATTGAACAGAAATTAAAAGATATACAAACTCATGCGGCAGAAATAGAAGCACAGATGAATTCTGGTTCTGCGACTGGGGCTGAATTGACCAAATTGGCGCGCGAATATTCGCGGTTGTCGGAAATATTGCCTTTGATAAAAGAATATTTCCAAACAACCCAGGGGATAGCAGATGCGACCGAGATGCAAAACGACCCAGAATTAAAGTCTATTGCGGCGGAACAATTGGCAGAATTGAATCATGTTTTGCCGGAAATTGAACGTAAACTGCAAATCGCATTGTTGCCGCGTGATGATGCGGATGATAACAGTGTGATTATGGAAATTCGCGCCGGTGTTGGTGGTGAAGAATCTGCGCTGTTTGCGGGTGATTTATTTAATCAGTATAAATCGTATGCAATGCGCCAGGGCTGGAAAATTGAAATTATTGAAGAAAATGCGACGTCTTTGCGTGGGTACAAGGAAGTTGTATTTAAAATTGATGGTGCGGGCGCCTATGGACGTATGAAGTTTGAATCCGGTATTCATCGTGTCCAGCGTGTCCCGGAAACCGAGGCTGGTGGTCGTATCCATACCAGTGCGGCATCTGTTGCCGTTATGCCAGAGGCACAAGATATCGACGTTGTGATTGATGACAAAGATATTCGTATTGATATATTCCGTGCATCTGGTGCCGGTGGTCAGCATGTTAATAAAACAGACAGTGCAATACGTATTACGCACTTTCCGACGGGTATTGTTGTCACGTGCCAAAATGAACGCAGCCAGATTCAAAACAAAGCGACAGCAATGGCGGTTTTGCGTTCAAAATTGTACGAAAAACAACGTATGGAGCAGGTGAACGCATCCAATGCATCGCGTCGTTCCATGGTTGGCAGCGGTGATCGCAGCGAAAAAATCCGTACTTATAATTTTCCGGAACAACGTGTGACCGATCATAGAATAAAATTAACGTTATATAAACTGGATGATATTTTGGCCGGTGGTGCAGGTTTGGATGAAATGATTGATGCGCTGATTACGGCAGATCAATTGGAACAATTGGCAAATATGGAATAGGGTGTATTTAGTATAAAAAAACGGGCAATTGCCCGTTTTTTTATTTGACGTATTATTAAAAAATGTATTTAAAACTGCTGCCCCAATTCCAACCTGTACGGCCGCCATCGCGACGGTTGATGTGTAATGCAACGTTAAATCTGTCGATTGATTTTATAACGCTAATGCCGTATTCGGTATAATCATCTGATTTTAAATCGATTGTGTTAAAATCATTACTGCGCGCGTCGCCGCCGTCAGTCCATCCGATTACATATCGTACGTTTGCAGTTCCAAACCAACCGGCACCGATATACTTAATTGCGCGTATACCCGGTGTTATTTCGAACTGGGTCAGATTAGTGTTTGATATTTTTATGTCTTGGTATGTGTAATCATCTGATTTTACCCATGTGCCGCCCATGTATAATTCTGGCTGTAATGTCAGGGTGTCGTCAATTGCGATATTGTATGCCGCATGCGCCATTGCGCCGACCCATGTGTTAGTATAGTCAATATCGCCGTATCCGTTTTCAATACTGTTAAACATTGTGCCGATATTTGCTGTTGCGGATATGTTAAAGTTAGAAATATTGTATCCTGAATAAACGCCTATATGACCACCTTGTTCATTGATTTTTAATGATGAATTTGTTTGTTCGCCACCGGCGTATCCGCCATATATACCCCATTGTGATACCGCGTTCCTGATTTGTGTGTGGCCGCCGGCCAAGGCGACGCTTACAATATCATAATCGGAATCAATTTTTCCAAAATTATCAAAGTGTGCATAGTCGTCAAAGTGTTGCCAGTTGGCAAATAAACTGTTGAATTTGGGCAGGGCGATGTCGCCGCCATTATGTCCGTGTGTGTATGCGGTGCCGTCATCGTTGTATTCGCCATAAACGGGCATTGTGCCATATTTTGTTGTGTCGTTGTTATTTTGTGGCGTGTTTGTATTGTTGTTTTGCGCCAGGTTTAAGTGTGCACGGTTGCCCAATGCGGCGGCCATTGTGCCTTCGAAAGATTCGATGGCGTTTGTTGCAATTGAGTGCTGGATGGCCGCAATATTGCGCGTAGACAAACTGTTGGCATATGGTGTTATTGCGGCCCATGTGTTGCCTGTGGCTATGTTGGCGGCAAGTACAGATAATGCAATCATGTATGTGTTTTTCATGCGTAATTCTCTCTCTTTTGATAAGAAGTATATCATATTCGAAAATGTTTTTGAAACTGAATTTAAAACCCCGGAAATTCCGGGGTGTTTTTTATCGTATCAGGCCACCGTTCAAGTGTATTTGTTGGCCGTTGATATATCCGGCGTATTCTGATGCCAGAAATGCGACTGTGTATGCGACTTCTTCTGGTTTGCCAAATCTGCGTGATGGGATTTGTTGGCGCATCGCATCGCGAACTTTTGGGGCTATCTTTTTGATTGCCTCTGTTTCGATTATTCCTGGTGCGATACAGTTTGCGGTGATTCCGCGGCGACCGTACTCTGTCGCGATTGACTTTGTGGCAGATGCCAATGCGCCCTTGGATGCGGCGTATCCGGACATGCCGGCGTCGCCCATAAAGCCTGCTATGGATGTAATGGATATGATGCGCCCGTATTTGTTCTTTAACATATGTGGTACGGCCTCTCGCATCAGATTGTATGGTACGGTAAAGTTTACATGCATTATTTTGCTCATGTATGTAGAACTTGATTTTAACAGCATGCATCCGTCAACAATTCCGGCATTGTTAACCAGGATATCTAGTCGTCCGCAGGTGTCAACAGTGCGCTGAATCAGTGCGCTTTCTGCATCAATTGCGGTCAAATCCAGTGGTATGCACTCTGGGGTTGGGGTGTCGGTGGAACTGTTTTTCAGATTATCGCGCAATGTGTTTAATTTGTCGATGTTGCGACCGGTCAAGATGACTTTGGCGCCTTGGGTGAAAAACTCTTTGGCAATGGCACTGCCGATGCCGCCTGTGGCGCCGGTAATTAAAACAACACGTCCATTTAAATTCAGATTCATAGGAATCATAATATTTGCTCTGTTTTTTTTGTTAATACTAAATTTAGCACTAAAAAACAAAAAGTCTACTTTTTTGTGGTGGGTGTATTTTTTATTGTGTGAGCATGGCTTTTTTATTAATATGTGGCTTGTAATGAACGAAAAACGAGAAATTTTATTAGATAAACCAATTGTTATGGTTGGGTTGATGGGGGCAGGAAAAACCAGTGTAGGGCGTGCGTTGGCACGTCGTTTGGGAATCCCGTTTGTTGATTCTGACAAGGAGATAGAAACGGCCGCCGGATGCAGTGTTGTTGATATTTTTGCAATGTATGGCGAACAGGAATTTCGTCGTGTAGAGCAACGTGTTATAAAACGGTTGTTGAATACGCCGCCGAAACTAAAAGTTATTTCAACTGGAGAGGGTGCGTTTATTACACCTGCGGTGCGCGAAATGTTGCAGGGCAGGGCCTTGACAATTTGGTTAAAGGCTGAACTGGAACTGCTTGTTAAAAGAACAAATTTTCGTGATACGCGTCCACAGTTGCTGCATGCAGATAGTCGGAAAATTTTGGCCCAATTAATTGCAGAACGTTATGATACATATGCGTTGGCAGATGTGACGGTTGAAACGTTGGATGAAAGTTTGCGTAAAACATTGGGTAAGGTTGTAAATGCGATTGATGAACATGTAAATAAAGGGGTAAAAAATGGCGAAAAGTAATTTGATTAAAGATTTTAAGGCGTTTATAGAGCGTGGCAGTGCAATAGATATGGCTGTTGGTATCATTGTTGGTGGCGTTATGACCAGTGTTGTTAATTCACTGGTAAAAGATGTTATTATGCCGCCAATAGGTTTGTTGATAGGTGGAATTGATTTTTCTGACTGGGCAATTGTTTTGAGACAGGCAACCGAAGGTAGCGAGGCGGTTTCTATTAATATTGGATTGTTTTTGAATACGGTTGTCAGTTTCTTGATAACGATGTTTGCAATATTCTGGGTTGTAAAAATTGTTGGCAAGGCGCGTGCTAAGCAGCCGGTGACAACTCGTGCGTGTCCGTATTGCAAAACATCAATTAATATTGCGGCGGTAAAGTGTCCAAATTGTTGTTCGGATGTAGAACCGGTTGAGGCGGGTGCAATAGAGGAAAGTGAATTGCAAAAAAGCCTGAAAGGACTGGGAAAAATGGCAACGGGCCAAATTTCAAAAATCAAAAAAATTACAAAGCGTTAATTTGTATTTGTAATAAAGTAATTTATGAAAAAAATATGGCGCAAATTTTGCGCCATATTTTTTGTGGGATAAAAGGTTGGTGGATGTTGGTGGTTTGTAAAATGATATCTGTTGAAATGGATAAAAGTGTATATTGTTTTGTGTGCAGGGTGACATAATCAAAAGGCGCATAATTTATATTATGTATAGTTTTGTGTTCTAGTGGTGTGATGTGGTGTATGATTGGGTGCCGTTTTGATTTTGTTGCTTAAAATAAAAATGTTTCTGAAATCAGTTTGATAAAAATTATTTTTGATGTTCATTATTAATTTTTTTGTGTTGTTCTGGTGCGAATATTTTTTTGTTCTGTGTTGCATTTAATTGAGTGTTATTGGGTCTATATGAAAAACATGGATTTTGTGTTTGTTGTTGTGTGTGTTTTGTGGTGGTTTTTGGATGTTGTTTTGGTTGTGATGGATGTCTTGGGTGCTCTATTTCTGGTGGTGGGGTTTAATGTAAAACTATACATAATTCTTAAAAGGGTGGTTTATTGTTAAAAATATTTATAAGTGTAATAACATTGTAATAATTTTAATTGTTAAAGTAAAATATTGTATCTTTGTCGGTGTTATAATGTTTGTTTTTTTGGTGTGTTGATTTTTTATCTGATGCATTTATAATATGTTGTATGAGTACAAGATTAGATCAAGAATTGGTTTCACGTGGATTGTATATCAGTCGTGCCAAGGCGGTAGCTGCGATAAAGGCCGGCTTGGTTCGTGTTAATGGTGTTGTTGCGACAAAGGCCAGTCTGGCTGTATCTGATACTGATATTATTGATGGTGCGGATTTGCCGTATGTTTCAGGACGTGGCAGTTTAAAGTTGGCGCATGCGTTAGATACGTTTCATGTTAATCCGGCGGGATATCAGTGTCTGGATGTTGGTGCCAGTACCGGTGGTTTTACCGAAGTCTTGTTGTCCCGTGGCGCGGCGCATGTTATTGCGGTGGATGTTGGTTCAAATCAATTGGTTGCCGAAATAAAAAATGATGCCAGGGTTATGTCAATGGAACAGACGGATATTCGCACCCTGCCCCCGGTGTCCGGAATTGATTTGATAGTTATTGATGTTTCGTTCGTATCGCTGACCAATATTGCAGATGCGATTGCGGCATGGCGTTCGCCAGAGATAATTGCGCTGATAAAGCCTCAGTTTGAGGTATCACGTGAAATTGCCGCCCGTTTTAACGGCATTATTAAATCAGAACAATTGCATCATGATGTAATTAATCGGGTTGAAAAATGTTTTTCAGCCTTGGGCTATGTATCGCGTGGCGTGATTGAATCGCCAATTCGTGGTGGCAGCGGTAATATTGAATATTTGGCCTATTTCGTTAAATAAAACGTTTTGTGAATTTGTTCTGGTTGAATATAGGTTTAAAAACATACATAATTACAACAGGTGGAGGTTCTAAACTGTATACTGTGAGACAGCGTCGCTTATTCGACGTATTCACGACCCTCCACCTACTTTTGCAGATGAGGGGTGTTTTTTGTCCCCGCGGACACACAGTATTTGGGTTTAGCGCCCTTGGCGACAGGAAAAAAAGAACCTGTGCTTGTGCTGATATTTTAAACTAATTTTGGGATAAAAATCAAGTTCTTTTATTAATTGATATGTGTTGTAATGTACAAATTGCTTGAATTTAGTGGTGTTGGTGTATAAAATTCAAATTATTTGAATTTAATTAAACAGCAGCCCGAGGTATATAACAATGGCAGATAATATCGACAAAATTCATGCCCGCGAATCAAAATGGCAGAAAAAATGGCAAGAATCTAATGTCTTTACACCTAAAAATGATGGCGTAAAGCCGCCTTTTTATATGTTGGCGGAATTTCCATTTCCGTCGGGAACGGGGTTGCATGGCGGACATATGTTAAACTATACCGGGTGTGACGTTATGGCGCGTTTCATGCGTATGCGTGGCTATGATGTGTTGTTTCCGTTGGGGTTTGATTCTTTGGGGATTTCAGCAGAAAATTATGCCACCAAAATTGGTCAGCATCCATCGATTGTTGTGCGTGATTTGGCTAAAAAATTTACTAAAAATATGCTGGATATGGGTTGGTCTATTGATTTGAAATCCCAGGTGGCAACATCTGATCCAGAATTTATAAAGTGGACACAATGGATGTTTATTCAGTTCTTTAAGGCGGGTTTGGCATATAAGTCTATGTTGCCGATGAACTGGTGCCCGCATTGCCGTACGACGCTGACAAATGAAGAATTGGAAGATGGCAAGTGTAATCGTTGTCATGGCGATGTTGAAATCAAAGAAAAAATGCAATGGAATTTGGCGATTACAAAATATGCGCAGCGTATGTTGGATGATTTGGCGTTGGTTGATTATCCAGAAAAAGTTAAGCGTGACCAGATGAACTGGATTGGGCGTTCAACTGGCGCGGATATTGATTTCCGTGTCGGTGATGATGTGATGACGGTTTATACCACACGTCCTGATACTATATTTGGTGCGACGTTCTGTGCAATTGCGCCGGAACATAAATTGGTGGCCAAGTGGCTGGATGATGGTCGTATTACAAACGCTGATGCGGTGCGGGATTATATTCGTGCGGCGGCGGCCAAATCTGAAATTGACCGAACAGATGTGACCAAAGAGAAAACAGGTGTCCAATTAGAAGGCATTATGGCAACAAATCCATATACTGGTAAAGAAATTCCGATTTTTGTTGCGGACTATGTCTTGGCCAATTATGCCCAGGGTACGATTATGGCGGTGCCCGCGCATGATGGGCGTGACTGGGATTTTGCCAAGAAATACAACCTGGAAATTATCCCGGTGTTGGCGGGTGGAACTGCGGACGCTGTATGGGAAGGTGATGGTGCACATATTAATTCAGGATTTATGGATGGTATGAGCAAGGCAGAAGCAATCACAGCCGCAATTGAATTTGGTGAAAAAGGTGGCTTTGCACGTCCAAAGACACGTTTTCGTATGGGCGATTGGGGATTTTCGCGTCAGATGTACTGGGGTGAACCAATTCCGTTGGTATATTGCGAAAAATGTGGTTGGGTGCCGGTTCCAGAATCTGAATTGCCGCTGATGCAGCCGTTCATGGCGGATTTTCGTCCAACCGAAGATGGGGAAAGCCCACTTGCACGTGCAACGGATTGGGTGAATACCACCTGCCCGCATTGTGGTGCGCCGGCGCGACGCGAGACTGATACTATGCCACAATGGGCGGGCTCGTCGTGGTACTATATGCGGTACCTGGATCCAAAAAATGATTCAGAGTTCTGTTCCCGTGAACAGATGGCGCGGTGGATGCCGGTTCATCACTATAATGGTGGTAATGAACATAATACACGCCATTTGATTTATTCGCGTTTTTGGCACAAGGCATTGTATGATTTGGGGTATGTGACCACGCCGGAGCCATACAAGAAAAGAACGACCAATGGCTTGTTGATGGGTTCGGATGGCAAAAAGATGTCTAAATCTGCCGGAAACGGTTTTCAGGTTGATGAAAAAGTTGCCGAAGTTGGGGCCGATGCTGCGCGTACAACGGTATTGTCGCTGGGGCCATGGGATTCAAATGTTAATTGGTCAGAAGGTGCATTGGCCGGTGTTCAGCGTTTCTTGAAACGTGTTGAAAATATGTCTGATAATTTGACAGATGCGGCCCTGACCGCCGAACAAGAAAGATTGATGCATCAATTAATTGCGGATGTGACAGAACGTATTGAGAACATGCGGTATAACACGGCGATTTCCGCGATGATGGAATATCTGAACGCGTTTGGTGGCACAATGCCCCGCCCTGCGTATGTGGCATTGATACAGTGTTTAAATCCGTTTGCACCGCATTTGACCGAAGAAATATGGGAAAAATTGGGTAATATGGAAATGTTGGTACTGTCGTCGTGGCCGACATTTGATGCGTCAAAGTTGGTCAAGACATCAATGACGGTCGTTGTTGCAGTAAATGGGAAACGTGCGGCGGATTTTGTGGTGCCTGTGGATGCATCAGAATCCGATGTTGTTGATGCGGCCAAAAACGCGGCGGCAAAAAGGTTGGTTGACGCCCAAATTATAAAAACAATTGTTGTGCCTGGTAAGATGGTGAACTTTGTTGTAAAAAAGTAGTTGGTGCAAAATAAAAAACATCCCGCAGACAGCGGGATGTTTTTTATTTGTGTTTTATTTCGGTTGGCGGTATAATCATATTGTTCGTGGGTGTTCCATGAACGGGGTGTGAGAACCCGGCATAGGCGTCGGAATATGTTCTTGTGGCGTATGATTTGCGCTGTTTTTACTATTGCGACGGAAACAAACTCCTGGCGTTGGTCAGGAGGGTCGTGAAATATCAAAATAAGCGCACAATTCCTATGATTGTTCTCAACCTCCTGGCCCACCATTTATCGGTGGTTTTTTGTTTGTGATAAATAACAGGAGTTTGAAATGAATATAAAATCGTTAATTTTTGTTGGGTTTGTGTTATGTGTTCTGGGCAATGCGGCACATGCCGCGGTTATTACTACAAGGTCATGTTGGTTGGAAAACGCGAATTGTTGTAAATCAAAGGACACTTATTGTTCCGATACACTATGTATGCCTGGCGGAAAGGGAACTTTGTGTCCAACAGAAGGCGAGACATCTTGTACTTTGCCATTTCAGTTGCAGTGCCAATCGGCTACATATGACGGTTTTAATGGGTATGTTTTGTGTTATGATGTCAGATGCCCTGTTGAATCGGCTCAATGGTGGTGTGCTGATGGTTTTTATTCCGATGGGGTGTTGGAAACGGATGAAAATGGCAATGAGATTCCGGATTGTTATGAGTGTGATACAGCAGGATTGGATAATACACCGGCCAAATCCGATAAAACAGTAAAAGGGGTGGAAGCCTGTTATATACCGGCGGGGGAAATGGTACGTGATAGGTACGGAAAATATAAATATACAGCCGATTGTCACTATAAATGGTAAAAAGAATGCCCCGTTTGGGGCTTTTTTACTGTTGATAAAAGCATTCATCGGTTAGAAAAAATGTGCCGGTTGTATCTATGAAGGCTTCTTCGTAATAACTGCTTAAACCATCGATATAGCATTCTGTGATACTGGTGGCACCGTCGCTATATGTTTCGCCCCGTACAGCGGTACCGTTGTGGGCCAATGTGCCCAGGTGGCCGGCGTCACTGTCGGGGCATTCCGTGCATGTGGTGCCGTTTTTGTAATACATATATTTGCATATAAATGTTGTTGTGCCGGTGCCACCGTTACATGTTGCGTTTGCCGGGCATGTGATGCATCCGCTGGATGGATTGCCATAGTATCCGGATTTGCATCGATATTGTGATGTGGCGGTTTCACCACTGCGTACGTTGCATTTGCCTTGCATTTGGTATGTGTATGTATAATAACGTTCGCGTCCATTGCCGACATCCTGCCAGCCGCCGTCCGGTGTTGTTTCGCATGCGCAACCGAACTCTGGGCCGCTGGTCATGACATAAACATTATAGCCAATTCTTTCGCATAATGATTCGCAGTATGCATATGGTTGACTTGCAGAGTATCCTGTATCTGTGAAATCTTCGCATTTCCCCAGTTCGGCGCGCCAGCAAAAATGTTCTTCTGCTTTGGCGGCGCATTGGGTGTCGGTTATATTTGTAAGACTGCCGCCTATAATATAATAGTTAGTGTATGGGCAAACGGTGCCAGTGCATTTGTCCATGATTTGTACTGTTCCTGATGCGGAATTGGTTATGGCCATGGCAAGTGCCATTGCGGTTAATAATAAATGTTGTTTCATTTGTTCGTTTCTCCTGTGTTTTTCGTAATGAAAAACCACCAAATTTTGGTGGTCAGGAGGTTGAGAACAATCCTTAGATTTGTGCCGCTTATTTTTATATATCGCAGCCCTCCTGACCGCTTTGGGCCCAGGAGTTTTTTCGTCGTATTAAAAAAGGCGCATTGCGCCAATCAATTCCTGACGCTAAGGCAGAGGTTCTCACACCTCATCAACGGAACACCCGTTGACAGTAATAATTATATAATGCATGGCATGGAAACACAAATAAAAAAATCCCGCCGTTTGGCGGGTATTGTTATGACCATAATGATTCATACAGTTTTATTGTGTCTGAAATCATTTTTTTGCGTGTATATCTGTTCAGAAATCGTGAATATCCTGCAACAGACATGCGGTTGCGTACGGATGCGTTTTCTATAACTTGGCACATTTGGGCCGCATATTGCGTTGTGTTAATATTGTGTTCATTGTCCACATCAGCATAAAGGGCCGCATTGTCAAACATTTCAACAAGACCGGACACACGTGATGATACGATAGGCAGATTATATGACAGTGCCTCGATACCTGCAAAAGAACAGGCTTCTTCCCGGGATGCGAACAGAGCGGCATCTGCTTGCTCGTAATACCGACGAATTTCGGAATCGTCGGTTAATATGCCTTTATAGACAACCGGCAGGTCGGCGATTTCATCCAGGATGCCTGATGCCTCTGTATCATGGCCACCCAAGACAGTCACTTCTATCTTATGTTTTTTTGCAACAGTTCGAATTGCAGGGACTATTTTTGCAAAGCCTTTGTTCTTTGCCAGACCGTTTGCAAATATAAACCGAAATGTGTCGTCTTTGGGTTTCTTGGATTCGATTTTGGGTTTATCAACACCGTTATAGATTACTGAAAATGGACGCGTGCAATGCCAGTAATCCATATATTTACGACCGTTATCGCCAACCAAGATAATTGCATCCATATTAAAGAACGGATCGGCCGGCACAAATCCGGGCGTGTTATTCATTGGCGGCTGGCAATGCAAGACACCGATTGTGCGACAATATATGCGGCTTTTTATCATGTATGCCAATCCTTCGCACGACAGACAATCACTTTTTACGATTAGATTCGGCATAGATTTTATCTTTGGCCAAATCATATTTATAACCGCATCAAACAGGCTTTGAAACGGAAAACCCATCGGGTGAAAAATCTGTAATTCGTCATCGGTATCAACGATACGAATATCTTTGTATTCCGTTGAACGATAAAATACGATGTTATACGTTGATATATGCGATGGCATACTGTCGCGCAGAACGCGAAAGTATGTTGCAATACCGCTTTGATAATGCGCATCACGCGCATCGATTTCTATTATGCTGATAGATTTAAGTGATTTTTTACGCATCTGTTATCTTTATGCCCCCGTGCCACTACCTGTACCAGTAGTAGCGCATCCTGTATCATTTTCTGTAATGGCCAGTGTACTGGAATAAGAACAGTGTCTATTTGCCAACATATATTTGCCGACACAATCGTTATATGTTTGTCCAGAAGAAGATGTCGCACCTGATTCATATACATAACAGTTTGTGATACCGGTGCCAGCTGTTGAACCAAAACAATATCCTGAAACACACATATTGTCCGCATTGCCGGCGTATATTCCTGTTGGAAATGCGGCTAAGCCTTCGTTAAAGCGCCCGCGCCCCGGACATAGTATACAACAACCTGTAAACGCGTTGAGGTCGGTACCGCTATTGATTGCATCACATGGCGATGTGGACTTTGTTTGATATGCGCCATTTAGACATCCACTAAATTTGAAAATACTCAGGCTGCCAATTTGGCCTGATGTTTTGTTTAATACCATAGAACTTGCACCTGCAAGCATGTCTTTCTCGCATTTCAGACCTGTGCCGTCACAGGAAGAGTATGTGCCACATGGCGTCTGTTTTCCATCCCAACACGAACACCAGCGGCACAATGCTTCGGTCGCCGTGCCTGTTGCACATGTGTATTTGTTGTTCCCGTCTTTAAATTGATTGCAATAACTTCCTTGTAATGCTGCATCATTAAAAACATATAGATATCCGCCGGTACCACCGTTTGCTGTATAAGAAAGAACGGTATAGCCTGCTGTGTGTGTATAGTCACTTTTTGCATCGCGCATGCCTATTGCGCCGAACACCGCCATACATGTTCCCAGAATTCGAATAGTTGTACGTTTCATTTTGTTTGATCTCCTGTCTTTTTCGAAATGAAAAACCACCCAAAATCAAGGTGGTCAGGAGGTTCAGAACAATCTCAAGAATTGTGTGCTTATTCAATATATTCACAACCCTCCTGACCATCGGTCAGGAGATTATTATCATCAGAATAAAAAATAGCGCGTTTACGCGCCACAAGATTATATTCCGACGCTTGAGCACGGGTTCTGACACCCCATTGACGGAACTCCCGTCAACATTGTTATTATATAATATCATGGGAATTAATACAAATAAAAAATCCCGCCGTTTGGCGGGTATTTTTATGATATTTTTTCAATGCGTCTGATACGTCGTTCAATGTTGTCAAACGGGCTTTCCAGAAATGTTTGTGTGCATAGAAATGCAACTTCTATATCTATATCATCGGCGGCCAATGCCAGAACGTTTATATCGTCGTGAAATCTGTCATCGCGTGCCTGGGTTGGATTGTCGCATCGTGATGCGCGGATATGACGGTATCTGTTCGCTGCGATTTCCATGCCGGCACCGGTACCACAAATCAATATGCCGCGTGAGTTTTTGTCGTCTTTCATCGCGTCCGCCAAATCTTTTGCAATATCTGGGAAATCAACAGATGTGTTTGGGTCGTCTGTGCCCAAGTTTACAACCGTATATCCGGCCGCGTTCAGCATTTCAATCAGATATAATTTTACCCCTACCCCACGGTGGTCAGCCGCAATATAGACCTTGGATACGTTTTTGTTCATTTGTCCTTGTCCTTTCGTTTTGACAGTTTGCATTCCAGTCCCGTGTTTCCTGTAATGTTTATTGTACGGTATGATAAAACACCGGTCATTTGGGCGGCACTGAACATGTTTGCCGTATTTACAGTTGCCGGCCCTTCTAATGTGCCATGTAAAAACAAGTTGTTTGCGACAACCTTGCCGGTGACAATGCCGCCGCGACCAATTACAACAGTGTCTGCCGTCACATCACCGACAATCGCACCGTGAATCTGTACCGTGTGGTCGGTTTTTATGTTGCCTGTTAATTTGCATCCTGCACCGATAATGGTTGGGGATTGCTTTTCTTTTGCGTTCGTAAATGCCAGCATTTTAGTTTTCTTCCTTTACAAATTTTGATGGGTCAAATGGTGCACCCTTGTACCGAATTTCATAGTGCAGATGTGGGCCCGTTGAACGACCCGATGAGCCGCCCAATCCCACGACTGTGCCCGGACGTACCCAGTCACCGCGTGATACATTTATATGTGACAGGTGGGCATATAATGTTGTAAATCCCAATCCATGATCAATTTCAACGGTGGTGCCGTATCCAACACGTTCGCCGGCCGATACCACGCGCCCCGGGGCGACGGCCATTAATTCTGTGCCTATTTTGCCGGCAAAATCAATCCCGCGGTGTTGTTTCTGTTTGCCGGTGAACGGGTCTTTGCGTTGGCCATAGTTGGACGTGACACGCATGTTCTTTATTGGTGCACCAATTGGTAATACGGTTTCCAATCTTGATAATCCAGCCCATAATTCCAATCCATCTGCCAGGCGTTGATATTTTGCATCTAGATTACGGTCAATGTCCAGGGGTGTAAATGCCGCACCAACAAATGGGTTGGTATATTTGTTTGCACTGGCAATCAAATCACGTTCATTTAACCCCAGGGCGATAATACTGCTGTTTATGGTTTTTAATTTCTTGCGCAGTTCTTCGGTATTTTCGGTGGTTAATTTTGATACAGCCTCAACAATCTGGGTGTCAGCATCAATAATTGATTGGACAGATTCCACCATCTGGGTGTTGCGCTTTTTTAATTCATCATTTTCAGCGCGTGTTAATTCGTATTCAATTGATAAGTCAGACAGTTTTGTATATTCCGGTGTGTATTCGTCATCACTGAACATTTCTGTTAATCTGGTGCGCAAGAAGTCCAATTCACCCCATGTTTTTAACCGATTGTTCATCAGTTCTTCTTTTTGCTCGGCCGTCAGTTTTTCAGAGTGCAATATCTTGTCATCAATAACGTTCAGATTTTTTGTCAGTTCATTATATTTGGCCAGGTAAATCTGTAAATCAGACATGTGACGTGCATGCGTTGCACGTTCTGTTTCCAATTGATGGGTACGTTTTTGCAATAATGGACGGTGATATACAAACACATATGTTGACCATGTTGCCCATATAATCAGACCTATTTTGCCACACCATTTGGTAAATCGCCAAAAACTGCTTTGTTGGAAAGTATAAACATTACCGCGCGGTGTATCCATAACGGTAAATTCACGTGGTGGGAATATGCGCACAATTATGCGCCATATCGCGCGAAAAGGCGATGTTATAAACGCCCACAGTGATGTAAAATATCGTGTTATAAAGTTTATCATAATGTATTCAGTCTAGCCAATGCATCGCCAATAGTCAAGCCGTCACGCAAAACGGCATCTGTATTCATGGATAGGCCCTTGTGTAATGTCGCCCCGCCCCGTACGCCGACGCGGCCGCGTATCAGCACGCGTTCAGCGGTGTTTTTGCGACCAAACAGTGGCATTATATGTATATCACCACAGTGTGGTGTCATTGCAGATATAACGTCTGATACGGCTGATGCATCTATAATCGTGCAGAAGTATCCACGTGGACGAACGCGGGCAACGCATTTTTTTGTCCAACCACATAAATCCGCATTGTGATGCGCATTATGTGTGGCGGGGGTGCCTTTGAAATACGGTGGATTGGATACAACCATATCAAATGTGCGTGGTGTGCGCCATGTCATGATATCTGTATTAATTAATTCAATTTTACGATTATTTTGTTCTGCGTTTTGTGCGCTTTCTGTTAGCATGTCGTTGCATACATCAATTGCAGTGGCGGAAATATCCGGGTGGTGCGCCATCAGGCATAATATTACCCCACCTGTGCCGACACCGACGTCCAGAACTGTATGTGCCGGACAGTCGGCTGCAAATGCCGCCAACCAGACCGCATCAGATGTTGGATTGTATCGACCGCGGTGAATCTGAACGCGACCGCCCATCAGGGTAAAAATTTCTTGTTTTTGCGCCATACCTTTATATAATAATTCAATAAAAATAAAAGGCAAGTTTATGTTCGATGATGTGATTGTTGTAAAAAGTGCGGTCAGTGCGTTTAATAATGCGGCGTTGGTGTCGCCTGCATTTTTGTGGTACGCGATATTGGCGGTGCCATTGTTTGTAATGGTGTATTTTTGCGGCAATTTGTTCTTGGATAAGATTGGTTGGAATCGGAATAATGTCATAAAAAACAGTTCTGTGGTAATGGTTGTGATGACATTTATATGGATGGTTTTGTTTGGTGGCAATTACGTTGTGTTGCGTGATGGAATATCTGTTTTGCCGTTTTTGACGGCCGCAATTTTGGGGCTGTGCGGGATGTTTGTTGCCGCACGTACGCGTGATGCGAAATTGCCACAATGGAAAAATATGTCGCGTCGTATGCGTATTGCGGTATATGCGGCGGGGGCATTAATACTGTTGGCGGTTGGATTGACTGATTTACATGCGTGGTGGGGGCCTATATTGCAGATTGGTGTGCTGGCGTTTGGTGTTTTGATTGGTCGGCGTGGACGTTGGAAATTGCCGGTGTTGTCTGGTGCAATCCTGATTATGACGTCGGTGGTGGTTGCAATTTTGATGCAGCCGGAATATTTTCACTTTGGCCAGTTGGGTAATTTAACTGTATTGCACATGTTGGCGATATTTATATTTGGGGCATTGGTTGCGGCATGTGTTGCCGTAAATAATGTTGTGCCCTGCGCACGAATTCATCGCAGTGCGTATATTAAACTAAAATGGATGGCGCGGTTTATTGTTGCACTGGGGTTGGTATTATTCTTTATGACGGAATCAGTGCCGGTGTTCTTGGGGACGTTGGTGGCGATGTTTGTATCAATTGCAATGTCTGTTTGGCATGCGGATAAAGTATCTGAAAATTTGGGCAATTGTTTGTTCGCATTGACGTTGGGGATGTTTGGTGTGTTGACTACCATGCCGGTTATAACTGCGTTGGGTATATTGTGCTGGATGAAATTGCCGTGTGCTGATTTTGTCAGAGATGTTCGCGAATTGTTATAATTGGTTATATTTATTGAATACCATTGATGGCCGCTGTGGTGTAGTATTTTACAAGAAATAATGTAAAAATATAGGCTTGTAATTATGACAAATATACATCCAACCGCGATAATTCATGAAGGCGCTGTTATTGGTGCTGACTGTAAGATTGGCCCGTTTTGTATCGTTGGTGCAAACGTAGTGCTGGGCGAACGCGTTGAACTGGTTTCACATGTTGTTATTGATGGTAAAACATCTATCGGTGATGATTCTATCGTGTATCCGTTTGCAGTACTTGGCGTGATGAGTCAGGACTTAAAATGGCAGGATGAAGATGCGATGACCGGATTGCGTATTGGCAAACGTTGCCGTATTCGTGAATATGTGACGATACATTCTGGTACGCCCGCATCTGATGGTACGGTTATTGGGGATGACTGTCAAATTATGGTTAATGCCCATGTCGGTCACGATTGCAAGGTTGGAAACAGTGTCGTTATGTCAAACCTGGTTCAGGTGGCGGGTCACGTTGAAATAGAAGACTTTGCTATCTTATCTGGTGGCGTATGTGTATTGCAATTTGCACGTATTGGACGCAATGCCTTTATCGGGGGGATGTCTGGTGTTGGAAACGATATTCTGCCGTATGCGATATACGATGGTGCGCGTGCGACATATCGTACGATTAATCGTGTCGGATTGATGCGCCATGGTTTTACTAATGAAGATATGCATGCAATTCACTCTGTTTATAATGCGGTATTCCGTGGTACGGATGGTACGGTTGCAGATCGCGTTAACCGTATTCGCAAAGATGTTAAAAACAATAAATACGCAATGGATGCTATTGATTTTATAGAAAATCGTTCAAAGCGTGGAATTGGCACGTCAAACAATGCAGAATAAAAAAATCAAAGTATTTATTATCGCAGGCGAAGTATCTGGCGATGTTTTGGGTGGTCGCATAATTGAACATATGCGTGATGGTGCAGAATTTGTCGGTGTCGGTGGTGAAAATATGACGGCGGCCGGCATGGTCAGTCTGTTCCCGATGTCTGATTTGGCTGTTATGGGAATATTAGAGGTTGCCGCGCATGCTCGTACATTGACACGCCGTATGCGCCAGACAGCTGATGAAATAATTCGTACACGTCCAGATATTGTTTTAACGATTGATGCACCGGGTTTTGCACGTGGTGTTATCAAATTGGTTAAAAAATCACGTGCAGGTCGCGATTTAATAAAGAACGGTCTGCGGTTTCATCACTTTGTTGCGCCCCAGGTTTGGGCGTGGCGTCCAGGTCGTGCAAAAAAGTACGCAAAAACGTTTGATAAACTGTATGCATTTTTTGATTTCGAAGTGCCCTATTTCACCCAATATGGCCTGTCTACGATTGCGGTGGGGCATCCAATTGCGGATAAATTAATCGGTCTGTATCCGGACAGGCGTGTGACGGAAAAGATTATCACTCTTATCCCCGGCAGCCGTATGAGCGAGGTAAAAAAATTACTGCCCGTATTTCGTCAAATTGTAGATATGATGACATCATGTGGATATACCGGATATAAATTTGTAATGCCAACGGTTGAAACAACAGACGCATATTTGCGCGAACAGATTGATGCGTGGCCTGTAAAGCCGGAACTGGTGCCGGCGGGTCAGCGATATGATTGGTATTCCAAAACCTATATTGCAATCGCGGCCAGTGGCACTGTATCCGCTGAATTGGCCATGATTCATATCCCGGCGATAATCATATATAAAATGAATCCGGTCACCACATGGCTGGTTCGTCAGGCTATACGAACAAAATGGGTGTCATTGGTAAATGTTTTACTGCAACGTAGTGTGTATCCGGAATTTTTAGGGCCGGCGGCCACCGCACAAAACGTTGTAAATGCATTTTGCGAGTTATCTATCCCGTCTGTGCGTGAAAAAATGGTTGCCCAATTGCGTGATGCGGATAAATTATGGCGTCCGGGTGACAGCGGTGTGGTTGGCATAATTGCCGATGATATATATAAAACCGTATCTAAATAATGTTTTAATGTTATAAAATTCAAAAACGCCAATTAATGGCGTTTTTTATTATAGGGATTATTTTGTTAATGCTTGGGGCGCTTTGTCTGGAATTTCGCATGCAGACCCAGCAGACCCACTGGGTTTATATGGGCATACCTGTTTCGTGGTCAGATTGATTGATTGGGTGCACCACTGGTCACGTGATGTGTCGGTGGTTGCCTGTGATACCTTGATGCCTTCTGTGCTGCAGGCGGCGTCAAGCGCATCTTTGCCATCTTTTGGCGTTATTGTTGGCAGCGCGGCAACGCAAATCGGGCTTTTCCCCCATTTGCTGCGTCGGCCACCGTTTTCCCAGCACAGGCATGCCCCCCATGATTGTGTATCTACACTTAAACCATAGTCACGTGGACACATGTTTTCTTGGGTGCCAATACTGTATGAACTTATCAAGTCTGCATAATCTGATTTTTCAAAATCCCCAATGCAAAAGTCGGTTTCTGTGTACGCGTGCAACGGCAATATAAATTGCGGTTCCAAGAATCTGCCTTGCAGATTTGAGCACTGAATAGACAGCATATCGACAATCTGATAGTAAATTTCGGTTGCAACGCCGGTTGGACGTGGTTCGTGATGCGCCAATAGGGGCTTTTTTGTTTTTTTGCCGCCCTCTTCTATTTCCTTTACTTCTTTTGTGCCGTATCTGATTTCGGCTTCTTTTGGTTCTGACGTAATTTCAAACAAAATGCCCTTGGATGATATCTTTGTAGTGTAATATTTGTCGAATCCACCGAATACTTCTTCTACTTTGTCCTTGCAAGAATCTATTTCTGCCAATTGTTTTGCACACTCTGATTTGTATTGGTGGCCACCAGTGGTTTCGTCATACAGGGTTAACCAATCCAATGCCTCGCCGGATGTGAACAGCCCACTGTACGGATAGTAAAAGTTCTGGTATCCTGTTCCGCCAAATTTATCAAAGCATTGTTTTGCTGCCGCGCGACATGCAGATGTGCGATCGGTATCTTTGCGATTCTCGATATAGTCTGCGATGATTTTGCCGTCAAACATATTGTCGCATGAATTAACATAGTTGCGACACATTTCACTGTTTAATACGACTTTGTCCGGTTGGATTACAATATCACTGCCGTCGGTCAGTGCCTGCATTGCCTGGGTTAAACCTTTGTCCACGTTTGTATAACATGATGAAATGAAATCAAAACAGCCTTGTTTAATTTCTGCAACTTTGGACTTTTGGGCATAGTATATAGACAGCAGTGCCTTGTCCAGATATTCTGCCCAGACGTCATCTGCCTGCTCGACGCATTTATCTAATGCGGGTGCTGCGAATTTTTTTACACGTTTTTCAAAGTTTTGAACGAATTGACGATTGTCGACCAATTTTGATAATTGTTGGTTTGCGGCATCAACACTGTCACTGAACGTTAACAATTTTTCCAGTTCATAGAATTTTTCAACACCGGTAATAGGCTTGCCCGTAGATATATCGATAAATTCACCATTATCCAGACACTTGTGATAATTTGCACCGCATACTTCTTCGCTAAGTACGGCGGCCTCTACATTATTCAAACATGTTGTAAAGTCGGATGAATTGTGGTTTTTGCGGTTTTCAACACGTGCCAAATCCAGCATTGCACTGCCCTCGCGCACGGCGGATTTCATTTGCTTTTGCTTGGTTTCTATCGCAGTTTGGACAGTATTGCAGTCTTGTTCAATCGCCATCAAGTATGCAGTTATTGCACGTTGCAATGACGCGTCATTACAATCACCGCGTACGGCCTGGCGGCATTGGGGGTATACGGCGGAATATAAATTTTTGCCGTTATAGGTACCGATTATTTGGCCGGCATCAGCCGTACCAAACGCATTGGCGGTATCAAATGATATGTTGATGCTGTTCAGGTCAGAATATTTTCCACCAACCGATGCATTGTCGCCACGTATAGAATTCATAATTGCCTGTAATAATGCCTTGGATGCCGATGAATCTGATGTTAGTGCACTTTCACCCTCGGATGCGCGTTTCATGGATGTTGCCTGGGCGGCGGTCATACCAACAACGTCCAGGTTTTCTGTAAATGTGGTTAATTTTTCGCCGGCCTGTTGCAGTGTGTCAAACGCATCATCCAAATCGTACACCCTGTCATTGCAAGAGCATCGACGATAATTGTCGTTTTTCAGTTGGCAAAACTGATCCATACATGTGAAATATGCGGTTTTGCAACGTTCATAATCTGCACCGGTGCGTGTTTGACTCATTACGCTGGTGTCTGTATCTGTTGCAGCGCGTGCGTTGGTGGCGGGCATCCGGGTTGTTGTGGCCCGTGTGGCAACTGTTTTTAATGCGGTTGCGGCACGTGATATTGTGGCGCGTGCGCCACTGGTTTCAGGTGTTGCCCGTTGTGATACGTTATTTGCAGTACGTGCACTTGTGCGTGCCGATGTGGTTGTTGCCCGGGCCTGTGAATTTGATGTGCCCAAGCGTGATGTTGTGGTGCGTTCAACAGGCTTGGTTGAAACAACACGTTGTGATGATGTGGTACGTGAATTTGATGCGCCGTCACGCACGGCGGCCGTTGCGCCTGATGCAATAAATATAGAATATGCGATAAAAATTAGAATTCTGCTCATCTCTGATATTAGTCTAGCAAATTACGGAATTTTAGAGCAAGGCAAAAATGTATCTTTTATTCATCATGATTTTGTACCTGGTGATGTCTGGTGTGACGTTATGATATGGTTTTGAAAAAAAGGATTGCTAATGAATACATCGCGATTGGCGGCGTTCAGTGATGGATTATTTGCCGTTATTATCACTATTATGGTGCTGGAATTACAGGCGCCAATTGGCTGGACATTTGGGGCGTTGACCCCGCTGATACCGATATTTTTAAGTTATGTATTAAGTTTTGTTTATGGCGCGGTGTTCTGGATAAATCATAGATATTTATTACAGGCCACACGACGGTTAAGTAATGGTGTACTGTGGGCGAATTTAAATTTTTTATTTTGGTTGTCATTGATACCGTTTTTTACCGCATGGGTGGATGAAAACCATTTTAATCCGGTGCCGGTTGCGGCATATGGTGCGGCATTGGTATGCGTGTTTGTGTCGTATCGTGTATTAGAATTAATCTTGTTGCGTATACATGATGCAGATGCGCCGATTGTGCGTGGTCTGCGTTCTGGTACGCGTGAAAAGTTATCCATATCAATTTTGATAATTGCCGCATGTGTCGCATTTGTTCATCCGTTAATATCAATGGCGATATATATTGGTGTTGCCGTATGGTGGGTGCAACCGTCAAAATCGCTGCGGCGTGCGATGGCGGAAATTGAATCCGACCAAGGCACACGGAATAAATAATTTGAATTTTTCCCCTTGCAATAGATTGAAAGTTAATATAATATATGCACCAGTACTGCGGATATGGCGGAATTGGTAGACGCGCTAGTTTCAGGTACTAGTGGCAGCAATGCCTTGGAAGTTCGAGTCTTCTTATCCGCACCAGTTTTGGGGTTGTAGCTCAGTTGATAGAGCGCTACGTTCGCATCGTAGAGGTCGTGGGTTTGAGTCCCATCAGCTCCACCAAGATAACCGACTGAAATCAGCCGGTTTTTTCTTTTGTTATTCTGATGTTATTGCGTCGTCAATAATTGAATATATGATGCCGTTAATTTGGGTGCGCAGTTGCCCCGTGTTGCGGTTTGGTGTCATGTTGGCATAGAATATTTTTCCATTTATTTCTGCATACAGGGATGGCGATGTCTTTTTATTGTTGCGCAGATGTATTTTTGCATTATTGCCGATATGTAGTACGTGACCACAGTCGCCAGCCTCGTCTGCGCCGGGGCCATACCCAATTGTCGTCAGGTTATCGGAACATTGATTGCGCGTACCTGGTGTACCATAATTTGTTATTGATGCGGGTGCCCAAAATCCGGCCCCCACAGGTGTACAGATATATAATGGTGATTCTGGGCCGCCGGTGGCTGTGTCGTATCCTTGGTTTTCCAGAAATGTATCGGTTATATCATCATAAAATCCGATGCTGTCATCGGATATGCGGCGCACAGGTGTATATCGATGAATCAAGTTATTGTCACGATAAATGTATACCCTATATATATTACCATAATATAGTGAGTCATGTGTATCAACGCTTCCTATTTTGCAGGTTGCCGGTTGTGTATAGTCAACATAGTTATAATCGTGAATATTGTCGCCATTTATTATCAGGCCGCCTGCCCCGATAGATATATCGTACATTTGATTGGATTTCAGTTGAGTTTTGTTAATTTGACCGCCGTATCTGAAAAATTCGCTGTATATTTGAAAAGATTTATCGCCCGGCCCCTGGGAGACAAAGTGTCCGGCGATACTTATTGTGCGCGTTTTTTCGTTTAATGGGTAAAAAACTGCGCGCAGAGTATCGTTGCCGGTTAAATAGACGCCCGTGTCAAATGCCGTGTGTTTGGTTTGTATTTGTGCATTGGTATCTTTACTGTTATCAAAATGAACGTATTCCAAGATTGCATATTTATTGCTGGGGGTTGGGTAATATCCACCAGGGCACGCTATTGCGCATTGTGATATATCTGTTTTTCCATCGGTTGTGTCGGCATCAAATCCCATGGGACAATCCATGCATAATTCGTGTTCGACGTTGTAATATGTTGCGCCATGGCATCCGTCGGCGTATGCGTATGTTGTGTTACATGTGTATATAAATGCCGCAATAATGATATATTTGTTGTACATAAATCCCCCTATTCTGCATATGCAAAAACCACCTATGCGTGGTGGTTGGAGGTTCGTTACAATTTTGCTTAAATTGTGCTGTTTATTCGATATATTCACAGGCCCTCCAACCGCTTCTGATTGGAGATATTTAACGTCGCGCCATTTATGGCGTGGACGAAGCTAAAAGAGGTAACGACACCCCTGTATGATGCATTTCATACATTGCTATTTTATATTAAAACAGTATTCGTTAGCAAGAGGGTTTTTATAAAAAATGCCCCGGTAAAGGGGCTGTTTTTATTTTTTGTTATCCAGATACCATTTGACTGTTTTTACAATACCGGTATCAAACGTTTCGTCCGCACGCCAGCCGAGTTCGTTTTCCAGTTTTGTTGCATCAATTGCGTATCTGAAATCGTGCCCTGCCCGGTCGGCAACAAATTCAATTTGGTCGGCATACGTTTTTCCGTCGCTGCGTGGGCGCATTTCGTCCAATATTGCACATATTGTTTTTACAATGGTTATATTGTTGCGTTCATTATGCCCGCCAATATTATATGTTTGGCCAGATTTACCGGTATGGAATATTAAATCAATCGCCTTGGCATGATCCAAAACATACAGCCAATCGCGCACATTTTCGCCACGACCATAAATTGGTAATGGTTGGCCGGCCAATGCCTTGGATATAATATGTGGGATTAATTTTTCATTATGTTGTTTTGGCCCATAATTATTAGAGCAATTAGATGTTGTCACGTTCATGCCAAATGTGTGGTGGTATGCACGTACGATAAAATCTGAACTGGCCTTGGATGCCGAATACGGGCTGTTTGGTGCATAAGGTGTGGTTTCGGTAAAAAATCCGTCAGGGCCCAATGCGCCATATACTTCGTCTGTTGAAATGTGGTGGAAACGACAGTCCTCGTATCCTGGCTTTACCCGGCCTGGGCCATCCATCCAGTGTTGACGTGCAACATCAATCAGGTTAAATGTCCCGGCAATATTTGTCTGGATAAATGCGCCTGGGTTTTTGATAGAATTGTCAACGTGACTTTCAGCGGCAAAGTGAATAACGCCACGGATATCGTGTTCGCGAAACAATTTTTCAATTAATTCGCGGTCGCATATATCGCCTTGGATAAATTTATAATTTGGCATGTTTTCGCACTCTGACAAATTATCCAAGTTGCCCGCATACGTTAACTTGTCCAGATTGATAATATTATATTCTGGATATTTAGACGCAAAATATGGAACAAAGTTTGAACCGATAAATCCGGCGCCGCCTGTGACTAGAATTGTTTTAGACATGTGTTTAAAGCCTCCTGCCAGTGGTTTATTGTTATGTTAAAGTCTTGTTTGATGGATTGTTTGCTTAATACGCTGTAAGATGGGCGTGTTGCGCGTGTCGGATATTCGGCTGTTGTGATTGGATTGACATGACACTTTAATCCTGACAATTTCATTATTGCGCATGCAAAATCGTACCAAGAGCATACGCCTTCGTTTGTAAAGTGATATATGCCACGCATCCCGTCGCGCATTTGTGGTAATATCTGGGCAATTGCAGACGCCAAATCTGCCGCACAGGTTGGTGTGCCAATCTGGTCACAAATAACGTTAATGCTGTCGTGTTCGCTACCAAGGCGTCGCATCGTCTTAACAAAATTATTTCCATATGGCGAATATAACCATGCCGTACGTATAATAATCGCGGCGCGTGCATGTTGTAATACGGCCTTTTCTCCTGCCAGTTTTGTGCGCCCATATGCAGAAACTGGATTTGGTGCATCATCCGGTGTGTATGGTGTGTGACCGGTGCCGTCAAATACGTAATCGGTGGATATATGTATAACTCGCGCCCCGGATTTGGCCAAATTTTCAGGCCCTGTCGCATTTATTTTATATGCGGTGTCTTCATCATCTTCAGCGCGGTCAACGGCGGTATATGCCGCGCAATTTATAATTGTATCAATATTATTTTCTGTGACGAATTTATTTACGGCGTTTGCGTCGGTTATGTCTAATGTGTCAATATCAGCCAAAATTGCGTCTGGTAATAATTTTGCTAATTCTTGGCCCAATTGCCCACGGCTACCGGTTATCAGGTACATCTTTTAATCCTTTTGCAATGTTGTCTTTGGCGGATGTTATAATTTTATCGGCAGGTATACGCCAATCAATGCCGATATCCGGGTCATCAAATCTGATACCGAATTCCGCCGATGGACAGTACAGGTTATCACATTTATATGCGAAAACGGCTGTGTCGGATAATACGGAAAATCCATGCAAGAAACCACGCGGGATAAATAACTGGCGCTGATTTTCATCGGATAATTCAACGGCAACGTGTCGGCCAAATGTGGCTGACCCTGGGCGAATATCAACCGCAACGTCCAGAACGCGACCTTGCAAGACGCGTACCAGTTTTGCCTGGGCGTATTCACCCAATTGGCAATGCAGACCGCGTACAACGCCGTATGATGATTTGGACTGATTGTCCTGGACGAATTTATTTGTGATACCGGCACGGTGAAATTCCGCCTCGTTATAACTTTCAAAGAAATAACCGCGTGCATCTGTGAATATTTTTGGCTCGACAATGATTACACCGTCGATATCGGTTTTAATAAAGTTCATGTTTGTCCTCTTGCGATACTTTGACCAGATAATTTTTATAATCGCTGTCTTTCAGACCACTGATAATTTGATTCAGTTGGTCGGTTGATATGAATCCCTGGCGAAATGCGATTTCTTCGATACATGCGATTTTCAGGCCCTGGCGTTCTTCGATAATCTGAATAAAGTTCCCAGAATCCATCAGGCTTTTGGGGGTGCCAGCGTCCAACCATGCATTACCACGGCGCATTGGGACAACGGACATGCGACCTTCGTTCAGGTATATATTGTTCAAATCTGTTATTTCCAGTTCGCCGCGTGCCGATGGTGTCAACGATTTTGCGCGCGATACAACGTCGGACGGATAAAAATACAGGCCGACAGATGCAAAGTTTGACTTTGGATTTTTCGGTTTTTCTTCGATAGATATCGCATTTAATTGGTCATCAAATTCAACAACGCCAAAACGCCATGGGTCGGATACATGATATGCAAAGATTGTTGCACGTTTACCTGCATTTTGTGAAACAACCTGCTGGAACCATTTGAACTGGTCGCCCATATGGAAAATATTATCGCCCAGAATCAAGCATACGTCATCGTTGCCGATGAAGTCTGCGCCAATTGTAAAGGCTTGGGCGATACCTTTGGGTTCTGGCTGGACTGCATATTGAATATTCATCCCCAGTGACGTGCCATCACCAAATAGGCGTTCGATATTTGGCGTATCTTGGGGTGTTGATATTATCAATATATCACGTATACCAAATTGCATCAATGTTGATAATGGATAATAAATCATAGGTTTGTCGTATACCGGCAATAACTGTTTTGATGTAGTTTTAGTCAATGGATACAGACGTGTTCCACTGCCCCCGGCCAGAATAATTCCTTTCATGGTATAATTTCCTTAACTTGGTTAATAAATATGGTAGAAAAATCCCCAGTCAAAGGCAAGGTTATATTTGTGGTATGTATAATTAAAACAAACATAGAAAATGCGGATTTTTTGCTTGCACCGTCGATTGTGTTTTGATAAGATTTTGGTTACACATGGTGACCGTATCGGGGATATGGCGGAATGGTAGACGCTGAGGACTTAAAATCCTTTGGTTATTGCAACCGTGTGGGTTCGAGTCCCACTATCCCCACCACTTGAAAGCGCGCAATGTGCTTTTTTTATTTGGATGTGTAGCTCAGTTGGTTAGAGCGCTTCGTTCACATCGAAGAGGTCGTTAGTTCGAGTCTAATCACATCCACCATTTGTTTTTGCTGACGTAAATTTGTTAAAAGCGTTTGCAATAATAAAAAAATCCGTCATTTGGCGGATTTTTTTATGGTGCTGAATTAATGCTTTTTTATTAAAAAAAGAAACGATAAATATGTTATAATGTAATGTATGAAAAAATACTTTATATTTTCTGTTGCTTGTGTGATGGCCGGGGCGTCAAATGCCGCGTCGTTATTGCAGGCTGTCAAATTTCCAAAAACATTTGATGATGTTAAATGGTCTGAACGTATGGATGTGTTGGCCGAAGACTATAATAATTATGCAGAATTAAGCCCGTATCAACAATTAAGACTGGTAGAAGCCGAAAATCAGGCGTATCAAGAAATAGATGCAATAAACGCATCAGAGTGTGCGGCAACGGGAAACGCATGCGATATTGATACACCTATATCTGATGGTAGTACATATACCGTTGTAATAAATAATAATAGTACACCTATATCTGAAACCGTTGAAAATACGCCTGTGGTGGAATCGTATCCGGTTCAGGAAAATCCCGTTGGTGCATCGTCCGGTGGGGCGGCACAAACACCAACAGGATATTGTTCTGTTCGGCAACCAGAAATACCACAGGGACAGCAGGTGCCGTTGGGCAGTCCTGTGAATTTTAATGATTTGCCGGCCGCGGCATCAGATAGAAGCCGGCGCATCGCCGCAGACAGTAAAAAAGGGAAGTTTTGTTCGCCATATGGTTGTCGCGAGAAATATAACAATCGTGGAACCTATCGCCCACATCAGGGGATTGATATAGGATGTACTGCGGATTATTTTGGGATGCCGGTTTATACACCTGCCGATGGTGTTGTGACCCAGGTTAACTATGCCAAAAAAGGAAAGTCGGCTGGAAATTATATTCGTATAAAACATGCGGACGGATGGGAAACACAGTATATGCATTTGGATAAAATTTTTGTTTCCAAGGGACAATCTGTTAGTGCGGGATGTGCAATTGGGTTATTGGGGCATTCCGGCGGAAATGCGGATTCATCAAATCCATCAATGGGTATAGATATAAGTCATTTGCATTACGAGGTTATTTATAATGGTTCGGCGTCAAATGTACAAACACCAAACGGCAGTAGTATAAGAGTTGTACGTGGTGGCAATAAGGCATGTGGTAAATTTAAAGCAAAAATTAAACCGGATGATTTTGTCACATATTATTATAAATAAAAATCCGCCATTTGGCGGATTTTTTAATAGATTATCTTAATCCCTTGGCGCGACAGCAGGCTGATGCGGCACTGCGCCAATCTGAATACTGTTTACCCGGATTACGTAAATCTGTCCATGGTTGCCAGCCTGTGCAATTTTTATTTGTGCTGGTGCCACTGCATTTGGCATAACGACGCAGTGAACATGTTTGGTTTGAAACCTTGCCTGTGTCAGTTGTGCATTTCACGACAACATTTTGATTTTTTGCATCGTTTTTGCCCATTTCCTTGGATGATAAAACCTGGTATGCGTTCGCGGTCGTGATGGTCGCGATGGATATTGTAATTACCATTAACAGTTTTCTCATATGCTCACCTTTTTTTATTATTATAAGTTATGGTGCCTTAAAACACAATGGGTTTTTGGTCGTTTTACTTCGTACTCCATGGTACATCGTTCATTATCATATAATACAATTGGGCGTCATCTGTATCAGGATTACGCAATATTGGGCGTACAACATATATGTCTACGTTGCAGGAATAATCGTTTTTGCGGTCTTGGGTGTTTAATAGATTGCGATGAAATTCTTCGGCAAAATCCATTGCCTGTAAATATGCGGCATCGTCGTCTTCTTCGCTGTATGTATCACCCTGCCACATCAACCACATGCCGTAGTTTACTTTGTTTTCTTGGCCTTCGATATCGTCGGCAGATAGCAACAATAATGGTTTGAATTCAATGTCATTGGTGAATTCGCCGGTGCTGGTTTCTGTCCAGTCATACATTTCACCTGCGACCTTTATTGCGCCGTATAACAGGCCTGATTTCTGTTCCAAACGTGCCAGTTTATTTGCGGATTTCATTGACGAGTGGAATAACCAATTACGCAGACGTGTACCTTTTTGGCTGACGCGTGCAAATCCTTTGACCGGCTTTCTGGTATCGGCAACAACTTCCAATACTTTCAGTTCTTTGGTTAATCTTGATATGCGTTTTGTTGTTTCGGCGGTTTGTTCCGCTTTTTCCAATGCCGTTAATTCTTTTTGTATTTGTTTGATATTTTTACTGGCCAGTTTTTCTGCATCACTGACGACATCGGCGGCTTGGTTAATTTTCTTTGTTCCGGTTGCAGATGCGCGCCATGACCGCCAACCGCGACGTGCAATATTACCGCGTTGTGCCGGACGTTTTAATGCCAACAGTTTATGACGGTACTTGTTCAAATCAGAATAAGCCTTGGT
>CAZJGX010000001.1:38884-40183 GCA_964545825.1 uncultured Muribaculaceae bacterium
ACACGTGCAGCGCGTGCGGCCTTGGTGATGCCGGATATAACCGCACCCCCACCAAATGTGACAACTGTGATAACAACGTCCAATCCGATTTCCAGATATGATATCCATTGCAGGTTAACATCATCTGCAACATAATAATCGTTTGAATCATCGTCACCAATTCCAACAGTATCACGCATTGCGTCATTAATATTTTCATGGTCGTTTGCAAGTGCACTGCCACTGGTGCATTGGCTGGATTGTGGAATCATGCGGTCGATATTGTCTTCGATATATTTCAGTGAAATTGTATTGTTTTTACCATCACCAACAAATTCATCCAGTGCACCGGATTCTGTCACCATGATTGCATACCAGGCAGGGTCGGTATTTGTCCAGACCGATGCATCGTCCAAATCGCCCAGACGCGGACTGGGGTCGGATGACGGTAATGATTTTTTATAGGCCAATTTCTGACGATGTTGCAGAATTTTAGGCTGTGTTTCATAGTTCACAACAATTTTGCGACCGCCATTAAATGTGTATTCAATTGGCATGAATTTTATACTATCTTCGACCGGTGTGTTGGCGATTTCCGGGCATGCCAATACTTTGTCCAGTGTTGGGCCATCTGAAAATACGTTATAGATGATGCCTTTGACCTCTTCTTCGGATGCGTCTGGTGAAACATTGGTCAATTGTGATGCCAATGCGCCGGCAAATACTGCGGTTGCGCATGTTGTTTTATCTGCGTCGCGTTTCAGTAATTCTGATGCAGGAATTATTTGTTCGTCGTTTGTGGCGGATGTGTCAATGTCCGGGGCGGCAATGGCCATATGCATGGGGATAATTGCAAAAAATACGAATAATAATTTTTTTATGGTCATGTTTTTCTCTCCTGTAATTTCTTTATTGTGGGCAATACGGGGATGAAATCGCGCCACCACAACATTTTTTGACACTGGTGTTATTGACGATGTAAGTATTGCCGGACTTTGCATAAGATACAACTATCTCCATGTAGTATGCAGCATCCCCAGGGATTTTGAAAGGATGGCTGGTTAAATTATGTTGGTTGCATTGTGTGTTTGATGTGAATATTTTGTTTATCTGTTTGCGCAGTTCCGGATAGTTTGTTTCACTGTCTGTTGGTTCGCATTGCAATGTATTGTATTTTGCCACCCTGTACCATGGATTCTGTTTGAAATAGTTTTGAACAGCAGTATCTATTAAGTTGGCGCATTTGGATGAGGTTAGTGGCTCTTCGTCTGTCGGTTTTTCCGGTGCGACACCTTGTGGTGTGGCGGCGGATGTGGTTTT
>CAZJGX010000002.1:0-27959 GCA_964545825.1 uncultured Muribaculaceae bacterium
TTATTTTGCTGGTCCAAGATGGCAGAGAACGTTGCCTCGGCTACCTTGACGCCATCAACCATTGCGACACCATGGAATTTAAACAGGCGCAATTTGCTGGCGATGATATCAACATGTAATTCCAGCACATCACCAGGCTTTACCATATGTGAAAAGCGGATTTTATCCATTGTGGTAAAATACCCCAGTGTGCCCCCATCTGTTGCACCAATATAATGCAGGGCAACAAAACATGCGGTTTGGGCCATTGCCTCTATCTGTAAAACACCGGGCATAATCGGTTTACCAGGAAAATGTCCCGCACACCAGAATTCATCGTCACGCACATAATGAATACCAACCCCATGCGTGCCATCAAATTCACGGATTTCATCAATCAGGCGCATATGCCCGCGATGCGGTATTATTTTTTCTATTCCTTTCGAGTCTATCATTTTTAGTCTCCCAACTATTTTTTATCGACATTTTTGCGCAACCATGCATAATGTCGCATAAATTCTGTACCTGGGCCGGCCGGATACCCCATATGCCGCGCACCATCAGGTACGGTTCTAAATACACCACTGTTGGCGCCAACCTCGGCATCATTACCAATATGCACACCGTTAGCAACCCCAACATGGCCACCCAATAACGCGCGATCACCAACAACAACACCGCCCGCCAATCCAACACCGGATGCCAAGAAACACTCACACCCAATCACAACGCCGTGCGCAATCTGGCACAGATTATCAATCTTGGTTCCATCACCAACACGTGTATCTGTCATCGCACCACGGTCAATGCACGTATTTGCGCCAACAGATACCCGGTCGCCCAGTATAACACGCCCCATGTGCGGGATAAATATGTTATGACCATCCTGACGGGTATATCCAAAACCATCTTTGCCAATTACGGCGCCCGCGTTAATGACGCAGTCTGCACCGATTGTTGCATTTTCAATATGTGCACCGGTTTGGACAACAGTGCCCGCCCCCAGTGTCACATTGCGACCAATATACGCACCCGGATATATTTTTACATCACGTTCAATAACCGCGCCACGTTCAATCGTCGCAAATTGGCCAACATATACCGTACGCCGCTTGCGAAAAAACACACCGCGTTCAACATTTGCATTACGATCAATGCCAAACCGCGGCTTTTCCCGGTATATTTCACCCAATATCTTTACAATATTTCCACGTGGCGAATCCGTCACCAGCAACGTCGCACCACTGGGTGCAAACTTGGCATTTTCAGGCTGAACCAAAATTACGGTCGCACGTGTATTTTTCAAAACATCAATCGGCAGAATTTTGAACGCCGCGCTGTTTTGTTCTGTTGAATAGAACGCCAACTGACCCGGACGCGCATCTGCAATCGGTGCAACACCATTTACCGGTGCCGCATCATCACCGCGCAGTTCCAGGCCAAATTTCTTGGCCAATTCGCCGGCTGTTGTTTTCGTTGCCGCCGGCATCAGCAATGATTTTATTACTTTTAACATGCGCCGATTATAGACTTTAAAAACACAAAATAAAAGCACAAAGTACATCCGCACAATATGAAAAAAATCCGCCCATTTGGGCGGACAACAGAAAAACATTGGTGTTTTTCTTAGAAACCTTTTGGTTTTTCCATTTTAACAGATGATACCTTTTTGTTCAAAGCGGACACAACTTCGTCTGTGATATCCAGATTTGAAACATTATGACCAATACGCGCAAAACGACCATCAATCACCAATGACAGGTTTTTCTTGGCGATAATGCCTTCGATTAATGGATCCAAGTGTTTTGTCTGCAATTCATTTAATGCCTGTTGATATGCAACCTCAATACTCTGGGCACGTTCGGTCAGGTCACGCTGTAATTTCGTCACGCGGTTTTGATAGTCAACAATACGACGTTGCAGTGCATCACGTGACAATACGTCTTGGGATTTTTCAATCTCGGCCTTTTCTTTTTCCAATGCCTTTTGTTCACGTGTCAATTCATCACGCAATTTTGATTCATAATTTTCTTTTTGTTTGCGCAGGTCTGACAGGGCTGTTGCCTCGGTCTGGATTGCATCCATGCGGATAACCGCAATACGCAATGATGCACCGTTTGCCGCGTCATCAGATACGGCTGTCAAAGCCTGATCAACAGATGCCGTGCCACGTGACAAGGCAGACACACCCCAAATACCCAATGCCGCAACAGCAACAACAGCCGCCGCAATTATACCAGTGCGAGCATATTTTTTTGCCGCCAGATTTTCAGAATTTTTATTGTTTGCCATAATTCATCCTTTCGTTATATTTTGGTTATCCCCAGTATAACAATATTTTTACAAAATGGAAATGGAAAGTTAGCCCTATTATCTGGCCGGTGCGATACGCAATTCAACACGCCGATTGGTCAGGCGGCCAACATTATCTTGGGCGGCGATTGGACGTGCGGCACCACGGCCCACAATAAACATACGTGCGGTATTCACCCGATGCTGGGCCAAGAATACGCCAACACGACTGGCCATATCCATAGACAGATTATATGCCGCATCAGCATTGCGCGTTGCATCGGTGTATCCTGCAATTTCTATAAACGTGGCATTATATTTATTTAATATCTTTGCAATCGTATCCAATGTATCCGCACCGGTTTGTGAGATTTCAGGCGCATCCAATTCCATAATCGCATCACGCACCAAAATTACAACAACATCTGTGCCGGCACGTTGGACGGAAATACCAGGCTTGCGCAATGCGTCATACAATGCGTATTCCAAATTCGCCATATAATTCAAGGCAATGGCGTTATCGTTTGCAACCTTGTCCCCGTACTGATTTTTTGAGTTATCCACCGTTGATTGAACCAATACACCACCGGCGCCCAAATATACCGGCCGTTTGGCCACACGTGATACCTCGGTCATATCAGTGAAACTGGCACCACGCAGATATTGCGACCAAGATGCGCGATCCGGACTGTGATATGCTGTGCATGCACAAATCATAACAACCAATAAAAACGCAAAAAGTTTTGTTATGTTATTCATCGTTCCTATTGTGCAATCAGTGATATTTGATTTGCACCGCCCGCAAAGCAATGCGACGACGGTTCTGTTTCATATCCGTTTACCAAAATAGAAGACGCCCATGTCGGTACCGCAGTTGCAAAGTATGCACAATCACCCTCGCTCAAATCAGTCAGATTTATGGCAAAAAATGCACCATCCGTACTGGATTCAATCGACCAATTATTGCCGCCAATCGGTGCGGAATCAGACTTTAATGCACCAGACTTTATCAAGTACCCGACCGACACACCTTCATACGTGCCACGCATGCCCATTAATAACCTTGTATTAGAAACAATCTGTTCCAATTGGGCGGCCGCAATCGTATGCGCCTGGTTGCGGCGTATCATGCTGTACACGCTGATACTGGCCGCGGTCATAACACCGGCAATCGCCAAAACACCAATAACCTCTATCAAAGAACGTCCTGATTCCATGCGCATTTTTTGCCCCCCTGATTATTTTGTGACGCCAATAATTTCAGCACCTTCAAATAAACTCATGGCGTCCGCAATCATCGGATCAGATTCTAATTCAGATTGTTTTTGTTCACTGAAAGTCTGGGCATTGGCAGATTCCGCCAGGCGTTCCATGCGCCACTGGTGACCGGTTTTATCCATCAACCATGCACCAAGTTTATGTTGAAAATCTGCATCACCCTTGCGGTCAAAGAACTTTAATTCACCATCCGATATTGATTGAATCTCTATATTAGTGCTGTAATAAGAGTACAGTAATATTTCCTTGGTTTCCTGCAGGGCCGTGGCCAATTCTGCGGCACTGTTTATAACACGATACTGCGGCGTGGCGGCGGCAGGTTTTGGCGTCACTGGTGCCGCGTCTGCAACATTTTGTTGCGCAGCCGTGGCAGATGCAATAATCGCCTGCTTTTTTTCCTGTTGCTTTATAATATCCGTGATAGACGGCATATCCGCAATGTGCATCAATCGTACAACCAACATATCAAAGCACTGCTTATGATTGCCGGTGGCCTGCATTTCTGGAACAGCCGCAACCATTACCTGCCATATACGTGATAGCGTATTTAATGATACATTGGCGACAATATCTGCAATTTGGGCACGCTGGTCGGCGGTATATGGACTGGATGTGATTTCACCTGCACGCAATGCCGGATGCATACGCGTGGCCCAGTGTGTCCATTCCATCATATCAGTCAACAGCATTGATAAATCAGCACCGTTGGTATAAATACTGTCAACCTTGGCCAATGCGGCCGCCGTATCACCGGCCAACAGTGTTTTCATAAAATCAACGACAACACCACGGTCGGCACGCTTTAACATATCCAACACCGCTGCCTGGTCAACATGACCGCCAGTTTGGGCAATCGCCTGGTCCAGCAAAGACAAACCGTCACGTACAGACCCGTCAGCCGCGCGGGCCAACAACTCATTTGCCTCGTCCGATAATTCAACATGTTCCTGGTCGGCAATCCACGCAAAGTGCTTTTTTAATGTTTCAACAGGTACACGCACCAGGTCAAACCGCTGACACCGGGATAAAATAGTCACCGGAATTTTACGAATTTCAGTGGTCGCCAAAATAAATATCACGTGTGCCGGTGGTTCTTCCAATGTTTTCAGCAACGCATTAAATGCCGCCGCCGATAACATATGAACTTCGTCGATAATATAAACCTTGTACCGGCCATTGGTTGGGCGATATTGCGCCGCATCTAAAATATCACGCATATTATCCACACCGGTATGGGATGCGGCGTCGATTTCCATGACGTCTATATGCTGGCCGGCGGCAATCGCACGACAATTTTCACACACACCACAGGGCTGGGCCGTCGCATGGTCAGATGACAGGCAATTCAAAGCCTTGGCCAAAATACGTGCCGTACTGGTTTTACCCGTACCACGAATTCCGGTAAAAATATACGCATGCGCAATGCGCGATGTATTAATCGCCGTGGTTAAAGTTTTTACCAATACATCCTGGCCGATTAATGATTTGAAATCCTGACTGCGATATTTGCGCGCCAAAACAGTATAATTGTTTTCCATGGATATGCACTTCCTTTGCCCCATAGCATAGCAAAACACACCACAATTTCAACAAATAAAACATGTACAAAAACCATTAAAAAATCCCCACATGAAAACATATGGGGACGGAATAGAAGAACCTATGAAAATTATTGCATTTCGGCCAACAATCCCTGCAGTCTTTCGACAGATTCTGTGTCGTTTAAGGCGGCAGCAATTGTGTATGCAGATTGCAAATCAGAACGTGACGCATCAATATTGCCCAATTGCAAATTCAACGCCGCTGACTTTTCAAAATAACTCATAGCATTGCTGGACAATTCTTCACGCATGGCGGCGGTTGGTGCACCCTGAATCTGTTCAGAAATCACGCGTACAGCCGTACCGTAATCGTTGATTGCATCATCATACTGGCCCAGGGCAGTATATGCCTCGGCACGTTCGGCATAAACGGCCGGTTTAACTGTACCATCTGGACGCGCCAATGAATTGGTGTAATCTGCAACAGCACCATCCCAATTTTTCAACCACAGATTCAGTTGACCACGTTTTGCATACAAATCACGTTGTGACAATATTGCAGATGGATTTGTCGCCGTGGCAGACAATGCCGCATTAATATCATTTAATGCAGAATTATAATCTTCCAGTCTTGTGAACAACATTGAACGATCATAATACGCAACCGCATTTGTTGGTTCGGCATTTATTGCAGAATTAAAATCAACCATGGCATTTGAATAATCGCCGGATTGCATATATGCCTCGCCACGCAGGATATATGTATCAATAGACGCATTGCCCGCATCAATTGCCGCAGTTAAATCTGCAATTGCATCACTGATTTGACCGGCCAACAATTTGGTCTTGCCACTTTCATAATAATCGTTTGATTGCAATAATGCCTCTTCTGTGATTTCAACATTATTTGCAGTATTGTTAAACATATTGTGACTGCGGCCCAAGATATAAAACGTCGACGCAATAAAGAACAAAATAATAAACCAATACACATAAATTGACAGTGACCACGGATTAAAGCACTCACGCTTGCAATCAATGTTTTGCGCAACAACCTTTGCAGGTACCTTGGCCACAACCTTTTTCGTCTGTTTTTTCTGGGTCTTTTTAGATGTATCTTTTTTCATAGAATTCTCCCTTCCTTATTAATTATGATTTTAGAAAAGATTCTAATAACGTGTCAACCGTTTTCTGTGGCAATTTTTGAATTTTTCCAACAGATAATTTACCCAACTTAATCGAACCAAATGAAATTCTGTGCAAACGTCGCACCGGCAGGCCGCATTTACGCAACACAATACGTACTTCGTTCTTTTTACCTTCCATAATTTCAACACGCAAATTTTTATCGCGCAAGATATCAATCTTAAACGGCTGATATTTTACACCGTCAATCACCATACCCTCACGTGCCAGATTCAGTTTTGAAAAATCTTTGCCATTGACAGTCGCAACATAGACCCGTGGTATCTTTGAATCAGGCAATGTCAATTTACGTGCCAATTCACCATTATTGGTCATTAACAACAAACCCGTCGTACGATAATCCAAACGCCCAACATATTTCAAATGTTGATATTCCGGTGGCAAACAATCATAAATGGTCTTGCGTTCCTGGGGATCATCCTTGGTCGTCATGGTGTTCATAGGTTTATTGAACATATATAGTTCTGTTTCCGCCGGTGCGGTCACAGTATCACCATTGACCGTGACGACGTCCGTATCATCAACCAGGGTTGCCGGCGTATCAATAATCGTACCATTGACAGCGACAGCGCCCTGCTCTATCAAACTTTCTGCCCCACGTCGGGATGCGACGCCGGTGGATGCGATAAATTTTGCGATGCGTTCACTCATGATAAAACCCTGTCTATTGTTATTATGGCGGCAACCTCGGCCCGCAGTATTGTTTTCCCCAGGGACAATCCCTGGGCGCCCGCCGCATCCAATGCGGCAAATTCAGTATCGGAAAATCCCCCTTCGGGCCCGACCAGTACACGTGTGGCCCCAGGGATGCGTGACGGCAATTCGCGACCATACGCGCTGCGCTCGTCCGCAAAGACCATTTCTGTTAAATTTAGTTCTGAAAATTTTACCGGTGGCAAAATACGCGGTACACTGTTGCGGTTTGATTGTTCTGAACCTTCCGCCACTATCCGTACCATACGTGTCCAATTTATGTGTGATGCAACCGTGCGTTCTGTAATTACCGGAACAAATCGTGCAACACCCATTTGTGTCGCCATATTCAGCATATCATCCGTGCGCTTAATCGGTGCAAAATATAATGTAATGTTGTTTGATGGATCTGTATGCTCTGTCTTGTCACCAATCAACAGATGTTTGCCATCATCAGATAATGTGGCGTTAAATTCATCCCCCCCACCAAATGCCAGACAATCATTACGCCGCATAACACGCGACAGATAATGCGCCACATCACGCCCGGCCGGAATTTGCATCCCCGACGCCAAATTATCACCTGCAAAAATTCGTGGTATATTTTTCAAGTCTTTTAAATTCCTGATTAGAAATTATGTTTTTTTCTGATATAATATAAACACTATGCCAGAGAAATTCAAGATTTTATCCACCGGTGGCAAGGGCAAAGGCCTGAATATATTCAAGTCTACCGCATACAAAGAACATGAACGCACCCCTATGGCGGCGGCGTTTTGGGCACTGCGTTGGTCAATTGGGATATGGCTGGTATGTGCGTTGGCATTTGCGGTGTCGTTTATTATCGAACATATTTGGCGGTATGGATGGTCGCCGGCAACCGCACACTGGACATGGATTTATATAAAACAAATGTTTGCCACAGGCGGGATGTCTGTTGTTGCAGAAATACCATCATGGATTGCACGATGCTTTATGCGGGCAGATATCGCATGTATCACCCCTATTTTGCCGATTATCGCATATTACTTTATGGCAGATTCCCAGGTGGTCAAAGAATTTAACCCACACGGCAGTGATAAATTCGCAGAAAAATCTTCGAACAAGGCATCTGAGGCAGACATCAAAAAAATGGGACTGCTGAACGGGTTTATGATGGTGTTGGGTTATTTCAAAAAAAAGCCATTAATGATGGACGAAACATTGTCGGCATTGTTATTGGCACCTCCGGGGACTGGTAAAACCCAGGGTATCGTGTTGCCCACAATTTTTGACTGTCCGGCGGTATCAATGATTATCAATGACCCAAAGCCTGAATTAAAACAGAAATCAAGCGCATATCGTGCATCTGTTGGCCCGACGTTTATCATGAACTGGGCGGGGCAGGATGACCCGGAACACGGGATTTATTATCCGTCGTGGAATCCATTGTCGCCCGAACACGTGCCGTTTAATCAGGAACAACGTGATTTGTATATTGATTCGATTTGCAATATTCTGGTCGCGGACAAGGCATCATCATCGGCCGACCCACACTGGACAATATCAGGACGTGCGGGATTATCCGGCATGATTCAGTACATCGTGTCCAAGGTTGAACGTGCCAAGGCAGATGACTATTTCTATGCACGTCTGCAATCGGGTACTTTTGACAGTGAAGATGCCGCCGTATTACAAGATTACTATCTGTCCATGATGAACGATCCAAACGCATATGCGGCCAGCGCATTGTTGCAACGTGGTGAATTAAACGCAATGAACTATGTTCATATCGGCACATGGGAAAATATCCCGCCGGCATGGGTTGGCAAAGAGGCATCACTGTCCATGATTTTGGATTGGCTGAACGCCAGCCAATTAAAGATTGCGGCAGAATTGGAAGAACGCCGCCGCCAGGGTGACCAGATGGTCATGATGGCCGACCCGATGAAGGACTTGTTCCAAAATGCCGTGGATGAAGCACGCCAATATTCATATGCCCATCGTGCAGTATTGGAATTTACGCAATTGGCAAATACACCGGACAAAGAACGCGGTTCTATTCTGTCAACGATTATGGCGGGATTGTCTATATTCCGCAATGCGGCGGTACGGAATCGTACCAGTCACTCAGACTTCCACTTTGAAGATATGCGCGGTCTGGTCGACCCCAGGGACGGAAAAATAAAGCCTGTGACGGTTTACCTGTCAATCAACATGGTTGATGCTGAGGCACTGAATCCAATCACCGGCATTTTCATCGATTTGATGAGCAGTTATCTGTTGGCCAACGCGCCGGAACAATTCCGTGATGGTAAACAACTAGGGCCATATCCAGTATTATTCCTGTTGGACGAAATGCCAAAAATGCAGAAATTAACCGCCGTTATCCAGGGGCCGGATTTGGGACGTGGGCAAAAGATTTCATATCTGATTGTGGGGCAAGACCTGGCCCAGATTCGTGAAAAATATGGTGCAGACGCGGCCCAGACAATTATTTCAACAACGGCGGCAAAAATTGTACTGCGCCAAAATGACCCGGAAACAGCCGAACGATTCTCTAAAATGATGGGATACAAGATGAAGGTAAAAACCGTCAAGGGTCCGGACGGCAAAGAAAAAGAAGAAACCGGCGAAGAATTGCTGTATACACCAATGGATATTATGAGACTGGGCAAAGACAAAGAACTGATTATATATCAGGGCTGGTATCACAGACCGATAGAGGCGGAATTAAAAATGGCCTGGCAGGATCCGCGTTTAAAATCATATATGGATATGGGTGAAAGTTCGCCGTTGCCGGAATTCTTGATTCCGTATCACCATGCTGCGATGGGATATAATGGCGCGCCACGTGTATATAACCCCAACACCCGCGAGATTAAGGTTTTGGAACCAATTGCAAAATAAAAATCCCCCGAACGGGGGATTTTTTATAACGCGTTGCCTGTTTTTGCATCAAACTTTTCACGTTCAACGGTGATAACGCCATCACTATATTTTGGGGCGGTCTGCTTTTTTACCGGGCGCATCCAATATACGGCGCCGTCACTGTCACGCACGGCGTATAAATTACCATCGGTCGACACAACATATGACACATTATTTGCCACCAAGAACGGCAATCCAACACCGATATTCACACACCATTTTTTTGCGCCGGTCGCATTATTTATTTTGCAATACGCGTCGCCCAGCCCCCCGGCATAAACATATGTGTCATCAACAACAATCGGGGCCGTGATATCAACAACAGACGCGCCACCGGTCAGATTGCTGGGGCGATAAATATCCGCCATCCATGCGATAACGCGTGTTGTGGGATTCACCTTAACCAATTCGCCGGTGGTCAGCCCCGCATACACATATTTACCATGGCAGACGGGATGCTGGGCGCTTTTGACAGAATTCGGTGTGGGGAAACCGCTGAAAATCTTTTTCTCGCCATGCCAAATGATGTTTGATGTATCCTGGCGATACGGGCAATCTGTGGTATCTGAATTTATGAAATTTTCAGGTACATCCGGCACAGGCGTATTTAAAACAGTGACATCGGTTGACGCAAATATAGCCGAACGTGTTCCCGGTAAAATCGGGTCATGTTTGGCGCATCCCACCAATGCAATCAATGTAATCACAGATGTCAAAATTTTACGCATGCTTATCCCCCCACATAAATTAACGCAACGTTTGGGCCGCAGTCAAAATAGAGGCCGGCGCATTTTCATCACCAATGATTTTATCCAGCCATTTGTTTGCATTATCACGGTCACCGGCGGCCAAATATTTCTGGGCAACGGTCAGGCGTGATGTGTAATAAAACGGTGATGATTTCGTATTTAACGGTGCCAGATATTTTTCCAAGCCGGGTGCATCCATGTCATCGCCGGTCAATGCCACAACGTGCAAACGTGCCAAATCACGAAAATCACGTGTCTTGCCATTTTCTGCCAAATATTTCAGATTTTCAATATCGTTATTCAACATATATGATTGAAACAATGCCAAATCCGCCGTGGCACCGGATGTATTTTTACCAATTGACGCCAGTGCATTTGCGTTTACGGATGAAATTGCCTCTTCATAATTAATTGCGGCGGCGATTTTACGTTCATGCCAAGCCTTGACCCCAATCTGGACACCGGCCAAAACAATGATTATTCCCGCCACGGCACCAATAATATGGTTCTGGTATTTTTTTAAGAAACGCATTGTCTTTTCGTTATTGACGTCTTCCCAGACCTCGCGATACAGGGCGTCTTCTGCATATTCTTCGCGTGTCTTTTTAGCCTGTTTCATTTTCTTTCTGTTTTCCAAAATAGATGCCATTGGAACAATCTCCTGCTGTTAAAGGTATCTTGATAATTCTTAATTTATTGATATACTATAAAAGTTATGAAAAAGCAAATCAAGAACGCTTTACCTGTCTCTACATCGTCCCCCAGCATTATTGCCGCCCGCGGGATGAGTGATGATGCCGGTTTGGCCCAATATATTCAGACAATTCAAAAGTTCCCGGTTTTATCTGCCGAACAAGAATATGAATACGCAACCCAATGGGTTCAAAACCAGGATAATGTCGCGGCAGAACGCCTGGTGGCCAGCCATCTGCGCCTGGTGGTATCTGTGGCATACGACTTTAAAAACTATGGCGTGCCGGTCGCAGAATTAATTGCCAGTGGCAATATGGGATTGATGCAGGCACTGCAAAAATTTGACCCAGAACGTGGTTTTCGATTCTCAACATACGCGATGTTCTGGATAAAGGCGGAAATTTACGAAACTATTTTAAACAACTGGTCTATCGTTAAAATCGGAACATCGGCAAACCAGAAACGCGTGTTCTTTAACCTGGCACGCGCAAAACGGGCACTGGGCATAATGGACAGCAATATGACCGATGACCAGACACGCGCGGTTGCAGAATATCTTAGCGTGCCGGAAAATGACGTAAAACGCATGTCTACACGTGTGGCCGCACGTGATGTATCTTTGAACGCACCGGCACGTGGGGACGAAGATGCGGTAACAGACGTATTGTCCAACATGGCAGACGAAAAGGTCAATATCCAGGAATCGATTGAACGACTGGAATTTCAGCGCCGTGGGTATGAATTACTGAAAAAACATTTGGCGGCAATGCCGGAACGCGACCGTGAAATACTGCGTGCACGCCGTTTAAGCGAGCCAGCATTAACGTTAGAGGCACTGTCGCAAAAATACGGCATATCACGCGAACGCGTACGTCAAATCGAAGAACGCGCATATTCCAAACTGCGCGACGCCATTTTAAAAGAAACGCAAGGATAGGTATTCAATATGCAATTAAATCATACGATTATGGCTGCACTGACGATGGTGTTGGTTGCGACATCTGCAAATGCGGCAATCAAATATGAAAACGGCCCGATTGGGTTTAAATTATCAGGGTATGCAAACGGCGGGTTGATAGAACCTGATTTTAATGAACCAAAATGGTTGGGCGACTGGGCGATACGCGGCCAAATGAACTATGCCGTGGCGGAAAAACAGACATTGGGGCTTGTATACGCCATGGATCAAACTGCACTGGATGAAAATCATTTTGCACATGAATTGTTCGGTTTGTATGAAAATCGCGCATGGGGCCGGATAGAGGTTGGTATGACACACAGCGTTGCACGCAAATTAAGTGTCGGTCTGCCAGATGTCGGTGGATTACGTGTCAATGAAAAGCCACTGTTTTATAAAAAAATTCGCCCAGATGGTGCGGTTATTGCCGATACGGCGATAATCAGCGGACACGAAGGGATACGCACCAACGTGGTATCTGTTCCTGTAAACGGTACGCAATATGGATTGTCGGTTGCGGGATTATCTGATGAATATAATTACGCGATTGATATGGGGTTAAAAATACGCCGGCCACAAGGTAAATTAAAGACAGCATATTCATTTGGCGCAGCCTTTATGGACAAACCCGACAATTATCGCCCGGAATCGTATACACCACGCGTAAATGCGGATTGGCGTGCCCAGGTATCGGGGGGTATGAATCTGCAATACAACAGTTGGATTTGGGGCATGTCACTGCGTGCAATATATGACCAAAATCCGATAGGCCCTGTATCCGACGGTGTATCTGTTGGTACCGGGGTCAGTTATGACCTGTTGCGATACAGCGTATCGTTAACATATATTTTATCCGATACCGGCATTTGGGACAGCGATGTAAAAGACTATGCCGACCACACGGTAATTGGTTCATTTCGATATAAATACAGTGAAAATGTCGACGGATGGATATCACTGGGGATGACGACCGAAACGCCGTTTGTTTCCGCCGGCGTCAGACTTTCATTTTAGAGTGAAGGTATTAGAGTTTAGGTAGTAATTAATGTGTGGCGCAATATGCGCCACAACTTATTTACCTACACTCTAATACCTACTACCTTCACTCTATAAAAAAATGCCCCGTTGGGGCATTTTTATTTTAATCCCATTTTATCCCGCATATCGCACAGAACGGGTGTTGCAACCCCTATTTCCTGGGCACGTGCAATCAATCCATGCAGGGCAAATATACCCTCTACCGTGCCGGCGGGTTCTTCACCACGGGCCAACGCCATCCCACCAGAAAAATTACGACTGGTCGGTGATGTTGCAGATAAAAACAAATCCCCTATTCCGCACAAGCCTAAAAATGTTTCAGGTTTCGCCCCCAGCGCATTGCCAATATTTGCGACCTCGTTCCAGGCCGTCGTAAATATCAATGCACGTTCATTTTCACCACGCCCTGCAATCGTGTTATATCCACAAATCAGTGCCACCGCATTTTTACCAACGCCACACAATTCCGTACCAACCACATCGTCAATCGGTGACAGATACAGTTTATTCAACGCCACCTGGGCAGCCTCTATCGCGCGTTTTGTTCCGGCAATTGTCGAACCGGTGGGGACGCCGTTGGCAACCTCTGCCGCGAATTGGGGCCCCGATAAAACACCGAAATCAGTACACTCGGGTAATGCGTCACGTAAAACCTCTGACATGAATTTGCCGGTTGAATATTCCGCGCCCTTGGTACAGATTACAACAGGCTGGCCATTATAGAATTGGCGCGTCTGGCGCATTGTATCACGAAAAAATGACGCGGGTGTCACCATCAGCCATGCATCCATATCCCGTAAATCAGACATCTGACGCGTGACCGATAAATTTGTCGGCATATCAACACCATCAAAATGTTTGTATTCGCCATCATATGACCATAATGTGACGTCTGAACCACCACGGGCGGCAATTATTCCCAACGCGGTTCCCCATGCCCCAGCGCCTATAACACCGACTTTCATTTCAAATTCCTTATCTTTCGTTTTACATGCGGCACAACCACCAATCCATCATCCGATAAATCAATTGCGCGCATATATGCAGAACGCGCCGCATCAATATTACCCATACCAGAATACAAATCCCCCAGATTTTCAAATAATGATGAACAACTGTCCGCAACATCACCAACACGTGACAATAAATCCAATGCGGCATCCGCACCTTCGCGTACAGCGATAACACGTCCCAGGGTATCCCATGCAATCAAGTCAGCCGGGCTTTGTCGTACCAATGTCATTGCATATTCATACGCATTTTCAATTTCACGGTTTTGTGCTGCCCAGATTTTTGCCTGTAATGACAATATTTCCGCATCCGCAATCAATACAGTCGCCGCATCGTGCAGGTCAGATTGTGCCGCGTCCAAATCACCAAACGCGAAATTAATTTGCGCCCTGCTCTTTAAGAAAAATGCGCGACCTGTATCTGACAATTTCTTATCTGCCAATGCGCGATTAATTCTGCGCAATGCCGTGCGACGATTGCCATTTTGAATATGATGCGCGATAACATTATTTATCGCCGGCACAAACAGCGGGCTGCTATTCGCGACATGTTCCATATCACGAATATTCCCGGATTTTTCCGCACGACGTAATGTGGCAAATGAATAGAACGGACTGCCCGGTTCAATGTTATCAAAATAGCGCGCCCAGTCCCCATTATTATTAAAGAAAAACTGACCCAGATAATAATTAATCGCATTGTTATCATACGGCTGGGTTGCGGTAATCTCGGCAAATCGCAACAGTAATACCGACAAATCAGAATACATCATGATTTGCGTGTGTGATACACTTTGAATCAGACTGAACGACAATGCGTTTTTATAGCCGGAATATGTCGCCCAATCCGGTATATTATCAAAATCCAGCATGAACATCCCACCAGGACGCATGGTAAAAGTATCACGCAATGCATCGGCCGCATCCGTCAGATTATTATGACGATAAAATGACATTATGTATAAATAGTCATTTATATTCATGAAATCTGCATTTACTTTTACGAATTCTGCAACTGCTTTATCAATATCGCCGGTTTCGGCATAAATTTGACCACGAACAAATGATTTATATGATGCATTTGTCGGCAGACTTTCAATAAACTTTAATGCATCTGCGACACGTTTTGTCGCAACAGATGACCATATGCGTAATGGTGCAGTCAATGCAGATTCATCTGCCTTGTGACGACGATACAGTTCATCCCAATTGCCCCCATCTACCAAATACGCATCATAAATCAGTCGGGCCGGCATAGATTTTTCATCACCCAATGTATTTGCATAGGCCGGTAATCTACCGCTTAAAAATTCAGACATATACCGTGTGCCCTGCACTGTGGTGTGTTCAACGTCTGCAAACGTGTTTGAAAATTCAACCGCGCGATCAAAATCATTAACGTAAATCGCATGCTGCGCCGCCAAAAAGGCCCCATATTTGGTTTCTGGCAAGGCGGCAAATTCCGGTGTTTTCTTATCAAAATCATGTTTGAACATAATTGCACCGGTCGCAGCCAATGCCGCAATTAAACCGATGCCAATAAATAAAGATTCTGTTTTTCTCATTGCGGAAAATATGCTACAATAATATTTATGAATAATAAAGCGAAATTTGACAGGTATGCAGCCATGCTGCGTGATTGGTCGGGGCGGATGAATTTGGTCGCCCCCAGCACACTAAACGATATTGAAAACCGACATTTTGCTGACAGCGCGCAATTGGCCGATGTACTGCCACGCGATGTAAACATCATCGATTTGGGCAGTGGTGCCGGCTTTCCGGGCATTGTTTTGGCAATTTTGGGTTGGGATGTCACATGCATTGAATCAATCGGCAAAAAAGCATCATTTTTACAGGCTGTCAAAGATGATTTAAAACTGGACAATCTGACAATTTATCATGGTCGTGTTGAAGATTTTGTCCGGCATTTACCGGCCAATTCGACAAATTTTGTGTTCACCGCACGTGCATTTGCACCACTGATTAAGATATTAGACTATGTTGCGTACACAAAATGCCGGCTTTTTTTACTAAAAGGCCGGGAAATTGAAACCGAGGTTGCAACCGCCAAACAGAAATATAAATTTGATTATAAATTAACCCCGTCACGCACGGGCGACGGGTTTATAATTTCTATACAAAATTGCCGGTAATTTCACGTGAAATAAAAAATATCTTTATGATTTTACCGAATAAACGCAAATTTATTCAAAAACAGTGGTTTACCCGTATTAACCGTATTGGAAACAATTGAATCAATACTATCAATCAAGTTTTGTCTGCCGACAAATGTGGCACTGTTAAAAATATCTACATCGCCATACACTGTTTGAAATGTATATAACGGCCCCCACATATCCAGTGTCGGATTATAAAACAGCGATGGATAAACAGGCGCATGCAGCGTGCTGCCTTCACAACATTGATTATATGCCTTTTGCATGGTGTATTTGTAATAACCACGATTGACCGCACTGGCAAAACCCTCTGCTGCATATTTTAAAACCGCATCCGCAATCAATGGATTTCGATAATTTACAGGCCACGACAGATTATATTTCTGCATTATGGACACGATTGCAGAATCCGCATGTACAATAAAATCCTTTTTGGATGGATAACATTTTCCTGTTTCATAGTGATAATCCAACGCCTCTATAATTTCACTGGCCGGTGCCATCGTTTCGTTCATTGCCGCAATTTTCGAACGTACATACGGTGCAAACCCCTGTTTATTATGTACATAGTCATATTTTCTGGCATGTTCCATTTCATGACGTTTATTCAAACGAAATAAATCATTATTAACCTGGCAATAACGTTTAATTAATGTCTTTTGTGAATTTGTGCGAAAATATTTTACCGTCACCGTGTTAGACCCGGAAAAGTAAACCCCACCTGCCCCACGCGCAGACAGTTCTTTAAAATTATCATCTGTGACATCAATCGTATCGACACGAAACTTTAATTCCGGCCGCTTGTAAACGATACGCTTTTTAGGTTTGACATCTTGTACCGTCACAGAATCATACGCCTTGTTATTATCACATGACGCCAACGGCCCAATCCCCAGCATCCCAAACGTTATTAATAAAGAGTATAAATATTTCTTTTTCATACTTTTATTATAGTCCAAAATAATATTTTGTCAATATTTAAATTAATTATTTCACACAAAATAGAACATAACAAATTGTTTTTAGTATAAATTAATTTTAAAAAAATCTCATTTCTTTTAAATTCTTGACCGAATCGAGGCGTTTTAATATGGTACTTTACATAATAGACAAGGAACAGGATTTTAAATAAATGACACGTATAATTGCCTTTGCAAATCAAAAGGGCGGCGTCGGTAAAACAACCACCGCAATTAATATTGGCGCATCATTGGCCGCAGTAAAAAAACGAGTATTATTAATAGATTTAGACTCACAAGGTAATGCTGGAACCGGACTTGGTTTTGTCCGCAGTGCACATCGTCAAAGTGTTTATGGTGTTATCATGGGTACCGCCAATGCGGCTGACAATATTTTAACAACTGCGGTGCCGGGGTTACATTTTATGCCATCAACCCAGGCATTGGCCGGGGCCGAGGTTGACTTGCTGGATATGGACAATCGTGAATACCGCCTGCGTGATGCATTGGCACCAATTTTACAGCATTATGACTATGTTTTATTAGACTGTCCGCCGGCATTGGGATACATAACATTGAACGCATTAACAACCGCAGATTCTGTTATTGTGCCGTTGCAATGTGAATTTTTTGCACTGGAAGGTGTACAACACTTGGTTAATACAATTGGTGAAATTCAAAAGAAATGGAATCCTAATCTGAATATTTTGGGTATGTTATTGACCATGTACACAAAAAATCAGAGTTTGACACGTGCCGTTGAAGACGACGTACGCAACACATTTGGCGATACAGTGTTCAAAACAGTTATCCCGCGTAATGTACGCGTGTCTGAGGCACCAAGTCACGGCAAACCGGCATTATTTTATGATTTTAATTCCACCGGTGCCCAGGCATATTTGCGCGTGGCAACCGAATTAATTAACAAATTAGAGCAGGGGGTATAACCATGGCAACAAAATTTGGATTGGGACGTGGTTTGTCGGATTTAAAGCAAGAAATGGGGGCTATTCCCGATATTTCTATCCTGACCGGCACAGAACGCGTTGTTGTAAAGCAAATTCCACTGGTACAAATTGGCGCAAACCCAGACCAGCCACGCAAGACATTTACAGATAACGAATTGGCCGAACTGGCCGCATCTATCCGTGAAAAGGGTGTGTTATCCCCAATTATTTTGCGCAGCGTGACAAATCGCCCATACATGTATGAAATTGTCGCAGGCGAACGTCGCTATCGTGCGGCCAAGATGGCGGGACTGAACGAAATACCGGCATTAGTAAAAACATTATCTAACGAAAACGCGATGGAAATCGCATTGATTGAAAATGTGCAACGTGAAAATCTGAACCCGATAGAAGAGGGCGCCGCATACAAAAACCTGATGGAAAAATGCGGATATGAAATAGCCGATGTTTGCCGGCTGATTGGCAAATCTGAAAGTTATATTCGCAATAAAATGCGCCTGGATGGATTGCCGGCCGATGTCAAAGAAATGGCGGCCACAGGCAAATTAACATCGTCACATATCACAGCGATTGCCGTGGCTGATAATCCATCTGAATTGGCACATCAGATTATTGCGGACAACCTGTCTGTGGCAGAGACAGCAAAACTGGTAAAACGTGCACCACGTTCCACCGCACGCCGTACATTTACAGACAAAACAATGAACCCTGATACGGTTCGTGACATTGAATCACGGGTGCACGAAGCATTGGGCGTACCGGTAAAACTGGTTGAACGTCGTGGCGGGGCAGGCCAATTGGTATTATCATTTGCAACGCGTGTTCAATTGCAAGAATTGGTCAAAAAAATCACAGATAATATGAATTAAAAAATATATAAAAAAGGCCGGTAAATACCGGTCTTTTTTATACCAAAATTTTTGTGTTAAAATTGTTGCGAACCATGCCTTTATCGTGTATCGTTTGTATTAAATAAAAGGAATTATTTATGGACGATAAAAAATTATCTTTTGAAGAAGCATACAAACAATTGATTGACCTGGTAAAAAAGATGGAATCAGGTGAATTATCATTGGCCGATTCTGTTGCAGCATATGAACAGGGCATTAAATTAAAGGCCTATTGTGAACAGTTATTAAAAGAAGCCGAACTGAAAATAGAAACATTAAAGGCACCATCGGCGGCATAAAAGGTTAATTTATTATGGCGGATAAAACAAAATTAACCCCTGTCATGCAACAGTATGTTGATATGAAGGCGGAAAATCCGGACGCATTGTTGATGTTTCGTCTGGGCGATTTTTACGAGGCGTTTTTTGACGACGCCCGCATAATCAGCGAAACATTATCGTTGGTTCTGACGGCACGTGGTACAGATGGCGCGGGTGAAAACATCCCTATGTGCGGTATTCCATGGCATGCGGCGGATAATTATTTTGGCCGTCTGGTTCGCAGTGGTTATTCTGTTGCACTGGTGGAACAAATGGAAACCCCGGCCGAGGCCAAGGCCCGCGGCCATAAGTATATTGAACGCAAGGTTGTTCGCGTTCTGACGCCCGGGACATTGACGGACGAAAATTTACTGACGCCAAAGAATTCAAATTTCTTGGTTGCAGTCGTTCCTATGCGTGACGGACAATTTGATATCGCGGGATGCGATATATCAACCGGGGAATTCTTTATCGGTCAAACATCAGATGTTATTGATGATTTGGTTCGCATCACCCCGGCCGAGGTTATATACCCCGAATCCGCCGCAGAACAAGATACTGTTTTGGCTATGCGTGGCATATTTAAAACAACACCTGTGTATGAACGCCTGTATGTACGCGCTGATATTGATAAAATTGTATCCCGTGTATTTGGTGGTGCAACCGATGTACGTGTAAACGCATCTGGTGATAAAAATTGTGACAATGCGATTTGCATGCTGGCGGGATATTTGTTTAACACCCAACGTGACGCAACAATGACTTTCCGTGCGCCGTATGTGTATAAATCTGGCCGGCAATTACTGATTGATTCAGCCACATGGAAAAGCCTGGAAATCGATGCACCGATTAACGATGGCGGCATTGCGTTGATTGATGTTTTGGATAATACCAAGACCGCGGCCGGTGCACGACGCATGCGTTCATATTTGCGCAATTTATCGGCGGATATTTCCGTTATTCAATCCCGCCAGACACATATTGGTCACATGTTAACTAATCCTGATGTTATGGCGTCTGTTGCGGCAACCTTGTCATCTGTGCCGGATGTTGGACGCAGTTTGTCACGCCTGTTATCAGGGCGCGGCACACCGCGCGATATGCGCAATATTTGTGATTTCTTGTTGCGATTGCCACATGCAAAAAATCTGGGGGCGCGACTGGATACGGATTTGGCTGAAAAATTCAATGCAATATCAACACATGATGAATTGGCATTAACTTTGCGTTCGGCATTATCAGATGAATTACCGACGTTCTTTCGTGATGGCGGTGTAATCCGTACGGGATTTGATTTGGCATTGGATAACATGCGCAGTCTGTCGCATGGCGCACGTGAAACGATTGCCGCATTACAATCTGAATATGCCGCATCAACCGGCGTTCATAATCTGAAAATAAAATACAATAATATCCTGGGATATTTTATAGAGGTACCATCCGCACGTGCAGATGCATTAATGGCACCGGATTCTGGATTTATCCACAGGCAAAGCATGGCCGGCAATATTAGATTTACAACACCGCGCCTGATTGATTTGGATAACGACGTACGCAGTGCCGCCGAAAAAGCATCCGGTATAGAGGCCGAGATTATCGCCCGCTTTATCGCACAAATCCGCAATGTGTCAGACAGTTTGCTGGCAACTGCAGAATTGCTGGCAGATTTGGATGTATGGTATTCTTTGGCAACCGTATCAGACCAGTATTCATGGGTTCGCCCAAATATTACCGATGATGTCGCATTTAATGTTGTTGGCGGCCGGCATCCGGTGATTGAATTTGCGTTGCGTGGACGTGGTGAAACATTTGTTAAAAATGATTGCGATTTAAATAAACGCAGTATCGCATTGCTGACCGGGCCGAATATGGCTGGTAAATCAACATATTTACGTCAAAATGCATTATTGGTTGTTTTGGCACATATGGGCTCGTTTGTTCCGGCGCAAAGTGCCACGATTGGTATCTGTGACCAATTGTTCAGTCGTGTTGGCGCATCAGACAATCTGGCCGCGGGTCAATCAACATTTATGGTAGAAATGAGCGAGACCGCCAATATTCTGCGCCGTGCAACAGAACGTTCGTTTATAATATTTGACGAAATAGGGCGCGGCACCGCAACATACGACGGTATGGCAATTGCCCAAGCGGTGTTGGAATATTTAAACCAGATGCGCCCACGAACACTGTTTGCAACACATTATCATGAACTGACGACTTTGGTCGGTGACGCACCGGATAAATTACAAAATGTATTGTGTTTGACCATTGATGTGCGCGAGCATAATAATGAAATCATATTCATGCACAAAATTGTGGCGGGCGTCGCAAATCGCTCATATGGGATACATGTCGCAAAAATGGCCGGTATGCCAGACAGTGTGGTTAAACGTGCACAAAGTGTTCTGGATAATCTGGAATCACATGCCGCTGTTTTATCTGATGATGCGCAATCGCCGCAGCCTGTACGGCCGGCAACGGTTCAAAAATCACGCGTATCGGAACCTGCCAAGGTAAATACAACACAATTAAACCTGTTTGGATAACGATGGCACAGGGATGGATAATCTTAGATAAATCATCAGGGCTGTTTTCACGTACGGCCGGGGGACGTCTGGCCCGGATGTTTGGGCAGCGTACGGCCGGCCATATCGGTACACTGGACCCGATGGCCACAGGCGTTCTGCCAATTGCAATCGGGGCGGCGACAAAACTGATTCCATATGTCGAAGATATGCCGGGTGCCGATGAAAAAGAATATGATTTTTCCATGCAGTTTGGATTTGAAACAGACACCTTGGACATCACAGGCATCCAGACACAACGTGATGATTTTGTGCCGTCAGAATCTGATGTAATTGCCACACTGGATAAATTTATCGGCGATACGGAACAAATCCCACCGCAATACAGCGCGGTGCATGTATCCGGCCGTCGTGCATATGAAATCGCACGGGGTGGGGCGGTGGCAGATATTCGTCCGCGCCACATCCGGATTTCGTCGCTGAAATTTACCGGCCGTCGTGGCGAATCATGGCATTTTCACGTTGTATGCGGACGCGGCACATACGTACGTGCATTGGCACGCGATATTGCAAAAAATGTCGGTGCAATCGCAACAGTTGATATGATTCGACGCACACGCACGGGGGCATTTGATTTAAAAAATGCCGTACAACTTGATTTTTTGGAAAATCTGGTTAATAATGGCGATGACGTCAGTAAATACTTGATGTCAACAGATTCCGTACTGGGGGACATTCCGGTTATGAATCTGGACGATAAATCGGCCATGCTATATAAAAATGGTGGATTTATTAAAACGGTGGCATATAACGGATTGATGCGTGTTTATTCCGGTGACACGTTCATTGGAATAGGGTGTGTATCAGACGGCACACTGCGACCAAAACGAACAATTATATAAAAAAAGGAAAAGAAATGTCCGTGACAAAAGAAAGAAATGCTGAACTGATTAAAGAATTTAAAACCACAGAAAACGATAATGGTGGTTCTGCCGCAGCCCAGGTTGCATTGTTGACAGAACGTATCCGCAATTTGACCGAACATATGAAGGCCAATCACAAGGATAAACACTCACGTCGTGGTTTGTTGTTGATGGTTAATCGCCGCAAAAAACTGTTGGCGTACATCAAGAAAAACAGCGTTGCAGAATACGAAGATTTGATTAAGAAATTAGGTCTGCGTAAATAAAAAATGCCCCGAACGGGGCGTTTTTTAATACATTGTTTGCAGGATATGTTTACTTTTATCAAGGCTGGACAGCATCTTGCCAGACCCACATGCAACGCATGCCAACGGGTTATCAACTAAAAATGTCGGCAGGCCTGTGGCCGCGCGAATCGCCGCATCCAACCCACGCAACATTGAACCACCACCAGTCATTGCGATACCCAAATCTGCAATATCGGCCGACAATTCCGGCGGTGTTAATTCCAACGCCTGGCGAACAGTATCGACAATCTTGCTGACTGTTTGTGACAGGGCATTTGCAATTTGTGTTTCTGTAATAACCGTTTCACGTGGCGTACCAGATAACAGGTCACGACCCTTTATCTTCATTGTTAATTCATTTGCCTTGTCCTTAGGTGAAATGGCAGAGCCGATTTTCTTTTTGATTTCTTCGGCTGTATTTTCACCAATCAGCAGATTTTTATTCTTGCGAACGAATTCTATAATATCCAAGTCCATCTGGTCACCGGCGGTACGAACCGCATTTGAATACACAATTCCGCCCAGGGACATAACCGCAACCTCGGTCGTGCCACCACCAATATCCAAAACCATGGAACCGACCGGCTTTTCCACCGGCAGGCCTGCACCAATCGCCGCAGCGGTTGATTCTTCGATAATATAAACCTTGCGCGCACCGGCGGCATCGGCAGCCTCTTGTATTGCGCGGCGTTCCACCTGGGTTGCGCATGACGGTACGCAAATAATAATCAATGGTGCCGCCAAGGGATTACGACGATGAACCTTGCGAATAAAGTATTTAATCATTTCTTCGGCGACTTCAAAGTCTGCAATAACGCCGTCGCGCAGTGGTCGCACCGCAGTAATAGAACCCGGTGTACGGCCGAACATTTGCTTTGCCTCGGTTCCGACGGCCAATATTTCTTTGCGGCCCAACAGGCGGTTTTCTGCAACCGCCACAACAGATGGTTCATTTAATACAATTCCACGGTCTTTTACATAAATCAATGTGTTCGCAGTACCCAAATCAATCGCCATGTCTGCGGAAAAGAATTTCATCAGCCAATTATACATTTTTGCCCCCAAAATAATGATTTTTTTGAACTATAAAACCTGCAAGATAAAAAATCAAGCGTGCCGCTGTCTTTTTTATTTGATTTATCATATATTCTGGTATGATACCTCCCATGATAAGAGATACGATAAAAAATCATAAAGACTTTGCCGCCGGTGAAAATGACCCGACGGGGCGTTGTGCATATTTTCTGATACGGGCAAAGCCAACAAACTTTCCGGGCGATGCGCGATATGGATTGATTGTCACGAAAAAAAGTTTCCGTCATGCGGTCACACGTAATCGGGCAAAGCGTCTGTTGCGTGATTGGATTGCATTTAATGAAAAATTAATGTGCCCGGACATGGATTATGTCTTTATCGCGCGACGTGCAATTGTTGACGCCACCCGCGACAATGGGCGCGAGGCTATGCGCAAAGCCCTGGCATATATACGCCGCACTGTGCGTGACGCAAAACGCAATGCAAAAGATGCAGACCAATCATAACATTTTATCACGCGTGGCAATACGCATCATCCGCATGTATCAGGCGGCAATTTCACCAATTATTGGCGGCCGCTGTGCATGCCGTTTTACCCCCAGTTGCAGCGAGTATACCCGTACCGCTATTGAAAAATACGGCCTGTTGCGGGGGGGACTGATGGGGATGCGCAGAATCATGCGGTGTCGGCCGGGTGGTGGATATGGGTATGACCCCGTCCCTTGACATGGGCGTCATTTGTGGTAAAATTTCAAACACGAAAAATAAAAGTTATAATTTATAAAAGGATAAAAAGATGTCTTTTCGCGCAACCGTAGAATCCATGTCTAAAATTATGGATGAAATGGGGATTACAGAATTAGATTTGGAACGCCAGTTTTTATTTGGCGTATACCGTAAACATATTCACTTGTCAAAACAGCAGGCGGCGGCCACTGTCGCAATGCCAAGTTTTCCTGTTGCAGATGCAAAACAGGCAACCAGCGGCCCGGCTGATAATGCGGTATCTGGATATGCATTAAAATCACCAATGGTGGGTGTTGTATATTTGGCACCGGAACCGGGTGCAAAACCATTTACCACAGTTGGCGCATCAATAAAGGCTGGTGACACTGTCGCATTGGTAGAGGCAATGAAAACATTTAACCCAATCAAATCTGACAAAGACGGCGTTGTCAAAGAAATATTGGTATCTGACGGCCAGGCAGTTGAATTTGACCAACCATTGATTGTTATTGAATAGGCATAACATGTCACAGATAAAGAAAGTTTTAATTGCAAACCGTGGTGAAATCGCGTTGCGCATTATTCGTGCATGTCGCGATATGGGAATTCGTACGGTTGCGGTATATTCAACAGTTGATAAAAACGCAATGCATGTTCAATTGGCAGATGAATCTGTTTGTATTGGACCTGGCCCGTCCAAGGATTCATATCTGAACGAATCTGCAATATTAACGGCGGCATTGCTGACAAATTCTGATGCAATTCATCCGGGATATGGATTTTTATCTGAACGTGCAGACTTTGCACAAAAGGTGCAAAATCACGGCATGATTTGGATTGGCCCAGAACCTGAAATGATTGTCAAAATGGGGGACAAGGTTAATGCCAAACGCACCGCGATTGAGTGTGGCCTGCCGGTGGTGCCGGGGTCTGATGGTGCGGTTGAAACATTGGACGCGGCGTTAAAGTGCGCAGAAAAAATCGGATACCCCGTTATGTTAAAGGCATCGGCCGGCGGCGGTGGTCGCGGTATGCGCCCGGTAATGGATGCATCTCAAATGGCAGAGGCATTTAATATCACCAAGCAAGAGGCAAAATCAGGCTTTGGTGACGATACGCTGTATATGGAAAAATTGTTGTTGCACCCACGTCATATCGAATTCCAGGTATTGGGTGATAAACATGGCCATGTTGTAATATTCGGTGAACGTGATTGTTCGTTGCAACGAAAAAATCAAAAGGTTATGGAAGAGTGCCCGGCCGCGGCCCTGACCCAGAAACAGCGCGACGATATGATTGAAATTTGCAAAACTGCCGCCAAGAAAATGGGGTACAGCAGTGCAGGTACATTTGAATTCATGTATGAAGATGGAAAATTCTATTTTCTGGAAATGAATACACGTTTGCAGGTGGAACACCCTGTGACGGAAATGGTGTATGGCGTTGATTTGGTTCGCGAACAAATCAGAATCGCCGCCGGTGAAAAGTTGGGCTATACACAATCAAATGTCGTGCCACACGGACATGCAATTGAATTTCGTATCAATGCTGAAGATCCTGAAAACTTTATCCCAAACCCGGGTAAAATAACGCTGTATGCACCGTCTGGTGGCATGGGCGTTCGCGTGGACAGTGCGGTTTATACCGGATACACAATTCCGCCGACATATGATTCAATGATTGCGAAACTGATTGTGTATGCACAAAACAGACCGGCATGTATCATGCGTGCGGTGCGTGCATTGGATGAATTCGTTATCGAAGGTGTAAAAACCACCATCCCATTACAGCAAAAACTGTTAAATAATCGGGATGTTAAACAATTGAACTTTGATAACCATTGGCTGGAATCATTTTTGAAAAAAGAAGCCGAGGAAAAATCCAAAGACCAGTAAACCCTAAAAAAACACCGGCATCTGGGCCCCACAAAATTGAAAAATTTTGTGGGCAGAAATTGCCGGTGTTTTTTATACGAACATGCGTTTTGTGGTTGGGCTTATATATTTGGGATTAATTGCATTTGCAACCGTGGCAATTATTTTACGTCCATCATGGTTTAAGTTATATAACGCATTAACTATATCTGTTATAGTGGTATCCGCATGATATGGCGTATCCAGTTCACCTAAAAATGCGCCAACTGTCATCCCGTTAAAGCAATATCGCGTTATTTTATATAACATTTCTACGGTTAGTGTTTTTTGTGCGGATTCATAAGATATAAATTCAGACTCTTTGATACCGCAAATCATTGCACAATCAGCCACCGTCAGTCCAAACCGTTCGCGTGTATTTGATAACAATTTACCCAGTGCAATATCGTATTCTGATGGTGTGTACTTGTTATTTGTCATGCGTGCCCCCACATAAAAAACAAAACCACTGTAAACAATTCACAATGGTTGGAGGTCGAAAACTACTCTACAGAATAGCGTGTTTATTTGGCTAAGCCTTATTCACACGCCTCCAACCGCCGGTTGGAGATTTTTTCGTCTTTTCTGACTATGTAGATAAATGGTTTTCGATTCCATACACAGGCAACCCGCCTGCACATATGCATTATAACATGTAGATATGTAAAATCTAGGATTTTATTAAAGTTTAGGTATTAGAGTATATGTAGTAGTTAATGTGTGGCGCAATATGCGCCACAACTTATTTACCTTAACTCTACTACTTATTACCTAAACTCTACTATCTACTACCTTCACTCTATAAAAAATGCCCCAACGGGGCATTTTTTATAGTTGTGCGCGAACCTCGGTCACTTCATAGCATTCAACACGGTCGCCTTCTTTTAAA
>CAZJGX010000003.1:0-25125 GCA_964545825.1 uncultured Muribaculaceae bacterium
ATCATTGATAACCTTGATTTTCGAACTCCCCGGCCGTCAATTATTGGCGGTATTTCTTTATACACACAAAAAAGGGAGTGGGAACATTGTTAAAACAAAATATTGCCATTATCACACTGATATTTACATTTGCTGAATCTGCATATGGCGCAATCTGCGCCCCGGGCGCATATTTACCCACCATAACCAAGAATTGTACAATTTGCCCGCCCAATAGCTATTGCCCCGGCGATGATACTGCATCAGAATGCCCAAATGGGACATATTCATCGCCCGGTGCCACAGACGTTGATTTCTGTACTTTGCATCCAGACAAACAATTGACATTGCATATCAACAATACCGCATTAAAAATGCGAACACAAATTACATCACGCCCAGCACTGGCGACGCAATCATCAACTGGCGAAATATTTTATGCTATATTATCGAAATATAATTGCAGCAATCTAAAAGTACTGTATAAAAATGCGGTATTATCCGTCTGTTCTGGCGCACCACACATGGAATTAGACTACATCGAATCAACAGGAACACAATACTTGGACACCGGATATACCATGAATCCCGACGACAATGTCGAAATCATAATGACCGCAACGGGGTTGCAATACGACGCCATAACCTGGACCGGTGCAAACGCATTTCTGCAATTACGACTGCAAGACGGATGGTCAATTAAGCAAGACGGCAATGTTATACCATACGGCGAAAAAGACAATATTCGTGTAGAATATAGCAACAACATTGAAACACTTTACATAAACCAAACCCAGACACAATCACTAAATTGGTCTGCTTTCACCAGTAAAAAGGATGTAAAAATTGCCATCTTTAAATTGGGCCAGTACAATAATAACGGAACCTTTAATACCCCTGCAACAAAAATGAGGCTTTATTCATATAAACTGACCATAAATGGCGCCATGATTCGTGACATGATTCCGGTATTGGATTATCGTGGCACACCGTGCATGTTCGACAAAATATCCGGCGAATACCTGTACAACGCAGGTACGGACAAATTTTTATACGCAACAAAATAAAGAATAAATTTTTGTGACCCGACCGGTTGACAATTTAAACATTTGTACTATATAATATATGTACAAAATAATATTTTGACAAACGTAGGACGGGAAACAAAAATGAAAACTAACAATTTGTATCTTTTCAAAAAAGTTTCTAAATTCGCCACGGCAACGATGGCACTGGTTGCAATCGCACCGAATACCGTCTATGCGTTTGGTATAAATAATACAGCCACAGCGACCAAAACATGTGCAAATAAACAATATCGTCAGCAAAACCCGACAAAATGCATGTTCTTTACAGGCGCGGCACCCGCGATTGGTGGTCTGTCCGCGATTGGTGGCGCATTGGCGTTATTTGGTATGTCCGGAGGTGGTGGCGGCGGTGGTTCTGCCGCCCCAACATCCCAACCAACAATGACATACACAAATTATAATATGGTGGGCGATGATGTTGACGCAGCCCAATTGTCTGGCATTATATCAAACAACAATTACACCATCAATCGCGCCCAATATGATGATATCCGCCTGGCCTATTCTTTGGCACGTGGATTTACCGGTCGTGGTACAACAATCGCCGTTCTGGACAGCGGGTCTGATTACTGGCACGGCGCGGCCGTATCTGCAATTGCAGGCGGCACCATCGCCCCAAACGCAATCGTTGAATCATATCAGGTGACCAGCAGCGGCAAAGATTTTATGTCATATGCCCAAATCGGTGATGTTATTGCAAGTGCAAACAACGCAAACGTATATAATGCCAGTTGGAACGTTTCGATGCAGGCCACGCAAATTCACTCGCGCGCAGAATTAATCCAACAGACCGATGTGAACTTTGTTAACCAGGTATCAATTGCCGCAACACAACGCGATGCAATATTCGTATTTGCCGCCGGTAATGATGGCAATGCACAAAGTGGTGCCCTATCCGCCATGCCACGTGTAATGAACGAATTAAACGGACACTTTATAAACGTCGTCGCCTGGGACAGCGATGCCGGCGAAATCGCATATTACAGCAACGCATGCGGCGTCACACAAAACTATTGCATCACCGCCCCGGGCAGCCATATTGATACAGGCAGCAAAACTGTCAACGGTACCAGTTTTGCCGCACCAATTGTATCCGCCGCCGTTGCAGTATTGCGCGAGGCATATCCATATATGACCGCCACCCAGATAACAAGTCTGCTGTTTGAAACCGCCCGTGATATCGGTGCACCTGGTGTTGACCCGATATATGGTCACGGTATGCTGGATATGGAACGCGCAACCAGACCGGTGGGAACCGCATTGGTTCCAATTGGCGACGTTATGCAACCAATGCGTACTGCACGCGTCGCCGCGCCAATCGCACACAATATAAAATCTGCCGGTGTAAAACTTGCATTTTTTGATGCATATGGTCGTCCGTTTCAAGCAAACCTGGCTGATAACATAAAATCATACAATCCGGGACGCGGTTTTGAATTCTTGCGCGCCGCAAATCGTGACAAGAAAATGGCATTTGGCCCGATTGAAATGGGATTTACACCAAAAGACTTTGTTATCGGTGACGGCATGCTGAAACTGAAACAAGATTCTGCAACAGGATTTATCGGCACACGCGGCAATTTGCAACGGGGCGAGATTAATTTATCTGGCAGCACACGCCTGTCTATATTGCGTCCGCATACAGTGGATGAATCAATGATTTCTGACATAAGCACAGTGTACATGGCATCTGTTCAGGCATCTGCACAATATCATGATTTTACATTTGGCATCGCAATTCCGGATGTAATCGTGCGGGGCGATATGCAAATCACAACGCCCGTCGGTCGCGACAGACAGGGACAAATTTTATACACACAAAATTCTGTAGAACTGACAACACGCCCGGCCCTGGAATATACCGCCACATACAAATACCTGACCGCAGGTTTTGTCGATAATCCATATGGCACAGATGAATTTTTCATCGTTGCAAAGACACGCTTTGAATTTTAATAAAAAACTTGTCTTTTGGGATATTCACGATAGAATATAAATATTTATAAATTTGTATTCAGGAAAGGATATTCTGCGATGACACGTTCACGAATTTTTGGACGCATACAAAATATACCGAAATGGCAAAAACTGGTTGCGGCTATCGTATTGATTGTTGTGACATTTTCTGTTGCGTGGTTCATTTGGCCCCGGGCTGACAATGCACGCACGCGATTTATCGCAAATATATCCACACCACACGCCACACAATTTACAGACAATGCATCCAGTGCATTTTTATCATCCGACAATGTACCGGATATAAATAATAATCGCCGTATATCAGACATAACCCCGCTGACTATATACTACCAATGGCAATCCGGGCCATATGGTGATGCATTTCGCCCAAATTTGACAGAAAAAGATATTGCACAAAATGTAAAAATTACCCCTTTTGTTCGGGGCACATGGCACATGCGCGATGGCGATACACTGGTATTTACCCCCGCATCTGATTGGCCGGCAGATACAAAATTCAAGATTCAGATAAAAAAATCACTGTTCAACACCGACGCAATTCCAAACACACGCACAATATCGGTACGCACCGCAGATATCACTGCCAATATCGATTCGTTTAATGTGTACCCAGACCCGGCTGCAAAAAAATCAATGATTGCTGTGGCGGTGATTTCTTTCAATTATCCAATAAATACTGCGGACTTTACGGACAAGGTTTCATTACGCCTGGACAATGCACAGCAGGATTTTACAGTCAAATTTGATAATTTTAATCGCACGGCATTTATTACATCTGCGCCAATCGCTGTCACAGACACGGCCCAAAAATTACGATTAAAACTAAATCGCGTATCGGCCCAGTCTGGTGACGCATCCACACAAAAATTAACCACCAACACAACCATTGAATCAACAGATAATATTTTCAAAATTTCAGAATTGGTGACAACGGTTGCAGACACCACTGACGGCAATGCCCAACAGTTAATATTGTTAAACACCACACTGGGGGCAAAAAAATCAATAAAATGGCAGGACTATATCAACGCATACTTATTACCCGCGACAACACCTGACGATGATGACACAACACACGATTGGGCATTGGATGAAATAACCCCGGCGGTGATTTCTAAATCCAAGCCAATAAAACTTACCCCTGTTGAATTCGCCACACCGAACGGTGTATATCAATATGCATTTGCATATAATATATCTGATGATACCACACGATATATATATGTATCTGTAAAATCCGGATTTGAATCCAACGGCGGATATGTTATAAAAAACGGCATTAACAAGGTCATGCGTGTTCCATACCCACAAAAATCAGTGCAAATTGCCGGCAGTGGTGCAATTCTATCCATGACCGGTGACAAGAAATTGGGGATAATGGCGCGTGGCGGTGCCGACAGTGCGCATGTAATTTTATACAAAATAAAATCTTCTGAAATCAATCACTTGATTTCCCAAACATACAACCTGTTTTCCAATAACATTGAATTTAAATCTTGGTCTTTTGGCAAATATGACATGTCAGTTGTATTCCAAAAGACAATTCCTTTTGCCAACGCAACACCAATGCGGGCAAATTATGCATCGGTTGATTTGGGCGACTATCTGGCACGTGGCGGCACCGATAACACCGGCATATTCATTGTTCAGGTCGGCGCCAATCAAGATAACGCCGAAAACAGTGACCAACGCCTGATTTTATTAACTGACATGGGTATCATACGTAAAGAAAACACGGATGGAACATCAAGCCTGTTTGTATCAAATCTGTCCAGTGGTGCACCTGCCACAGATATTGAAATATCCGTACTGGGACGCAATGGGAATTCAATATGGTCTGGTCGTACAGATGATACAGGTCATGCCCAAATCCCTAAATTTGCATGGTCAGAATATAAAAATGCGCGTCAGCCTGTGGCAATTGTTGCACGCCGTGACAATGATGTATCATTTATCCCATATAATTCAGAATATTCAACACGCGTCGATTATTCCAAATTTGACATTGATGGTGAATACCAATCTGCGAACATCGCATTAAACGCATACTTGTTTTCAGACCGCGGAATATATCGCCCGGGCGAATCCGCAGTTATTGCAACAATAATAAAAAACAAGAACTTTAAATCGTTGTCCGGAATCCCGGTTCGAATTGAAATACGTGATGCACGTGGCCGTGATGTGCTGTCAAAGTCCGTATCATTGGATGATACCGGCATGTTTGACGTATCGTATAATGTCCAGGAAAACGCCCCTATTGGTACATATACGGTAAATGTATTTTCATTAAATTCAAAAAACAAAAACCAAGACTGGTTGGGTTCTACAACATTTCAGGTTGCAGAATTTACCCCTGATACGATGAAAATATCTGCATCAATCGCCGGGACATCGGACGATGGCTGGATATCGGCCGATAATATACGCGCAACAGTATCGTTGCAAAACTTGTTTGGAACACCCGCAACCGACCGACGAATTTCTGCGACGGCAACATTACGCCCGATTGAATTCACATTTCCTGAATACAAACAATATACATTTACACCAAACTTTCAAACCGACCATGGCGTATCTGAAAATGCACCGGCACACCGCCAAACATATACGGCCTCAATACCCGACGTTCAAACAGACGATGCGGGCCACGCAATACTGGACGTGAAATTTGACGCACCGATACCTGTTGGCACATATATGCTGGCATTAAATATACGTGGTTTTGAATCCGCAGTTTCCGGCAAAAGCGTAAATACCGCAATAGTCACACGTGTTTCAGATGCAGAATTCTTGGTCGGATACAAATCAAACACAGACCTGAAATACATTAACCGCGGTGCAGACGCATCTGTTAATCTGATTGCAATTGACAATAATGTTGCCCAGGTATCTGCCGACGACATGACAATGCGCCTGATACGCCGTGAAAATTTAACCAGTTTAATAAAAGACGGCGACGGATACTATAAATATCAAACCGTCACCCGCGACAATGTGGTATCAACAAAATCTGTAAATATCGCCCAAACAGGCACAGATATAAAACTGGATACCGGCAACGGTGGCACATATTTTATTCAAATATCAGATAAAAACGACCGTATATTGGCAAATATAGAATACTTTGTTGCAGCGTCCGAAAATCTGACATTAAGCGCAGAAAACAACGCTGAAATGAAAATCAAATTGGATAAATCCACATATCACCCAGGCGACACAGTATCTATAAATATAACAACACCATATACAGGATCCGGTCTTATAACAATTGAACGTGACAAAGTATACGCATACAAATGGTTTAACACCACGACAACATCGTCAGTTCAGACAATTGATATCCCAGCAGAATTCAGTGGCACAGGATACATAAATGTTTCATTTGTACGTGCAATCACCAGTCATGACATATTTACAAATCCATATACGTACGCGGTTGCACCATTTGCGACCGATACATCCGCACACCAGGTTGATATCAAATTATCTGCCCCGGACAAAATTGACAGCAATAAATTGACCATCGGCTATACAACTAACAAAGATGCCAAAGTCATGATTTTTGCCATCAACACCGGTATATTACAGGTCGCAAAATATAAAATTCCAAACCCAATTGCGCACTTCTTTACAAAATCTGCATTACAGGTGGATACATATCAAACACTGTCTTTATTATTGCCTGAATACAAAATCTTGCGCGAATTTGCCAAAACTGGTGGTGGGGACTATGACGGTATTGATGATGCGTTAAGTCACACATTAACCAACCCATTTGCACGCCGCATATCGGCACCGGTGGCATTTTATTCGGGGATTATATCGGCGACTGCAAACAAACCGGGTACCATCACATTTGATATCCCATCAGAATTTAACGGCACACTTACAACATTTGCGGTGGCGGCAACATCTGATGCCATTGGTGCTGCAAATACAACAACACGCGTTCAGGCACCGGTCATTGTATCAACAACAATGCCGACATTTACCGCCCCCGGCGACGTATTCCAGGTAAACACATCCATATCAAATCTGATGCCGACCAGTGGCGATAACGCACGCGTTATCTTGGATGCGCAAACCACATCAAATATATCAATCACAGGCAACCGCACCCCTGATGCGATTGTCCCAGAAAACACGGAAAAACTGTTTGCATTTGACGTTGCAGTCGGCAACACACCGGGTAATGCGGAATTGACCATTGATGCGCAATTGCAAAACAGCCAAAATAAAACACTGGCCACGCGTCAATCAATCAGCACGATGTCAATTCGTCCGATAACAACGTTCCAAACACGTATTCAAACCGGCAATATCGCATCAGCGCACCAATCAATTAAAAATTTCCAAATTGATATGTATCCGGGCGCCGGTGATACCACATTATACGTGTCATCAAACGCAGATGCAGCGATAAGACCATTATTCATGTACTTAAACCAATATGAATTTGATTGCACAGAACAACTGGTATCACGTGCAATGCCATATGCATTAATGCCAACGAATAAATTCTTGGGCACCACGTTTGATGACGCAACCAAAAGAATAACAGATACGATTAACACACTGAAAACCAGACAAAACGATGATGGCTCATTTGATCTGTTTACGGGTGACGCACGCGGAATAAATAATCTTTCCAATGCAAATACAGCATATTTAACAGCATATGTTGTACAATTCCTGTCTGTTGCAAAATCACACGGATTTACCGTGCCACGCGACATGTTATCACGCGCCACAGATTATCTGCGCACATTTGCAGGCAACCCAATCACCAGTCCATCTGATGCCCGGGCCGTATCATACGCCATATACGTTGTCACCCGTGGTGGATATGTGACAACCAGTTATATAAACGCGTTTGAAGAATACGCCAATGCGAATATCAAAGACTGGCAGTCAACCCTGATGGGCGCATATATTGCCGCATCTTATAAATTATTAAAACAATCAGACAAGGCAACAACGTTAATTGCCAAGTATCGCCCTGATACCAGTGCAAAATTCGCATATACATCTATGTTTGACAATAGCGTTGCAAACGATGCGATGTACGCATACCTGATGCGTCAACACTTTGATGCCGCCCAATCTGGCATATCTCAACCAATTAACGCATATATAAACAGCGGTGATTACAGCGCATACACATCTGCGGTGGTTATCATGGGATTGACAGGTGTATCGACGGATAATTCAGACATCATAAAATCCATATCTGTCACATCTGGCGATAATAAAATCCCCGGTACAACTGTTGGCGGCACATATGTTGTATCCCTGGGACATGATATGCAAAAAATAACTATAAACTGTACAAAATGTACACGCGATACCAGTTTATCATATGCAATTGTTCAATCTGGATTCCCAACCCGGGTTATACCCGCAACACATGGAATTGAAATCATACGTGAATATTATTCCCGTGATGGTGAACGTATTACATCCGCAAACATTGGCGATATTGTGACGGTAAAAATTTCTGCCCGCACACGCGGCACAACCGAATACGTGCCAAATGTCGCGATAACAGACCTGTTGCCGGGCGGATTTATCGTGGATTCTGATTCAATAATTGGCAACACCACGCATGTTGAGGCACGTGAAGACCGCGTTCTGATATACACAGACCTGACACGCAGTGCACAAACCATAACATACACAGCCCAGATTGGCGCCATTGGAACATTTACAGTACCACCAATATATGCCCAATCTATGTATAATCCACAAATAAACGCAACCGGTCAAACCGGCACTTTCCGGGTCACCAATGAAAGCGTCAAATAAAATATTCAAAAAAATATCAGAGGCGGTGATATCATACTATCACCGCCACAGAATTTTATCGTTGTGTATGATGGGGCTCGTCACAACATATATCATAATCCGAATATTTTTCACCCCGCCATTACTAAATAACGTGCCATTTGGTACAATATACTATGACCGCGACGGTCAATTATTACGCATGACCCTGGCCGAAGATGATAAATATCGATTTTTTACCCCACTGTCCCAAATCAGCCCACACGTCCAAAACGCGACAATATTATACGAAGACAAACATTTCCGGCGCCACTTTGGTGTAAATCCAATATCGCTGTGGCGTGCATTTATGAACTATATCACCGGGCGCCCACATCCGGCCGGCGCATCAACAATCACAATGCAGGTTGCACGTCTAAAATATAACTTAGAAACGACACGTCCCGGCGGTAAACTGATACAAATTGCCGCAGCAATTTATATCGATGCATTTTATACAAAGGATGAAATACTGGCCGCATACCTGAATCTGGCACCATACGGCGGCAATATAGAGGGCATCGCGGCTGCATCAATTATATACTTTGGCAAACCGGCATCCGATCTGTCCCAAATCGAATCAATAACACTATCAACCGTGCCACAAAATCCGACCAAGCGTGGTCTGAACACTAAAACCGGCATTGAAAATATAAGAAATATGCGCGCCGACCTGATACGCCGTTGGGTGGCACAATACCCTGATGATGAAAATCTGATGACTTTTGCCGATATGCCATTACAGGTACGCGGAACGAGCACCCTGCCCCGACATGCACCACATTTCACAGATCGCATGCAACAAATGCGCACATCAAAATCAAAAAAATCATATATAAAAACAACACTGGATTTGAGGTTGCAAAACACACTGGAACGACAATTATCGTCCCAAATAAACGCACGCAAATCACGCGGAATAGAAAACGCTGCGGCAATATTGGTAAATTACAAAACGATGGAGGTTTTGTCATATATCGGATCTGCAAATTATTATGATGATACAATCGGCGGTCAAAACGATGGTGTGTACGCACGCCGCAGTCCCGGTTCAACATTAAAGCCACTAATATATGCCACCGCCGCCGACCGCGGATTAATTCACGGCATGACATTACTAAAAGACGCGCCCATAAACTTCGGCGTATACGCCCCTGAAAATTCAGACAGTGAATTTTACGGCCCGGTACTTGCCCGCGATGCACTGACACACTCGCGCAATATCCCTGCGATAAATCTGGTACGCCAAATTGGCATACGTGATTTTTATAAACTGTTGTCTGATTCCGGCGTATCAAACCTGAAATCCCCGGGATACTATGGCATATCAATCGCCTTGGGCGGGGCCGAGGTTTCAATGTACGAACTGGCCAACATATACGCAACAATGGCAAATCTGGGGATGCGATATAATATACGCACCAAAGACACAGATTTAAAAGGCAATGGCACACAATTGCTGTCGCCAGAGGCATTTTTTCTGACCATGGACATGTTGGGCCGGCAATCGACACCATCACGCAATATACCATTTGCAAAAAATCAAACGCACCCCCTGCGCCATTATTGGAAGACAGGTACATCATCATCATTTCGCGATGCATGGACGGCCGGGATATTTGGCGATTTTGTATTAATCGTATGGGTTGGCAACTTTGATGGGCGCCCAAATAATGCGTTCAGTGGCGCACGCGCGGCAGCCCCCATATATTTCGCATTGGCCGATACGGTACGTGATTACTATGCATCACGTGGAATAACGATTACAGATAATAATTTCCTGCGCGACGATATGAATATTTCACAAATTGACATGTGCGCATCTGTTGGCGGCATTGCCGGCGCACATTGCCCACGCACGGTCAAATCATACTTTATACCAGGCGTATCACCGATTGATGTATCCAGTGTATATCGCGCAATACCAATTGATAATAAAACAGGACTGCGGGCATGCACCCCAAACCCGGCAACAACACACATGGCGGTCTATGAGTTCTGGGATGCAGAATTTTTAGACATATTTCGTCGTGCCGGAATCCATCGCAACACCCCACCCCCATTTATGCCCGGATGTGATTTAGACACTATCGCCAATACTATCACCCCCCCGGTAATAACCAACCCCGCCGATGGCGCAAAGATAGTAATAACAACCGATAACAGTTGGGCAGACGTTGCGTTTCGCGCACTGACAGACAGCACGGACACAAAAATATTCTGGTTTATTAACAACGATATTGTTTCAACAACAGCCAATGGTGATACTTTTACACACCGCGTTCCAATGGGCGATTACACCGTACGCGCAATTGATGAAAATGGTACCGCCACCAGCATTACTTTCAGCGTTGTAAAATAATAAAAACACGCGACCGGGACAATCGCGTGAAGTGGAAACTAAGATTACTTTTAACTATTCCGCATCTGTTGGCGGTGTTATCAGGCCGAACCTTGTTATATAATTAAACGATATACCTATCATTAAATTACTGCCGTAATGTTCTGCCTCGCGTGCCTTGGCCAGACGATACTGAACATATGGGCCCATTGTAAAATCACCCCACAAATTTGTATCCATACGCGCAACAGCACTTAAATCACGTTCCAAATCGGTACCGACATATTGCGAATAAGACAAGTATTCACGATAATATCCGTTGGTTGATAATTTTACCCCTTCACGTACGGCATATTCAACACGCCATCCGAATTCCGTGGCAGACTTGCTGGTTTGATGACCTGCATATGTAAAGTCATATTCATACACACCAACCAGATACAAACTCTTAATAATCGGATTATCGAACAGCGACAAACCGGCACTGGCACGCAATATATTCTGACGCGGGGCATCTGGGTCATCTTCAAATTGCGTATCATACGCCGCACGCACAGTCGGCCCAAATTTAAAGCCACCAAATTCCCAACACGCATGGGTTAAATCACTGGACAGTAAAATTTTATCTGCATTTTCGTCTGTTGTTTTCGGCTCGTTATACGGTTTCAATGTGGTTTTGCCATATTCCATAAACAAACTGTTATCCCAACGGAACCGATTACGCTTGTATTCCAATACAGAATCAAAAACACCCTTTATAAAATCTTGACTGGTTGCGCTAAGCGCGGCGACCGGCGAATTTGCATACTCTTCCGGGTGCCCAATTTGAGTCTTGGACAATTCCAATCCGATACGACGTACCGACAAATACAATTCACTAAAATTTTTATCAGAATCTGCCATTGCAGACAACGGCATCAGAAAAAATAACGTCAATATAGACAGCGATAATTTTTTCAAACCCTTCCCCTTACTTCATACGAAAATCACGTTATCTGAAATACACCAAATGTCAAGAATATATTCACAAAGACTATAACCAAAAATTATTTCCAAATACGAACATTGCCATTTTGATTTTCAACGCGCCATCCGGCACCACGCACAGCATTTACAAACGCAGATTGCCGCGTTGTTGGCAGTTCAATTGTTGCCTGATTTCCCATAATATACCGCGTATCCAAATCTATATTTAAATTACGTGCAATTTGCTTTAATTCCATCCAGTTTGCAACCCGGTCAGACATGGAAATCAACACAACGGCCCCAGACATATTTGCAACGCCAGTATCCAACCAATTTTGAATATCATTTGCCGCCATCCATTGACGTGCCGCATCAGCATCCACAACCATCGTAATGTTTGCAGAATATGCCGTATCAGATTGCCGTTCACCATCGATACTGGACGAAGAAATCAGATTCATTAATTCATCAGACTTTGCATTTTTTACGGCAACCTGCACCCGTGCAGCGTTGGCATACTGGGATAACACCTGATTCAATATCTGACGACGCGCCTGATTTAATGCGATGGCCTTGGCCGCGGCGGCGGTATCACTGGTGACGTTCACAGATGTACTGCCTGTTAAATCAGCCGCACCCGCACCAAACACCAGCATTGCCACAATCCCCGCCACACCAAAGATTTTTTTTATATTTCGCATTTCATTACACCGTTTAGAACAAAGCCTTTATTCCAACACGAACACCCAATGATTTATAGAAAGATTCAATTTCACCAGAATCTTCTATCTTCCATCCGGCGGCACGCAAATCATTAACAAAGATAGCGTCACCATCACCGGTTTCCGGATTCAGCATTTCAGCCTCGTCATTGTTCCATTGTGCCAACAATGAATCATACACAGTATTCCAAAATGCCGCATTGTAATACGTTGTAGCATCCGCACCACTTAATGTATAGTAATCATATGTGACACCCAAAGACAGCGATACAGAATCTGATATTGCGGTTGTCCAGTTTGCCCCCAATCCCAGATGGAACGCATCACCAAATCCACCTTTATCTTCAACACTCTTTGGATGATCCCAGTCAAAGCGATACGGTTGGTCACCAGTTGCAGTATATGCCGGTAATCCTAATTCGACACGCCCATTTACCGCATTGTTTTGATTAATCGTATAATCCATATCCATTGCCAAGTATGGGCCGGCCCACTCAACCTCATAAGAGTGGCTGGTACCAGGCTGCGCAAAATACAGCGTTCCCTGGGTATTTATCGCAGACCAACTTTCACCAGTTGGTATCTGCAATTGGTCTGACGAACCTTCATACAATGGCGGGACAACACCCTTATTCAGATACATGTTATATACAGCATTGCCATCGTTTAATATTAACATCGGCACATACCGTAATTCACCGTTATTATCCACATATTGAGAATTTGCAAATTCAACAGACAACCCATGATTATTCTTGGTTTCCAGTTTATATTTCAAATACCGATAACCAATAGACGGTGTCATTTTCACACTGCCAACCTTAAAGAAGTCGGTCAACCCCAGCCCTAAATTAAAGCCCAACATACTGCCACCACTGCTGGTACCGACAGACATGGCCGTCCCCAGTTGTTGGTCTACAACCTTTTCGCCCAAATCATCATACAAATCACGTACCTTATAGCCGCCATTGGTTATATCGTCGTCTATCATATAAGAATCAGCACCCTGCATACCGTATTTCAAGCCTGCGACCACCTGCATTGGCAAATTTCCGGCATTAAAATTATATCCGCCACTAATATCAAACACATACCAGTTTACGTCATCATAACGCAGGACAGAACCTGCATTTTTCATTTCCATCTGCCATTTTGCTGTTTCATAAGACAGACCTGCATTTACAAAAAATCCATTACCAGCCGCATTTTTATTTGTTGCAGTCCCCTGCGTACGCGATTGATTTTGTTGTGTGCGCTGTTGCTGTGCAGACTGCTGACCGGCCCAACTGCCACCGGCATTATAACGTGCGTTTGGGTTTGCATTGTTATAACTGCTGTACCCACGTGGGTTTGAATATACCGACGAATTATTATAACGTTGCTGGGGTGATTGATAGTTCCCGGTATAATACGTCCCGGCCGCATTTGCCGCCGCAGGCACCAATACCGCCAAAGAACACCGAACAAAAAAACGTGGTAAATACTTCATTTCCTAAACCTTTCATTTAATTATCACATACATATTATCATAAAAGAGTTGAAAAAAAAACAGGTTATTGTAAAATTTCTCGGGAACAACAAAAGAGTGTTTTGCGACCATGGTGAAACTGGTAGACACGCAGCACTAAGGATGCTGTGGCGCAAGCCTTGGGGGTTCAAGTCCCCCTGGCCCCACCAATTTATCTATGGTGGAACTGGTAGACACGCAGACTCCGGATGCTGTGGCAGGGGCCTTGGGGGTGCACCGTCCCGACTCGCCGCACCAAAATCACTATTCCCTACTCACTATTCACTATTAACTGAAAAAACGCTTGCCCGTGTTTTTATAAATCTGCTAACATTAAATCACGGAAATGAAAGGTCTCAAACTGCTTTTGGCTGTATGCCTTGCGCCACTTATGTTTCACGGCGCGGTGGCTGATGATAATACCGACGCTGCACGCGCGGCAGTGCGTCGCACATCTAATAATACGGTCACTGTTTCACGACCAAAGGCGTCTACAGACGTATCCACACAGCAACACACCACAACATCAATATCACGCACAACAACACCGGTTATAAAGTCTGGCACGACACAGCGTACAACATCTGCACGCCCCGGCAATGTCATACAGGACAGCGACCGAACCAAAACGTCATCTAACACCACGGTATCACGCACGACCAATAATACGGTACGGGGCCGAACTGCTATTAATTCCCCGATAACCACACGCACACCGATTACAAGTCGCACCGCCACATCCCGCGTGGCGACGACATCACGCGCAACAACCACCGGGACACGTGGTACTGCGGCAACATCACGTACAACCGTATCACGTGCGGCAACCCGCACCATGGCACGCGTGGCAGATTCAGACGCCCAGATTACTGCGCGCACCAAAATCACATCGGACGATGCAAAAAAATGCCGTGAAGTTTATTACAGTTGCATGGATGAATTTTGCGCGAACAAAGACGCCGTATTAAAACGCTGCGCATGTTCAACACGAACCCACGAATTTGACAGTGTGAAAAAAAATCTGGCCGCAGTCGAAGATAAAATGTTGAATTTCAATCAACGCCTGTTGACGGTGAACATGGATAAAGAAGACGCCGCCGCATTATACAAGGCAACCGAGGGCGAAATCGCATTTAATCAAAAAGATACGTCACAATCTAAAAAGATATTGGATGAAATCGCAAAGAAATTAAATACCAGTTTTGACGACAGTAATTTTGACCGCAATCTGTCGCCAATATCACTGTCACTGAATATTGATGCCGCATTTGACAGTATTGATTCACTGCAAGGCGCATCCACCACCAGCAAAAGTGGCACAGAATTATATTCTGCCGCCCTGCCGGTATGTCGCGAAATGGCGTTAGAGGTTTGCACCGACGACGAATTATCTATCGCAGAAAGCGGCTATCAAATGCAAATTGAACAGGATTGCAACACAGTTGCAAAATCATATCAGGCACAAACAGACACCGCCCGTGAACGCGTACGCGAAGGTGGTGCACTGTTGGACATGTCACGCCTGGATATATACCAAAAGCGTAATTCTGATGACATTTTAACCTGTAAAAAGAAAATCTTAGACATGCTGACCGATTCGTCGGTGTGCGGGTCTGACATGGGTAAATGCCTGGACGTATCCGGCCAGTATATCGACCCATCCACAGGCGAGGCGTTCTTGACCGTAAACCTGATAAATTTGGGTAAATTGATTACACGCCCCACCGGTGACACGACATGGACAACCGCCCCTGGCAATGCGACATTTGTGACGTTCTTAAATTCAAAAAAGAAGTTCTTGGAACCGGCCATGGAAAACTGCCAGGATATTGCGGATACTGTTTGGACGGAATTTATCGAAGATGCACTGGCACAAATAAAATTGGCCCAAGACAAAAAATTGGAAGATGTTCGTCAAAGTTGCACAAAACTGACAACACAATGCCTGTCACAAACATCAAAATCATTGGAAGATTTTGACGCACGCGCCCTATCTATATTTGGTGTCAAGGCCGACAAAACGGTTAATGCAATGTGTGCAGACGTGACGAACGCATGTACCGCCCTGTTGCAGGAAGTTGGCACCGACGGAACTGATGATACCGACTGGATTGGCGGTATGACAGAAATAACCAATAACAATACATATGAAACAATCCTGCAAACCTGTCGCGAGGTTGGACGTGCCTGTATCGTCCAGGTATGCACATCTATTTCTGGAAACTTTGGTCTGTGTGAAAACATCGATACATCAGTCAACCGTAAATCAATCATTAATCGCAAGGCATGCTGGGACGAAGTTGTAAATTGCGTTGCCGAGGCCGGCACCGATAAAATCAACGAAATCATGAACGATTTGTTGAACAAAGGCGCTAACCAAACCAAACCGTATACAGATTTCTATGAAGAACTGTACGGCATATCCGCAGTTACTCGCATAACAGGGGACGCCACATGCCCAATTGATAAATGGCTGAACACATCTACCCCAAATAGCACATGCGTATACGATATATGCGCCGATGATTGTACAGACTATGACGCATGTATAAATAATTGCGCCCAAGACGTAACACAACCATACGCAACCTGTATAACCAATTGTAAAACAAACAATAAAGACAAAATGTCCAAATGCTATACATGCCGTATTGCGGAACAAATTTGGGGTAATTGCGAGGCGAAATCAACAACAGAACTGGGCCCAAAAGAACACAACCAAATCCGCGTACCAGCCGACAAAAACACACAAACACTGTTATCATGGTTTGCAACAAAAACCGGCACCGCATCCGCACCAGACAATTGCCGTGATACATCATGCCCGGCCGGTCAACACTATGCGTGGATGTCGACAGATACCACCACAACAACATTTGACTGGACATGCGGAACAACATCAACAAACCCTGACGCCCCATCATTAGATACAAACAAAATATGGACATGCGTCACAGGTGAAACCAGTGCTAATAATGAGGTCTGCACGGCCGGCCATTATACACCTATTTCTGGCATTACAAACTGTTGCCCAACCGAAAAGATGTATACAAATACATGCTTAACAACTGCCAGTTCAGATGTGAACTTAAACACCGCCACACCAATGTATGGTGACAAAGGCAACACCACATATCCATTAATGGCCACCCAATATACATTGGTTGCAACATGGAATTTGCCAACATCAAAAGAAGTACCATATGACGATAATACAACCGCAAACTATCCAGCAGGCAATTATGCACTGTTTTGTGTTGGAACATCATCACCAGTGACCGGCCTTGACACTAATAACGCCTATCCAGCAGGTACAACAATAAAATGCAATGGCAAATTTGTCGCAGTTAATTTAACAACCGGCCATGTATTCACACCGGGCAATCCAAAGGCCGAAACAAATATTATTGACACAATTGATACCGCGGGCGCACATTGCATATATACACTGGCCGGTGGTGCATGGTTCAGATGCGATGGCACAACACCGTGCAGCGACAACACCATAAACCAGTGGCGTGTACAATATTAATATCCTGTTGTCTTTGCTTTATTCTTGACAATGAGAATATATTAGTACTAAAATTTAACTAGAACAAAAACAGATTTACACGTATTTGTTCACGGGACTGCAAATGTTGCAACAAAACAAAATCTTTGTCGCGATGCATGTGGTGGATATTTCCACCATGATGGTGGGGGCCCTTGGGGCAATACCACCATATGTCCACGGGGATGGTGCGCAAAAATCTGAAAAATTGGCCAGGCATTTTGCCGGCCTTTTTTGTTTACCCATCAGAATAAAATCCTATTTTAAATAGCCAAAGGACAAATCCATGAAAATACTAAATAAAACACTTCCATATAAAATTCGTCGCATATTGCCGATTGCGGCCATTGCCGCCGGCAGCATACTTACCACATCCTGTGACAAAGACGAACCAGAGGTTCCAATTCATGACACAACATATGTTTGGGGACACGACAATTTTAAAGACCCGCAGTTAAAGGCAAAAATTCGTGCATCTGCTGATTCTGCATCTGTCAGAAATATTATTTTAAAATCAGACGGAAATACATGGATGGGCACATACCACGAAAAGGAAATCAGATATTTAGTTGTCGAACCATTAATAGAAGCCGGTGGCGACCACAATCGTCATAAATTCAAAGGCCGCGGAACTATTACCCACATAAACATAATATATCCCGAAGATAACCAATGGTTGGTTGATTTTGGATATAACATAATTTCAAGTGGATATCCAAAACAGGCTAGTTTACAAAAACAAAGATAAATCTGGCAATCGCCAGATTTTTTTATTGCCCAAGACCAAAAAATTTTTGTAAACTTACTTACATGAGAGGATTTTTTAAAATATTTTTTGTTATATGTTCATTGTTTATTATCCCCCCAGCATCAGCGGTTGGTATGGGCGATTTGTGTGATGCAACAAATAAATGTGACGCAAATTTATTTTGCGACAACGCAACCAGCAAATGTGCCAGTTGTTCCACAGCAACAAGTAGCAAATATCCAAAATCAATAGCAGGTTCCAGTGACATAACAGCATGTTATCAGGACTGCAGAACCATAACAATAACACTTGGTGAACAACGTCCAGATTCATCCAAAGTATATCATCCGTCTGGCGCATGTAGCTATACAGTATATTGTACTGCTGCTAATTCAGAAAAAAACTCTGATGGCACTGGTTGCCAATGTAAGAGCCATTACACACAATCCGGAAATACGTCGTGTACTGGCGAAGTTCATAAAATAACATTAAGAAAAAATCAAACATGGGGCGACATAGACAAGTCTGTATGGGTAAAATATGGTACAGGCTTCGCAGATAAGCAAAACCCATCCGATTGGCGCGCCACTCCGGATATCGTACCTACATTATGGTGGCATCATGAATTTGCAGGATATTATGATCAACAAGAAGGCGGTAATCAAAAAATTACAAGCACAGGTAAATTACCATCTGGCATAAAAAATACCAGTTTTGCAGACATAACCGAATTGTGGGGCCATTGGGATCCCAAACCATACACAGTCAGATATTACAAAGACGAAACATCCACCAGTTCCGTGCACACACAATCTTGCAAATTTGACGACGACTGCATTGCATGGACTCCATCTCCAAACGAAAAAAAATCAATAGTTTTATCAGGTCAAGAATTTGATTCACAATGGAAATATAAATCAGGTTCTACTAAAATTAGCGTGGGCTCTAAGATAACGCAACCGACATCTGAAGAAGATTTGAAAAACGGCATTGATTTAATCGCCGTTTATAAACCATGTGATGCGGGTTATTATTGCGACACATCCAAACAAGAATGTCCCGCCGGGGCGACATCACCGCAAGGTTCGTCAGAAAAGAAACAATGTTATATTTCTGGTACAACCATGTTCCAAGATAATAATGGATCATTTAAATTACCAATTGGTAATTTAAATGCCAATTAAAACAGGCAAACATTTGAAATAACTTTGTTTATTTCCGTCATTTGTGTATCTGTGAATTTACCCAGAACCCAATCCGCCGGTGATATCGGCAATTCAAAATCACGCGGGTGACCAATACCAATCCTGATACGTCTGTATTCGTTGCCAACATTTGCATCAATTGACCGAATACCGTTGTGACCGGCACTGCCCCCACCTGTTTTTTCACGCATTTTACCCACCGGCAAATCCATATCATCATGTATAACAATCAGATTTTCCAATGGTATTTTATAAAACGTCATCAATGCCAACACCGCCGTCCCCGACAGATTCATAAATGTTTGCGGCATTGCAAATATCACGCGATGCCCATCAATATTTTGCACAGTTGTTCGCGCATTTTTTTCTGTTTTCCATGTTGCATCATCCCCCGCCAATGCCGTCACCGCCATAAAACCAACATTATGACGCGTGCGTTCATATTCAGCCCCGGGATTGCCCAGTCCGACCACTAAAACAGGTTTATTTTCTTGCATATTCAGTACTCTTTTTTTTATTATAATATCACAAAGATAAGGAGAAAAACATGAATTTCAAACATACCGCAATTTTAACAACTGTGGCAATGTTGGGTGCGGTGCCAGCGCACGCAAATCTGTTATTTGACGTATATGCGGGGGCCATGGGTGGTATTGGTGGCGCAACAATGTTTGCAGACGACCACGCACACAGTGACAGTGCCTATTCTGTCGGTGGCGTGATTGGAATCGATATTCCATTTGTTCGGATAGAGGGTGAATATAACCACATCATGCCAACAGATATGAAAATGGATACCGCAATGTTAAATGCGTACCTGAAAATGCCCACCCCATTGGTTCAGCCCTATATCGGTGCAGGTATCGGTATGATTTTCGACGGCGACGTTGATAATACAGACATCAAAATCAAAGATAAAACAGCATATCAGGGTATGCTGGGGCTGACATTTGACATACCGGTATTACCGTTCAAAATAGATGCCGAGGGCCGCGTCCTGTACGCCCACGATATCTATACAGTGGATGACATCAAACCAGACATATTGCACTATGATGCACGTTTGAAATTGCGCTATATTTTCTAAGGACGACTTATGCTGACATTGATTGACGGAAATTCATTATTATTTCGGGCATACTATGGTGTGCACAGTCGGCTGACCCGGCGGGACGGCACACCGACCGGTGCGGTATACGGTTTTATCAATATGATAATGCCAATATTGGCCGCAGCCAAGCCCGACGATGCGTTCGTATGCGTATTTGATGCATCACGCATATCTTTCCGTCAAGATATTTACCCAGAATACAAGGCTAATCGTGCAGAAACACCGGCTGATTTAATAACCCAGTCAATAATGGTGCGTTCTGCAATGACCAGTATGGGAATACCTGTTCTGTGTATCCCTGGGGTAGAGGCGGATGATGTTATCGCGACAATTGCGACCGCCAATTGTGATAACACCGGTGGCACACGTATCATCACCAGTGACAAAGACTTAATGCAATTGGTGTCTGATTGCATATATCTGTACGACGGGATGAAGGCGCGTGAAATCCGCGCACCAGAAGTATTTGAAAAATTCGGCGTCCGTCCCGACCAAGTTATCGATGTACAATCACTGATGGGTGACAGTACAGATAACGTCCCGGGCGTACGTGGTATTGGGCCCAAAAAGGCCGCCGAATTAATCAGCGAATTTGGAACACTGGAAAATCTGTATAATCATCTGGATGACATAAAAAATGAACGCACACGCAACATGTTGCACGACGGACGTGATGCGGCGTTTGTTTCAAAAAAACTGGTCACATTAAAACGCGATGTTGACCTGAACGGTCTGGTTATACAGCCATTTCAATTCAACACCCCTGGCGCACTGGAATATGTGAAAAATGAATTAGAAAGTGCGTCGCTGGCCACAAAAATAGAAAAGACGTTTCCGTTATCAGAATATAATGCCACAACCCAGCCAGATGTATTTTCATACGCAAAATCTACATGCGATATCGATTTACCCAGCGCAGACAAGCCCGCAGATACGCGCCCTGCCCTGAATATGGATTGGGTGACGATTACAAATGCTGCGCAACTGGATGAATTTTTGTCACACGTGACAAATATTCTGGCATTTGATACAGAAACAACAGGCCTGTCACATATGGACGCCAGACTGGTTGGCATATCAATTGCATACGATGCAACGCACGGTGCATATATACCGCTGCGCCACCGCGCACCATCAAATGATTTATTTGCAACAGATACGATTGCCCCAAATCAGATGACGGTGGACACTGTTTATGAAAAATTGTGGCCAATACTAACCAACCCAAATATCATAAAGATTGGCCATAACCTGAAATACGATTTTCATATCTTGGAAAACGAGGGTTGGGATACATCCCGTATCCGCCCATTTGATGACACAATGCTGTTGTCATATATTCTGCACGGCACATTACATTTACATGGTCTGGATGAATTGGCAATGAAATATCTGGGACACGAGAATATTTCTTTTGCCAGTCTGTTCCCGCCAAAGACGCGTGATGCCGATTGTCACTTTGATTTATTGGCAATAGATGTCGCCGCCCCCTATGCCGCCGAAGATGCGACCGTATGTCGCGCATTGTATGATTTAATGCGCCCAGAATTAGACGCACAGCCAAAATTACGCGAATTATATGACACATGTGACAAACCATTAATGCCAATATTAATGCAAATGGAACGTGTGGGTGTATTTGTAAATAAATCCGGCCTGCAACAATTATCCGGTGTTTTCCATACGCAATTAACGAATTTGGAATCTGAAATTTGGGCACTGGCCGGCCATGAATTTAATATCGCCAGTCCAAAGCAACTGGGGGCTGTCTTGTTTGATGAACTGCACCTGCCAGAAAACAAAAAGCGTTCAACAGATGCCGAAACACTGAACGAAATGTTGGACGCACATCCGATTATCGAAAAAATCCTGAACTGGCGTTCGATTGCAAAACTGGCGGGCACATACGCAGACGCATTGCCGCGCCAAATTGGCACCGATGGCCGTATTCACACAACATATTTACAGACCAGTACCAATACAGGCCGCCTGTCCAGTCGTGACCCAAATCTGCAAAACATACCGACGAAAACCGAACTGGGGAACGAAATTCGAAAATGCTTTGTTGCAAAACCAGGTTGCATGTTGATATCTGCGGACTATTCCCAGATTCAGTTGCGATTGCTGGCCGATGTTGCAAATGTCGAAACATTTCGGCAGACCTTCCACAGTGGCACGGATATTCACGAACAAACGGCGTGCCAAATATTTAATATTCCGCTCGACACGCCGGTACCACGTGAAATGCGCCGTGCAGCCAAAACAGTGAACTTTTCCATCATATATGGAATATCATCATTTGGCCTGGCGGGACAATTAGGAATATCACGGGCCGCCGCCGCCGATATAATAAAATCATATATGGCAGGTCTGCCTGAAATTGAACGATATATTAACGGCGTCAAAGATTTTGCGATGTCACATGGATATGTCTTAACGCCATGGGGGCGCCGCATTGAATTGCCAGAGGTTAAAAATCCACGTCTGCGCGCATACGCAATGCGTGCAGCCGTAAACGCCCCGATACAGGGATTCGAGGCCGACCTGATGCGACGCGCAATGATAAATATATATCATAATATAGTAGAACCAAACGCAGATAAAATTCGCCTGATTATGCAGGTACACGACGAGATGATATTTGAGTGTGACACAGCCATAGCCGAACAATTTGCCCACCAGATTAAATCAGAAATGGAAAACGTTGCAAAATTATCTGTACCGCTGGTCGCAGAATACACAATTGCGCCCCACTGGGAACATTAATCATTTTAAAATCTGTCAAAATATGATAGAATAAAATAAAATGATGGGAAACGAGAGATGAAATTGGAACGCCTTATAAGTTTTGCAATTATTTGTGGATTAATGGGTTATTTTGCCCCAGCCAGTGCTGGTGATGACTTTACACTGGGCGATCAATGTTTTGTCACTGACAGACGTGGGTATGACTATAGTGTACATTTTGACCACAGTCGCCCAAAAAATGATAGTGAGGCAAAAAAAGATTATGCCACCATCACTCCATCCGCATCAGCGAACTGTGTTGCAAAAATGAAGCAAGAACTGGCACAATTAAAACCAGAATCTGCGGATGACTGCCTGATACTTATTGCCAGTGCTGACCAATCTGGCGAAGACACTGGATACGATAATGCCGCCCTGTCGAAGCGTCGTTTGGACATGGTTGAAAAGATGCTAACAAGTACAAAATCTGGCGACTGCGTTGAAAAATGGTATGCCGGTGCATCAAATGCCGTTGTTAATAATGAATATTATTACGACTGGGAAGAACGTGCAGTACGTATTATCAAAACCAGAAAAAACGCACCCGTATATGAACAGATAATACAAAACCTAACACAATACACATCCACCAGCAGCAGCAGTATATCTGTTATACATATTGAAATAAATCCGGCGACAGATTCTGAACAAACAATAAAAATGCGTATCGATGATTTGGCCAACGATTTGACCACAATAGAATCAAAATTCAAACAAAGTCATTGGAAAACCGCCAGTGGTAATTTCAACGGGGCCAGACTTGCATCCGATTCGATTGCAGGTGTTGTTTTGGGTACTGCCGGGGGACTTATTACCAGCAATGTTATAAAAAAGAATCAATTACGCAGCGGATTCGAAGATATTCAATGCACAATCGGCGGCCAAATTGTCGCAGATTATGATGATGAATTTAATGTAAATATTCATTAAAAATATGTTTTTAGAATACCATACCAAGAAAAACATCTAAAACTATTGCACCGGTAAAAATAATCACGTATAATTATAACGTCAATGGGAATTCCGTTGATGGGGTGTCAGAACCCGACTTGCGTGTCAGAATATATACCTATGGCGCGCGCGTTGCGCGTATTTATTTTATATTCTGATAAAAAAGATCTCCTGACTATTTGGGGTCAGGAGGGCTGTGAATATATTGAATAAGCACACAATTTGCAAGATTGTTCTGAACCTCCTGGCCACTCCTGTATTGAGTGGTTTTGTTTTATAAAAAAACGAAAGGAGAAAAGAAACAATGAACCAAATATTTATAAGATTATGTGGCACAGTGCTGGCGATATGGAATTTTCTAATACCT
>CAZJGX010000003.1:25225-27035 GCA_964545825.1 uncultured Muribaculaceae bacterium
ATTACTGTTATCGAACTGGACGGCCGTGACGCACGCTATCAAACAGGCATTGGCAGATACATAAATATATTATCCGCCAATATGCCTGATAATGTCCGTGTAATCCAGGTACTGTTTTTTTACAGCCCCGAATACACCGATATAAATATCAACGCAACAGATAATGTGGTACGTGTGTCATATCCGTTGGGATTTCCCACACCAACATTATGCGACGCCACAATCGCAATGTTATCCCAGTGGTTAAAACCAACAGATAAAATTATCGTCAAATGCAACTGTCTGGGGTTTGAATATGTTGCAAACGCAATTCGTAATCGATTTTACTGTAAATGCGTTGGGGTATTGCACTGTCTGCCGCATTGTTCATACAACCGCAACAATCACTTTCCGCAAAATCCGTTTTTCAATATGGATGCGGTAATATCAGTTTGCGACACAGGCCGTGATTACATGAACATCGTAAAAAACACACGCCCTGTACATGTGATATACAACGGTATTGATTGCCCACGGATAAAAAAATCAAAAAAGCAACGAAAAACATTTACATTTTTGTTTGCAAATGGGTGGGCAACGCACAAGGGTATGTCACGAATTATTCCCGCAATTCGTGACGTTGCCACCAAACGCGATATTCGCATAATAGTGCTGGGCGGCGGCACACCGGATGATGATACGGCCGAGCAAATTGCCGATTTACCGATTGAAAACATCGGCCTGATAACAAATGCCACCGATATCACACAATATTACGAACAATCAGATTGTGCACTGTTCGCATCTTATTCCGAGGCATGTTCATTTGCCGGTATCGAGGCCATGGCCCATAATATGCCAATAATCAGTACGAACGCAGTGGGCCTGCGTGAAATGTTTGGGGGCGCCGCAATATATGTCCCCGAAAACGATAAACGTGAACTGGATACAACCGCATACGCATCTGCAATGTTGCGTATTATCGACAGCCCACGTTTACGCACAAAACTATCCGTACTGGCATACAGTCGATATCTGCAACGATACACGGCCAAGCAAATGGTGCGCGAAACATTGAAATTATACAACAATTTATTAAACTAAAAAAACGCCCAAATTTGGGCGTTTTCTTTACAATACAAAGATATTATTCTGCATCGACGATCGCAGTTTCTTCTGCGGCAACCGGTTCTTCGACTGCGGCAACTTCTTCTGCAACAGGTTCTTCTTCGACTTTCTTTGTGCCAAATGTCAGAACCTTGCCTGCAACCAATGCATCAATTTCATCCTGGGTCTGGGCAACATAAACCTTGACCGGGACGATAACATCCGGATGCAATGCGATTTTTGTATCAAATGCACCGATAGATTTAATCGGGCTGCCCAACATAACCTGGGCAGATTCGACTGCGACACCGGCAACATCTTTCAACATGCGTGCGATATCACGGCTGGATACAGACCCATACAATTGGCCGGTATCACCTGCCTGGCGAATCATGTGCAGTTTTGCGTTCTTTACCGCATCAACATGCGATTCGGCTGTTGCACGTGCTTTTTCCTGACGCGCCTGCAATTCTGCCTTTTGTGCTTCGAACAAGGCAACATTTTCACGTGTCCAACGCATAGCCTTGTTATTTGGCAACAAATAATTACGTGCGAATCCAGTCTTTACTTCGACCGTGTCACCGATATTACCCAGTTTTGTAATTTTTTCTGTTAAAATAATTTTCATTTCATCTGTCCTTATTATTCTGCCCCTTTTGGGGAAGTGCCCTGCGCCAGCATGGGCGAAGGGGATTAAAGTTAGGGATAAATCCCAAATATTTTT
>CAZJGX010000004.1:0-25937 GCA_964545825.1 uncultured Muribaculaceae bacterium
CGTTGGTACATAATTCGCAACAAATACGATAAATGCCCAAACGCCTGCAAATTCTACGCCGATTGTTTGCAGCCATATATATGAAAATATTCCGGTGACTGCGGATATAAATGTTTTCATGAACAAATATTTTTTCATATTTTCGTTTATGCTGTTTAAAATATATCGCATTTTTTTAGAGCGCATTTTATTTGGAAACATTGCGATGAATTTCTGATTAAATGTGCTTTGTTCTACAAACATAAACAGCATGTATATCAAAATCATGCCGACCGATGCGACAATTGATGCGGCAGAAGAGCCGACGTTAGATGCAATTTTTGTCATGTTGGGCAACATTTCCGCATCGAAACGCAACCCCAACATGTCGGATAAATAATTGCCCAGGTTAATCATTTTGTCCTGGATTTCAGGTAATGCCATCAGCAGTTCTGAAAACATCGGGCGAACCTGGGTCGCAAATAGATATGTCACCAAGCATAGGGTTGCAATTGCCAACCCGCGCGATACCCAATCAAATGAACGTGATGCCAACAGGCAATTTTCATCATGTTTGCATGTTTGAAATGGCATCACTTTGCGATAATATGCGGCAATTGCATTTATCAGGTACCATAAAAATACCGCAACCAATAATGGTATTAAAATTGAACGTCCCAACCACAGAAAAGCAACAAAGGCAACAAATAAAATTAAACCGTTCATAAAATCCTCCTATGCGTTATGGACGTGCATCCAGCGCGTTTTTTTTATTTTATAAAACACATCCGTTTTTCATCTGTGTTATGGCAGTTGGTTTTACACGTTTTGTAAAGTCATCCTGGTGACTGATGAATAAAAATGTTGTGTCTGGCATTTCGCTGATTATATCTGCGATTTGTTGTTTGGTGGTGCTGTCTGCACCCGAATCCGGTTCATCCAAAATTGCAAATTTTGGTGCGGTTAAAATCAATCGCAACAGCATAAGGCGTTTGCGTTCACCACCGGAAAATCCAACGTTAACACTGCGGTTCAGCCAGTCTTTTGGAATATCCAGTTTGGCACGTGCGTTTTCTAATTTTTCTAAGAATTCGGCCATTGATAGGTCGCGTCCTGTTTGAAAATGCGTGTGGGCGACCATAGAGTGCTTTAAGAAACTGACCATTGTCAATCCGGGTATTTCCGGTACATTTTGCGCCCCGATGAATATTCCCAGCAATGCACGTGTTGTTGCATTTTCATCTGTTATATCACGGCCATCGAAAATGATTTTGCCACTATCAATTTTATATTCCGGATTGCCGGCAATTGTTTGAACCAGTGTAGTTTTGCCACATCCATTATGTCCCGACAACAGGTGACGTGCCCCGCGTTCAACGCGTATATTTATATTTGATAATAATTTTTTGCCGTCCATTGTGACGTTCAGATTTTGTATTTCCAGCATAGATTAAATCCTGTTAACTTGTTGATACTATATCATATTTATTGGCCCAGTGCCATTTGTATCAATTGCTTTGATTCAACCAAAAATTCCATCGGCAGGCGTGATATCACAGGTGCGGCGCCTGCACCGATTATCAGTGCGGTGGCGGTATCTATGGATAGGCCTGCCTGGGTTAGGTACAATAATTGGTCGGCATTGATGGCGCCGGTTGTGGCTTCGTGACTTTGGGCATTGTTGGGATTGCTATGAATTATAATTGGCAATGTATTTGCAGTTGCATGATTTCCAATTATACGGGTATCACATTTTGATGCGTTTTTGCCGTCTTGTCCTGAAAAAGATACCAAACTGCGAAATGTTTGGTGTGATGCGCCCAGGGCAACGCCATATGACACAATGTTTGATACGGTGTTGTTGCCAATATGTATCATTTTTGTACCGGTGTCTGATTGCTGGGCGTTGCGAGTTATTGTCAATGAATAAAAATCACTATGCGCACCGTCACCGGCCAATATTGTCGATGGGTATTTCCATGTCATGGCGGCACCGATTTCAACCTGAGTCCAATCAAGGCGTGCATTTTTATCGGCGCGGCCGCGTTTCGTGACGAAGTTTAATATCCCGCCACGTCCCGTTTCATCGCCTGCAAACCAGTTTTGGACAGTGGCATATTTTACAATCGCGTTATCGTGTGCGATGATTTCGACAACACCACTGTGCAGTTGGTGATTGGGGCGTCGTGGGGCACTGCATCCTTCCATGTATGATAATTCAGCGCCACAATCTGCAATAATCAATGTGCGTTCAAATTGCCCGATTTTGGCGGTTTCTATTCTGAAATAACTGGCCAAATCTATGGGGCATTTTGTGTCCTTGGGGATATAGACAAATGTGCCATCGGAAAATACAGCGGCGTTTAATGCAGCATAGAAATTATCAGTTGCCGGTACGACTGTACCCAGGTATTTTTTTACCAGTTCCGGATATTGTTTTACCGCATCAGAAAATGGCAGGAATATAATCCCCAGTTTTTGCAACGTTTCTGTATATGAAGTATGGACGGAACGGCTGTCGATAACTGTATCGGTTGCCATACCCATCAGGGCATTTTGTTCACTTTCTGGCAGACCCATCTTGTCATATATTTCTTTTAAATCTGAATTATCAACAGGTGTCGGTTCGTTATAATAATTTAGATTGTCATAGTCAATTGGCGCATAATCAATTTCAGCCCAGTGTGGTTCGCGCATTTTTTTCCATGCATCAAATGCGGCCAGACGCCAATCCAACAACCATTGCGGCTCGTCCCGCATTGTTGATATTTCACGAATAAGGTCGGGTGATAACTTGCGCATTGTTAACTTTGGGATGCCAGTTGTTTCGCCTGGGCAAAGAAGGTCAATGATTGTCCCAACAGGCCGTCTGTAAATGTGTTGGCCAATATGCCGTCTGGTTCTGTTGTTGTTAGGTGATGCAAGAACGTATCTGCACGTGTCATATAGTTATCAATACTGCGTGCGACCTCTGGATCCAGTTTGATGCATCGGCGCAGTTTTTCCAATGCAAATGGATTTTTTGCATATTCGTCCATTATGCCGCCCAAGGCGCGCCATAGTTGATGTTCGTTTGTTGCGCGTGGCATAACATCAATTGCCGCCATAATTGGAATCAGGTTTTGCAACAAATCTTGATATATTATTTCGGCGTTTTCTGTAATGGCGTTGGTTGCGTACTTGTTTTTCAATACCTTTTGCATTTTTACAATCAGATTGTACTGGTATGTCAAAGTCTTGGTCATGGCGTGTATACGTGAATTTATGCCGATCATAAATACAATCATTGCAACTAACATTACACAAATTAAGCCAATGCCTGATAAAATAAGCGTTTCTTGCATACTTTTGTCCCTGTATTTTTTGTCATTTCGTACACAGTATAGCATACTTTTTACGATTCGCGCGATTTTATGTGACGCGTCACAAAAGTGCCGATTTATAGTGTGTTTTTAGTCTTGCACAGATTCGGTCAAATTGTTATAATGACTTATAATAATAGTGTATAAACACACAGGAAAGGAAGTTTTTATGTTTCGCAAGATATTGATTTTTGCCATGTTTGCAACGGCCGCGGGCTATTGTTTTGCCGCGCAAAATTTGCCTCAGGTCGTCACGTCAGAGGTGTTTTATTCCCAGGAAAAAGATACTGTGGATAATACGTATGTGGATACGCAATATCAACAGCAGGCATTTCAAACTGTGGACGTTGCGCCTGCACCGGTTCCTGCGTGGCCGATTGCCGGGACAGATGCTGATGTCGAAGTGTCTTGTGATTCTGGCTTGTGTTCCAAAAGCAAGCAATCTGATAACATCAAGATTGTATCTAAAATAGGTGCGGATTTGGTTGTTGAAAATAATTTCAATCTGGGGGCAGGTCGCATTGACGGGTATGGCGGCTGGTCTGGTGGGGCGAATATGTTGCATGGAACACAGATACCGGTCGGATTCGCGGATGAGTGTAATAATGGTGCAGAAATGCCGTTGTTGCATCGCGAGGTATTGGAAGATGATGGCGGCAACGTTTTAACAGTGTCGCGCAGTGGTCGCAAAAATTGCGGCGGATATGCAGATGGATATCTGGCGTTTGCAACCAAGAACGGTATGATGATGCGTGCGGATGGTAAACTGATTAATGAAAAAGGTGAAATTGTTGATGAAAATGGCATCGTGATTGATGAAACAACAGAAATCGCGGTTGATATTTCTGCTGATGCTGAGGCACCGGCCGCAATTTCCGATCAGGTACGTTCATGGGTTGTTGCAAATGGTCAGACATTGCGAGAAGTTCTGCAAGATTGGTGCAACAAAGAAGGTTGGGATTTGGTATGGGCGACATCGCGTGAATATCCGATAGAGGCCAGTGCTGTATTCAAGGGACGTTTTGTTGATGTGGCGTCGGCCTTGGTACGTAATTTTGGTCGTGCAAATCCGGTGCCGTATGCAAAGTTTTATAAAGGGAATCGAGTGCTGGTGATTTCAACCACAGAAGAATAAAATCATTGGACTTGATAGGGAGAAAAGACAGATGAATAATTCGCTGAAAAAAATAATTATGTTTATGTTTGCGGGGCTTGTTGTTGCAGGGTGTGCAACCCGTGAATCAGCCAAGGTTGCCGCATCTGTCGACCAGGATTTTATTAATGCACATGATGCGTTTGAAATGGCGAAAAATCCACGTGCCAAGGTTGCGACGGGTGATACGGTATCCATGTCTGAGGGTGTGTGGTTGGGTAATAAGTCAACCGTTTTGGAACATCGTAATAATTTACCGGCACAGTTTGAAACAGATACCGGTGTGACAATTTTATTGAACGAACCCGTCACATTGCAGGTATTGGCAAATAACATCAATTCAATTACTGGGATTCCTGTAAAAATAGATAGTCAGGTTAATGCGGAAAAATTGCGCAAGACCATGAATATTGCATATACGGGTAAATTATCTGGATTGTTGTCTCAGGTTGCAACAGATTTAGACCTGTTGTGGTATTATGATAAAAGTTCAATTGTGTTTTATGAAACAGAAACCAAGACTTTTTCACTGTATGCATTGGGGACGGACGTATCGTATCAGACCGCAGTTCAGACAGATGATGGAAATCAGGTATCGTTAGAATCAACCTTAAAAGAGTGGGATGAGGTTGAAAATGCTATTTCCGGTATTATTGGCAAAACTGATAATGCGGACTTTTCAGTGTCGCGCAGTTTGGGAACGATTACCGTGACGGCGCCACCATCTGTATTAAATCGCGTTGGTGAATATATTGCGCGTCAGAACAAGCGTCTGTCACAATTGGTGACAATTGATGTCAAGGTTTTGCAGGTATCTATTTCAAATGATTCGGCGTTTGGATTGAATTTGGCGGCGGCAATTAATTCTGCATCCGGGTTGAATATTGTTGCAAATCCAAAGAATAATCTTGCCACGACCGAGGCCAGTTCCATGAACATCGCGGTTCTGTCAGATGCATTGGCAAAATCTGTTGGTATGGCGGGATACAGTGCGGATAAAATTAATAACAGTTCTTTATCCGGTGTCGCAGGCAGCAGTGCTTTGATAGAGGCACTGGCCAAACAGGGCAAGGTGTCATTGGTGACAAATGTTGGTGTGACGACACGCAATAATCGTGTGGCGCCGGTGAACAATACCCGTACAACAGGATATATAAAACGTTTCGAATCGCGCAACTTTACAACTGTTGAATCATCAACCGTTGACCAAGATGATTTGGAAACCGGATTTTCAATGCAGTTGTTGCCAAATATTTTGGAAAATGGCCGCATATTGTTGCTGTTCCGTATGTCGGTGCGTGAATTGTTAAAGATGTCAACCCAAACAATCGGAGAGGTGACTTTACAGTTGCCAGAGGTTGAAGAACGCTCCTTTATGCAAGAAGTAATCATGGAATCTGGTCAGATGTTGGTTGTGTCCGGTTTTGAAAAGCAACAGGATAATGATACGCGTTATGGTTTGGGTGATCCGGACTTTATGGCGCTGTCGGGATCGCGTGAAACAACGTCACAACGTGATGTATTGGTTGTAATCTTGACACCACAGGTATTGGTCAGTCCGATGGATTCTGAACGCAATATTCAGCAACATTGGGGCGCACCATTGAATTAAGAAATGGGGCATCGCCCCATTTTTTTTATCAAATAACAGATAACAAAGAATAAAATCTATACACGCCGTTATGACGATTGCAATTAATAATTGCTGAACCCTGCGGAAAACATCTGTTTTTATGGTTTTGTTTATGATTGTTAAATTTATATTTTGCAATATATACTTTTTTTCAATATAATATGTTCGCATTAGATTTGTCTAATGTGGGGTGTCGAAACCTCTCTTTAAGGTGTCTGAACAGGACATTAAACCTCTCTCCAACTGATTATGGTTGGAGGGTTTGCGAATATATTGAATAAGCAACACTATTCCTTAAAGTAGTTTCGAACCTCCAACCGACCGTGAATTGTTTACGGTGGTTTTGTTATTCAGGGGGAATAGATGCGACGTTTTTTATCTGTTGTAATTTTTTCGTTTTTGACATGCAGTGCATATTCCGCAGGCTATACTTGCGACAGTATCAAGCAGTATACATCGTGCAGTTCAGGATATTATATGACATATAACGGTTCGTATAACGGGACTGCCAGGGCCGGCAATAAATGTACGGCATGTGGTTCAGGGTGTACTTGTGCTGGTGGTACTGCAAATCAGGTTTGTTGTACCAACACATGTACCAGTACGAATAATACGTCGTCGACACAATCATGTACGTATACTAAATCTATTTCTTATGGAACACAGAACTGGAGTGGCTCGCAAACATGTAATGGAAAATACACTGGTGGTAATAATTGTACAGGCAGTTGTACAGGATGTTCCAGTTGGGGGACATGCAGTGGCGGCAGCATAAGTTCCGTAAAATGTAATGCAGGGTATTATAAGAACGCAAGTAATACATGTACATTGTGCGAGGCAGGTTATTATTGTCCAGGTGGCACATATAGTGCATCATCGTCAATTGCTGGACGTAATACATGTACAAACAGTAAGTCTGCAAACGCGTCGTATTATAGCACAGGAGTATCGTCAAGTACGTGTCCGATACGATGCAATGCGAACTATTATGGAAATGGTTCGACATGTACCGCGTGTAATGTTGCGTTTACAACGTCACAGTCTTGTTCATATACGTCCAGTATTACCGGCGGAGTGTTAAGTTATTCTAATGGAACACAGTCGCGTACTTGCTATCATACCACATCATCTGCGGGTAGTACGTCATCCAGTTCATGTACGGGGACTGCAAACTGTAGTGCTTATGGTAGTTGCAGTGGTGGAACTCTGAGTACAGTGACATGTAGTGCGGGGCATTATAAGAATACCAGTAATACATGTACGACGTGTCCGGCGGGTAAATATTGTGCGGGTGGTACGTTTAGTCCATCTGCCAGTAATCAAGGCATAACTGGCAGTTGTAATGCCGGTACATACAGTACAGGTGGGGCATCTGCTGCAACATGTACTGCGTGTCCCGCAGCATCATCCAACAGCAAGGTTTATGTATATAGCGAAAAAACTATTGTTACAAGTCTTGCAGGGGCGACGGCATCAACGCAATGTTATTTGGACAGAAGTATTGATAATTTCTGGGTGTATGAATCAGATAGGTATAACGGATTTTGGCGTGTGTCATCAAGTACCGGAAAGTGCTATTATGAAACAACAGGCGCGCGTTATGATAATTGTAATGGTACCAGATATTTTTCCGAGGCACGGGCTGGATATTTCTTGGATAGTTCTGGCACCACAACAGCAGTCAGTGGTGCGGCGGGTAATTTCACAAACCGTATTACGGGATGTGCAAACGGGTCTTATACAACGTCTGTTGGAACTGCGGCGGGTTCATTTGCTGTTCCTTATACCTATGCGACCAGTTGTACGGCGTGTGGTGCGGGTAAAACAAATTCTGGTACGGCTAATACGTCGTGCAGCGCAGATTGTGCCGCGATTACAGGACGCGCCACATGGGCAGCGCCGGCGTGGTCAAACAATAGTGTATCAAATTTGTGCAAGGCGGCATCTTGCAATGCAAATTATTATTTAACCAGTGGTTCATGTACTGCGTGTGGAACGGACTATCCGTATGCAGATGCAGGCAGTACATCCGTCAACAGTTGTTATAAAAACAGTACAAAATATGGTGGGCGCAATGATGCGGCTTTGCCGACCGGGTGCGCCGTGCAGACTCAGAACGAGTGTACTTTAAATTCATGCATATATCGCACGTATTCAAATGGCACAACATCCAGTTGTACGGTTAGCAACTGCAACAACACTCATAAGGCATGTACGTCTGCCAGTACGAATTATTATCTGGCATCTGGTGTTGCAAAGACGTGTTCTTCATACAGTACCAGTTATCCATCGTCTGATGGTGGAAATATCACATCGTCGTCGTGTTATGGCACGTTCAGTAAATCTGGCAATCAGGTTGAACCGGCAGCACCTGCTGTGCCATCAGGGTGTGCAACACGTACGTACAGTACATCTGCTTGTACGCCGGGGACGTGCAATTACACAAAATATGCCAGTGGGACAATCAAGACAGATTGCACACCTGCAAATTGCACTAAAACAGCGACGATTACTGGGGTGACGGCTGGGACTAATCACTATGTTTCTGGGATTACATGTCCGGCATGTCCGACTGCATATCCATCATCAGATGGTGGCAGCATCAGTGATGCGAATTGTTATGTGTTGAAAACAAATACGGGAACTATCAACCGTGCAAATGCGTCATGTGTCACAGACAGTTGTACGTATAATACATGCTCGTGTACGCCGGGGACGTGTACTTGGCGTGATTATTATAGCGCAGCTGATACAACATGTACGCCGGATAATTGCAGTTGTACAAATTCTGTAAAATCATGGACTGGTAATCCTGGATATTATTTCAATGGGTCGTCAATGGCAAAATGCGATGCCGGTAATTATTGCGCTGGGTTTACTGTGACATCTGCGCCAACAAATGGTGTGGGCCAGACAGTATGCGGCACAAATACTTATTCTGATGCGGGGGCGATTACATGCACAGCATGCGATACCGCGCATGGATATGGCAACAGTGGCAGTACGGCGGCAAATCATAATTCTGTTGCGTCGTGTCGTGTGACGTGCGCAGGTGGCCAATACGTTGCCAGTGCCTCGGCAGGGTGTGTCAATGTTGGTGCTGGATATTGGGGGGCAGGTGGCACTGTCGCACAAAATGCGACATTGGCGCGCACAGCATGCGCAAGCGGCTTGACCACAATCGGATATGGACGTGGTGCGGATGAAGCGGCAGACTGTGGACGTATTCTGCATGCCGGTGACAGACAGATATATCTGCGCAGTGACAAGAAAACAACGCCTTCGTTAAACGTCAAGATTGATGATGCCGTGTACTATGGCAATATGACGGCCGGTGCATTGGATGGATATTTGATAATAAAGGATGGTGATGTGACGTATCGTGTTCACGACGACAGTAATTAATAAAAATCCCGTCCCTAAAAAACATAGGGGCGGATAGAAATAATCTTTACCTGATGACAGCCCGGCAAAACCCACTTTTTCTGTACACCGCTGGGCTGTCGCCTTTTATTTTATATCATATTTACTGATGCATAAGATATATGAATTTATTCTGATGTGTCATAAGGCATTATTATATATGCAAAAAACACCGCCCAATTTATAAGGACGGCGTTTTTATATATTAATTTTGATTAGGCCATTTGGGCGACTTTCTTTGCCAAACGAGAAATTTTGCGTGCCGCACGTTTCTTTGGCATGATTTTGCCAGCAGATTTCATGATTTTTGATTCTGCACTGCGTGCCGCTGTTGTCGCCGCCGCCTTGTCGCCAGATGCGATTGCGGTCAATGCCTTTTTAGTTGCGGTTTTTACCACGCTGCGGCGTGATGTGTTAATTGCGTTCTTTTTGGCTGTGACCAAAATTCTTTTTTCAGATGACTTGTGATTTGCCACTTTATTTTCCTTTTATTTAATCACGTTTTTTGGTATTTTATAAAAAACAAACCAAAAATCAAGGAAAATAAATGTTATACGTATTTGCAATAATTGTTTCTTATCTGCTGGGGTCTGTTCCCATGGGATTGTTGTTAACCAAATGGATGGGGCGGGGTGACCTGCGCAAGGTTGGCAGTGGTAATATCGGTGCAACAAATGTTATGCGTGTTGGGGGATTGCGCATGGCGGGACTGGTCTGGATTCTGGACATGGCCAAGGCAATTGCCGCTGTTTTAATTGGCGGATATGTTGGCGGGCTGGCATTTGCCACGTGGTGCGGATTTGTTGCGATGGTGGGGCACTGTTATCCGGTATGGTTGCGCTTTCGCGGGGGCAAGGGTATCTCATGCTTGTTTGGCATAATGCTGGCGGTAAATCCGATTATATTTATTATATGTGGGATTGAGTGGTTGATTGTTGCGCTTGGGACTGGTTTTTCATCCCTGGGGGCGGTGGTGGCATTTTGTTTGATGCCGGTGTTGGGCTTTGTCATGGGGACGCAGATTGGTTGGGCTTTCTTGGCCATGAGTATTTTGTGTTTGTGGCGTCATCGCGAAAATATCGGTCGATTGGTTGGCGGAACAGAATCTAAAATCCAATGGCGTTGGAAAAAATAGCATTGGGGATGGATATATATCTTTATTTTTATGTCATTTTGTGATATAATAAGACGTGTATCAAGGATGAGAGTAATGACAAAATTCATATGTTTTTTATCTGCTATGTTGATGACTGTATCTGCATATGCGGCGGGTACGGGTGGCGCGGCGCGCCGCACTATGTCGCAACAGATGATGGCACCGCGTGGGGTTGCACCTGTTCAGACATCTATGGCATCGGCCAAGGTGACGGCCATTACCACAACATCAGATAATAACAATAATGGGGGGCAAAATCAGGGGGCGTCTGCCTTGCCTGGAACAACACAAACCCCGCAACCATCGGTCGTTGATAAACGTGAAAAAGAAAAGGCGGCATGTATTAGTAATAATATCGGTGCCGGAAATACATTTGTTTGGGCATCGCGGTACAGCAATACAAACAATTATTCAACAATGGTCGAAGATATAGATACGCCTGACAACAATACATGTTGGGTTCGTGTCGAATTGAAATCGTCTGATTCCAAGGTCAAGGTGTCTGATATCCCAGCCCAATATTTTGAAATGGGACGCACAATTACATGTGGTGCATGGGCCGATGAAGAGGTGTTAAAGAAACGTATCTTGGATGCAAAGAAAACGGCACGTACATGGGGCACGATTGGCGGCGCGGTTGGTGGTGCGGCCATTGGGGTTGGTGCGATGGAATTGTTTGGTAATACATTAATTGGTGGCAAGGTAGAAGGGCAGTTTGATAAAAGTTTGTCAGAAACTGATTTATTATTGTCACAGTTGGCGGTTGAATATAAAGAAAACGGACACGGTGACTTTAGTACGTATTATAATGCCGTACAGGATTTGGATCGTGAGTGCAAAAAATGGCCCGATGGTGTCAAAATGGATGATGAAACTAAAAAATATTGTGACAAGGCAGCAGTTTTGTTGACTGGTATGCAAAAAATACAAAGTGGCGGAAAGTAATTTATTCGGGCGCATTGCGCCCGATATTTTTATGCCATGCATATAATAATATGTGTGGCTTTTTTTGTGTTGAAATGGATATAGTATAAATATGAGTAATGATTTGTTTTATAAGTTGTTGATATTGCGGACGCCCGGGATTGGTGCGGTGCGTTTTAATGCGTTGGTACGGACGTATGATGGTGATATTGTGGCCGCGGCGGCATCATTAAATGCCGATACGGCCCATCGTGATATGGTTATGCGTGAAATGGACAGGGCGGCCAGCCTTGGTATTACATATATATCAGATACTGATGATTTATATCCATATGCATTGCGTGAATTAAAAAATCATCCGCCTGTAATTTCAGTGCGTGGTAATTTGGCCACATTGCAAAAGCCTGTGGTGTCAATTGTTGGAACGCGGCATGCAACGGCAGTGGGGATGGGCTTTGTTTCCAATCTGGCATGTGAATTTGCGAACCATGGCATGGCGGTGGCGTCCGGTATGGCCGCAGGTACGGATGCGGCCGCGCATCGTGGCGCATTGCGTGCGGCGGGTGATGCGACAACGATTGCGGTTGTCGCAGGTGGGGCTGACTATATATGGCCGTTGGAAAACGAATCGCTGTATTATGAAATAATTGCACGTGGTGCGGTTATCAGTGAAATGCCGGTCGGATTTATTCCAAATGCCACAAACTTTATACAACGCAACCGTTGGGTCGCAGGAATCTGCGATAAATTAATCCTGGGCGAGGCTGATTTAAAATCAGGCAGTATGGCAACCGCCCGATTCGCAATTGATTTTGGTCGAAAAGTCTGGGCAATCCCGTCACATCCCGCAGATTCTAGGGGATTGGGCCCCAACAGTTTAATTGCATCGGGATGTGCAAAACTGTGTCAGGGGGCATCCGATTTTTTTCAAAAGACAGATAGCGAGAATAAAAAACAAAAAAATGCAACCGCCGACGATTCGATTCTGGATAAAATAGGTATTGTTCCCGTATCAGAATCTGTATTGGCAGATGTTGTCAAAAAAACTATTCCGGAAATCAAACGTGATTTAGTCATGTTAGAATTGCAAGGTTTAATCAGAAAAACAGATATGGGTTATGTTCGTGTGTGAATCAAATCATGTATATACAGTGTATATACAAGGCGCGGATTTCTGGCAAAAAAACGAATCGTTGTCAAAAAATAAATGTTCAAAAATTGGTTGTAATTTAATTGCAAACGACAATTTTTAATTTAACTTTATCAGTGTAATCCAAAACGATTGAGAGACAAATCAATCAACCAAGAAAGTGAGAGAGGGAAGGGTATCAGGTAGGCAAACATAAACACTAAATTTTTATGATGCGAAAATAAGTCGCCAGTAAAATTTAGCGTTTATGTGCAGGTGGTTTTTACACTCTGACGCAGATAACTCTTTTAGGGAAGGAAAGGAGAAATAAATGCAGGCAGTCGCAACAAAAACAATGACAAACTTGGAATCAATCAAGGGGGCCATTGCCGCGAAAATAGATGCTGCCAGTTTTTCTTCTTGGATTGCGCCGTTGGGATTTGAAATTTCCGGTAATGTATTAACACTGGTTGCACAAAATCAATTTTCTGCGGATTTTATCGGCGGTGTGCATATGGGTGTTATTTCATCCGTTGCGGCAGAATTTGGACTGGATGCAAAAATTGTTGTACGTGGCACAGTGCGTGCGTCTGTTGCAACTGCAAATGACAACAATGTTCAGACCTTTGCCCCGGTGGCGGCGACAAAAAATGCAGATGCATCTTTTGATAAATTTGTTGCGTCTGATGAAAATGCATTTGTATTGTCCGCATGCAAAAAGGTTGCGACAGGTGCGGTATCTTTTTCACCACTGTTTATATATGGCCCGGCAGGTTGTGGCAAATCATTGTTGGCAGATTGCATCAATAATGCATCAAATGGCCGTGTTGTAATGATGACAGGTTCACAATTTGTATCCGAATTCACACGCAGCCTGCATGACCACAGTGTATTTGCGTTCAAAGATTTCTGCCGTAATTGCGATACGTTTATTTTGGATGATGTACAGACATTGGCGGGCAAGCGTGCGACATGTGACGAATTCTTGCAATTGATTGTTGATTTGCGTAATGCCGGTAAAAACGTTGTTTTGACAGCAGATGTGGCACCGAATAATCTGACAGGTTTTGACCGTCGTGCACAATCACTGATGGCTTCTGGCCTGACTGCGGATGTTGTTGCACCAAACACACATGTTAAAACAATTATGTTGCGTCGCGCAGGTGTGGCATCTGATGTTGCATCAACAATTGCATCGCGCATTGCAGGTGACGGTCATTTGGTGGGTGGCGTTGTAAACAAAATCCGCACATATTGTGAATTGATGGGTGGCACTGTTGATATGGATGTTGCACAACGTTTGTTGGCCGATACATTGCAACGTGCGAAAACACCAATTGCGATGGTAAAATCAATGTGTGAAAAGTTGGGTGTATCATATGATGCAGTATGTGGCGCCGGTCGCAGCCGTTCATTGGTATTGGCGCGTCAGATAATGATGACTGTATTAAAAAACGCGACAGGTATGTCATTGACAGAAATTGGTAATATGGTTGGTGGCCGCAATCATGCGACAGTTCTGTATGCAATTGCACAAATTGAAAAGGTAAAGCAGTCTGATTTGGTGCTGTCGGCGCAAATCAATGACATGATTGCAGATTGCAAATAATGTAAAAGTTGGATTCTTTCGTTTGTTTGGTGCGCAGGTTTACCTGCGCATTTTTTATAAAATAAAACACCGCACGTAAAATGCGATGTTTTTTCAGGGGATATTGTTCAGATAACTATTTCTGACGCTGCGCAACAATTTGCTTTGCGCGTTCGATTTGTTGTTTGTCTAATTCAGCAATGAATTTTGTATATGCTTCATAGTTTCGTTCGGCTGGTGCATGCTGCATTGCCTGATTGCGGACTTTTATCAGCGGATTGACAATTTGAACATGTTCTATGATGCGGTTATACTGATGAATAAAGTCACGGCGTGACGCATGGTTCAAACGTGTTCCAACAACTGTGTTTGCATCCATATTCGGAATCAGTGACGATACATGACCTGTAGGGTACAGCATCAATGCTGGTTTGCCGGATTCTTTGTCCATGTATTCAATAATTGTTTTTGTCATTTTATCGCCGACAATAATACGCCATTCCGGGGCGCGGTGGAATAAAACTTCCATCTGGCATGCACCAGGATTTGGAAATGGTGTAGCAACCATCCAGCCTGAGTTTTCATTTTTTGTTGGTTCGCCATTTAATTTGATAACAGCCAACGGTGTTGACGCGCATAATTTATGCATACCGGCCGCTGTAAATGTTTCAAAACGTACAATATATGTGTTTTTCTTTTTCTTGGTTGGCTTATATTGATGTGGTGTCGCAACTGGGGCAACTGGCGCAGGGGCTGCGGCCTGTTGTTTTGCTGTTTCTTTACCTTTGCCAAATAAATTATTTAACATGTTCAGACTCCTTCGGTTTGTTTATATATATCACTCACACTTATTAATATAGTACAAAAACAATGATTGTCAATACAGTATGATAAAAAATATCCCGCCTATGCAGCGGAATTGGATTTATACGAACAGGTCTTTTACAAATTGGGCGTGTTCCGTGATAAAGCGGAATCTGAATTCCGGTTTTTTGCCCATTAGTTCAGTGACGATAGTTTTGGTTTTTTCGGTGTCTTCGGCCCCTTCATCCGTACGCGGGGGCAGGTCAACACGGATTAAGCGACGTGTCTTGGGCGACATTGTCGTTTCTTTTAACTGATTCGGCATCATTTCACCCAGACCTTTGAATCGTGATATTTCGATTTTTTTATTTTTATATTTACCGTTCTTTAATTCTTCCAGTTGTTCATCGGTATCAATATACATCGATTCGGTGCCATGTGTTAATTTATACAGTGGCGGGCATGACAGATATAAATGTCCCCCATAAATTAATTGAGGCATATATTGATAAAAGAACGCCATCAAAAGTGATGCGATATGACTGCCGTCGACGTCGGCATCAGTCATAACGATGATTTTTTCATAGCGCAATTTGTCTTCGTTCCAATCCTTGGCGGTGCCGGCGCCGATAATATCAATCAGTTCGTTTAATTCTTTGTTTGCGCCGAATCGTTCGTCAGAGTTTGAAAATACGTTTAATACTTTTCCACGCAGTGGCATAATTGCCTGGGTGGCGCGGTCACGTGCCTGTTTGGCGGTACCGCCCGCTGATTCACCCTCTACAATAAATAATTCTGTACCTTCGACGCCATGTTTTGAACAGTCTGCCAATTTTGCCGGCATGCGAATACGTTTTGTCGGTGTTTTACGGGCAACATCTTTGACCTGTTTGGTCTTGATACGTGCGTTCGCCAGATTCACAACAAAATCCAATACCGCATTTGCAGTCTTGGGGTCGGATGCCAAGAATATTTCCCACGGGTCACGCAGTGCCGCCTCGGTAAATCTTGCAACCTCTGGATTTGATAATTTTTCTTTTGTCTGGCCTAAAAATTGGGGGGTCTTGTAAAACACAGATACAATTGCCGCGACAGAATCGAATACATCATCGCTGATGATTGTGGCGGCGGATTTGTTGTTTACTTTTTCACCGTATGCTTTTATACCCTTGGTAATTGCGGCCTTGAAACCGTTTTCATGTGTGCCACCGTCAATTGTTGCAATTGTATTACAGTATGATGAAAAGAATCCATCGTCAGATGCGGCCCCGTTTTCATCTGTCAAAAATGTTAGTGCCCACTCAACACGTCCCGAACCGTCCGGGAAATCAACGTTGCCAGAAAATATGCGTGGCAGGATACGTGGTTTTGCGTCGGTCTTTTCTGCCAAGAAATCCGCAACCCCGTTTGGATAGTAAAATGTTGTGTCGGCAGGTATGTTCATATCATCGGTCAATAATGCCGGATTACAGTGCCATTGGACACGCACGCCGCGTGACAAGAACGATTTTGCACGTGCCATACGATAAATTTTTACAGGCTTAAATACTGCATTTGTGCCAAATATTTCATCATCAATTGTAAAGCGTATCGCCGTACCGTGATTTTTTGTGGCGTCCCCGCGCTGCATCGTACTGGTTGGTTTGCCGCGTGAAAAAGTCTGGCGCCATTGGTATCCATCACGTGAAATTGTCACAATCATTTCAGATGACAATGCATTTACCACAGATGAGCCAACCCCATGCAGACCGCCGGATGTCTTGTATACATTATTATTAAACTTACCACCGCTGTGCAGGGTGGTTAAAATAACCTCTAATGCGGATTTGCCGGGATATTTTGGATGTTCATCAACCGGGATACCGCGACCGTCGTCAATGATTTCTATTGTTTTGGCATCAATCAGATTTACAACAATTTTCTTGGCGAAACCGGCCACAGCCTCGTCAATACTGTTGTCCATGATTTCAATCGGCAGGTGGTGCCATGCCTTTTCATCTGTCCCACCGATATACATCCCCGGTCGCAGGCGGACGGGTTCCAATCCTTCTAAAACTTGAATATCTGATGCGTCGTATGTATGTGTATTTGTATCTGTCATAGTGATTTATTAATAGCGCAAAAATGGAAAATTGGCAAGTGAAACTATCCATGGTTGTGTTTTGTGTCAGGTTTATATTCTAGGGACTTGAATTTTATACAAAATAAAACTATATATTTGTGCAAACAAGCAGGATAAATAAAAATGAATCAGAATCCATACGAAGTACTGGGCGTGGCGCGTGATGCGTCTGATGCAGATATTAAAAAGGCGTATCATAAATTGGTCTTGAAATATCATCCGGATAAAAATCCAGGTGACAAATCTGCCGAAGAAAAGTTTAAAGAAGTAAATAATGCGTTTGATATTTTAAAAGACCCACAAAAACGTGCGGCATATGACCGTTTTGGTAATGCGGCATTTGCCGGTGGAAATGGTGCATCCGCCGGGGCAGGATTTGGTGGTAATCCGTTCGGGGCAGGCAATCCGTTTGGTGATGGGGCGTTCCAGTTTAATATGGGTGGCGGCGCCGGTATGGAAGATATATTGCGCGAGGCTATGCGTGGATTCGGTTTCGGTGGATTTGATGGCGGTGCCGGTGCGTCACGTGGCGCCGCGGCGCATGCCGGTCGTGATTTGCTGGACGAGGTTGTCATAGATTTAAAAGATGCATATTTTGGCACAACGCATACTGTCAAATTTTCAACAAATGTAAAGTGCGACAAATGTGATGGCAATGGAACCGATGATGGAAAACCTGCGCCGAAATGTACGCGTTGTGGGGGCACCGGATACGTTCATGCGCGCCAGGGATTTTTTGCAGTTGAAACACCGTGTCCGGATTGCAATGGATTGGGGCATAAGATTGATAAGAAATGCAGCGAGTGTGATGGTACAGGTACCGTTCATAAAAGTCGTACATTGGATGTAAAAATTCCAGCGGGGATTGAGGATGGTACGCGGTTAAGATTGGCCGGGCAGGGCGAAGCAGGTGCCAATGGTGCACCATCAGGTGATTTTTATCTGGATGTGCGTGTGCGTCCGGACAAGCGATTCGTGCGTCAAGGCGCAGATTTAATTATGCGTATGGATGTGCCGTTTACAACCTTGGCCCTGGGGGGCGAGGTAGAGGTCACCACCATTGATGACAAAACACTGTCGGTCAAGGTACCAAGTGGTACACAGGTTGGTGAACGTTTGCGTGTTCGTGGGCATGGTATGCCGACGGGGCGGGGTTCATCATTTGGTGATTTATATATAGAAATTGTGATTCGAATTCCAACAAAATTAACAGATGCGCAAAAGAAATTATTAAACGAATTTGCCGGCACAAAATCATCCAAAAAAGGATGGTTTTAAACAGGGGTAAAAAACGCGCTATGTGCAGTAAATCATGCACATAGCGCATTTTTTTATTGTTCTTATTTATAATAGCATTTGTCCGTATATGTATAATTTCCGGTTGTATCACCGCCGGTGGTGCCGGTTGGTAAATAGCAATCTGTTATTGCGGTGCTGCCCTGGGCGGATGTTGCGCTTGTGTGTCCTGTGGCGGTGGCGCAATTTATACAGGTTCCATTATTTAAATAAGTTCCGGCAGGACATACATTTGCCTTGCATGAACATGTTGATGTGCCTTGGTTTTGAACTGTGTATCCGGTATTACATTTGCAGGTATATATAGGATTGGATGTCCTATAGCACATACAGGCAAACGAGCCGTCACTTTTTATGGGAATATTGGCGCAGTTGCCTATATCTTCTGCATATGTCGGTGTTTGTGTTGTTAGGGTGCCACCCTCAATATTTACACTTACTGTGTCTTCGCATATATATGATATTTCCACACCGGGGTCGGTGATACTAACAGCATACACGTTGCCAATGGTAAATAGACTGAATATACATGTTGTTAAAATTTTGTTCATAGTTTTTTTCTCCTGGTTTTTAAGTTATAAAAACACCGCCGAATAACAGGCGGTTGGAGGTTCGAAACTATAAAATGGTATAGTGTGTTTATTTTGCGAAATCGCATTATTCACAGCCCTCCAACCGGATTATTCCGTTGGAGATTATTTTCTCGTTCGCGCATGCGAACGCCATTTTCACGGGTTTCGACACCCCGATATCAGAACACCTGATATCAAGTTAATGTTAATTCAGAATACGCTTTAATTCAAGACAACATTTTGTATAAAAAAAGACCGGTATTTACCGGCCTTTTTTTTATTTATGATTATTTTATTTTCTTTAATTTTTCCGCAAATGTAATTGTGTACTGTGTCGCAGACCAGACCGATGCAACCAGTGCAAACCACAATGTAAAGATTCCAATTTGTGGCAACCATGTAATCAGATATAACCAAATGCGTCCTGTGGTGCTGGGGGTAATCAATACTGTTATTGCGAACATCAACATAAATGCGGCAATTGCAATCATTTGCAATGTGGTCTTTATTTTGCCCATGGAAAAGCGTGCCTTGGGTACCGGCATTTCCATTTTTTGTGTGCCCAAGAATTCGCGCAGGCCACTGATATACAATTCGCGTGCAATCATTATAATTGTCGGGATAACGATAAACCATACCGGCATCATAACGGACAGCATAATCAATGTGTTTGCAACCAACAATTTGTCACCGATATGATCCATGACGCCGCCAACCTTGGTGCATACATTATATTTGCGTGCCAAAAATCCATCAAACCAGTCGGATATTGCGCCAAATGCGAACAGAATAAATGCTGTCCAATACAGTTGAAACATCAATGCAGGGATTATCGCAAATGCCGCAAAAATGCGAAATGCGGATAAAAAGTTAACAAAAAATTTCATGTTTTCTCCTTTGTTTTTCATGTGTTCATTATACCACATCTGTGTGGAAATGGGCATATATTTTTTCTGCGGCGGCTTTGCCCAGTTTTGGTACCTTTAACAGGGCGTCTAATGATGCGTCGGCAATATTACGCGTGGTGCCAAAATGATTTAATAATGCGCGTTTGCGTGTTGGGCCAATGCCTTCGATTTCATCCAGTACGGATGCGGTGACTGTCTTTGCCCGTACAGTGCGGTGGTATGTGATAACGAAACGATGTGCCTCGTCCCGGACGGCGCGTAATAATAAAAATAGTGGGGAATCTTTGGCCAGGTCACGGCATACTGAACCGTCCGGCATTATAAAGTGTTCATCACCATCGCGAACTTCGCCCTTGGTCACGCCAAGTACGGGTATTGCCCCCGCACGTCTGTGTGCGATATTCCATTGTGCGGGGCCGCCATCCACGATTATCAAATCCAATTTCGGGCCGCGTTCGACGGCGCGTCCAACAAATTCCGACATCATGGCGATATCGTTTCCGGCACGTGCGGCGTCTTGCAATTTAAAGTGGCGATATCCCGATTTTTCAAATCCATTGTGACCAAATGTTATCATGGCACCAACAGGACTTTTTCCAAATAAATGAGAGTTATCAAATACACCCGCGAGATTTATTTTTATTCCCAGCCAAGATTCCAGTTGATTAACAGTATTTTGCCAATCAAAATTCGCGCTATGTGCACGTGACCGCTGTATACCGCGATTTGATGTGTGTGTTAATGCCGCAATTTTATCGCGCATAACCGCCGCCGATTCAAAGTCCATTTCAGATGCATATTTTTGCATTTGTTTTGATAAATCTGCCACAATCGGTTCACTGTCCCCGGTTAGTATTCTGCGCGCCAGTTGTACATTGGCTGCATAGTCTGGTTGCGGGTTAGTGCATGGGGCACTGCATCGGCCAATTTGATGCAGCAGGCATGGACGTGCACGGTTTCTCATAAACGTGTCGGTACATGTGCGTAATTGACATACTTTTTGAATTGTCTTAATTGTTTCGTTTAATGCCGATACAGACGGATATGGGCCGTATACATCCCGACGTTGGGATATCTTTCCACGGAATTTTAACAGGCGTGGATATTCAGAATTGGTCAGCGCAATCATCGGGTACATTTTCCCGTCGGTCAGCATGATGTTATATTTTGGGCGCAGGTTCTTTATCAATTCTTGTTCGCGCACCAATGCATCCGATTCTGTGGGGACTGTTTCCCACTCAACCCGCGCGACCAAAGGACGCATAATTTGCTTGTGCAGTTCCAGTTTTGATATGTCCAGATATTGTTTTAAACGGTTTGATAGATTCTTGGCCTTGCCCACATAGAGCAGGGTACCGTCCCGGTCATACATTTTGTAGACGCCCGGGGCGTTGGGACTGTTTTCTATCAAATCTGAAAATTGAATATTCATGACAAATATGATATTATAATAAAAACTAAATAGCAAATAAGAGGATATACAACCATGAAACAAGAATCAGGACGTTCTATGATTGAAATGCTGGGGGTACTGGCGATTATGGGGGTGATTACCGTTGGGGCAATTGGTGCCATATCAATGGCGATGCGTACGCAAAAACGCGCAACTGTTGAAGAAGAAGTATTTCAAATGGTTTCAGGTGTGCGGCAATTGCTGGGTGGATATGATGATTTTTCGCATATTGATAATGCAACGATATTTGGTGCAATTGGTATGAAGAATAAAAACCCATATGGTGGTACATATGAATTGTCGGTTGATCCATCTAATTCACGTCAATTTATTGTGTCGATTAATGGATTGAGCCAATCTGACTGTCGGGCATTGGTGACCAAGGCATGGCAGGATTCTGTTGGATATCAATTGTCTGGCAATAAAGAGGGGGGGGCGTCCGGGCGCTGTACGGATGCGGATGGTAAGAATATTGTCCAGATTATATTTGGCGAATAATTTTATTCGCCATGGGGGACTGTTATGGCCGAACCTATTATTGTTTCAAAAACCGAAGATGGCATAAGACTGATGCGTTGGTTCATGCGTCGGTTTCCATCATTGCCGCAACGTGAATTTTACAAATTATGTCGTGGTGGGCAGATTCGTGTTAATTCATCACGTTGTCATGGGCACGAGGTTTTGCGTGCCGGTGATAGCATCCGTGTGCCGCCAACAATTGCAGGATATGCGGCGCGGCCACAACAAAAGGCGGAAAGTGGTGAACGGTTTTCGCTGGCTGATTTAGAAATGCTGCGCAAATGTATAATCCATAATGATGATGATATTGTTGCGTTTAACAAGCCGGCAGGTCTGGCGGTTCAGGGTGGAACCGGGATAAAAAAGTCTGTGGATAAAATGGCGGCGGCATTATTTCCGTATGACAAGATTTCTTTGGTGCATCGCATTGATAGGGAAACCAGCGGTATATTGGTGGTTGCGAAAAATCAGCGTGCGGCGCAAAGTCTGGCGGCGCAGTTTCAGAACAAGACCGCGCATAAAGAATATTTGGCACTGTTGCGGGGCAGTGTGACACCACCGCGTGGCGAAATTGATAATTACATGGCCAAGGGACGTGTTTTTGACAGTCCCATCCGTGTTGATGATGGCACCGGCCAGCGTCCACAACGGGCAATTACGGAATATCGTGTTTTATCAAATGCTGCGGGATATCTGTCATGGGTTTTGTTTATGCCAAAAACAGGCCGTACGCACCAGTTGCGTGTACATAGCGCGTTTTCTTTAAATGCGCCAATTGTTGGCGACAGCCTGTATGGTGGTGCGGTAAAATCTGGTGGTGAAATAGATGCAATGCTGAATACAAACAACTTGTTTTTATTTGCATATAAGATAACATTTCAGCATCCAACATCGGGACGCATGATAACATTGCGTGCAACAGTGCCTGATTTTATGCAACCGGTGATAAGGTTTATGGAATTTCAGATACCATAAAAAAACGGCAACAAAATGGCGATAAAGAAAAAAAGTTCCTTCTTTATGATAATGCGGATAATCGGCCTGTTTATAATTGGGCTGGGTATCGCGTTGTTTGTCGCACTTAGTCAGGTTAATCTGGAAACATTGCGTGGGGATGTTCTGGCGGTGTTGCGTGGGGCAACAGGACTGGAAGTAGAAATTGACGGGCCGGTGTCTTGGAAATTTTCGCTGCGGCCACGAATTCAATTGCGTCAGGTGCGTGTTTTAAATGCTGATTGGGCGTCGGAAAAATATGCGTTCAGTGCCGAACAGGTGGATGTCCGATTGAATTTATTGTCACTGTTCCGGGATCATCCAACGATTCAAAATGTACGTATTTATGATGCAACAGTATCTATTGAGAAAAATGCGGATGGCCAATATTCTGTTATGCCTTTTTCAGATGGTGATGTTGATGCCGACAAATCGGTGGATGATAAAAATGTAGATGATGCATCAGATAATGGCGATGATGTGGATGAAAAAAAGGTTTCTGTTCAGCCGGAATTTCCGTTTGAAGATCCAGGACTTGGTGGGGTTCAGGTTCGAAACTTGGTTGCAAACGTTTTTGGTGAAACTTATAAAATATCTGGATTTTCTGTACGATATGTGCCCAAAGATGATGAACGTGAATATACCGGTTGGATAAAAGATGATGATAATGTGTATCCGTTTATTATGTCTTATTCAAAATATAATGCAGAACGCAAGATTTATCCTGTGCGAATCGCTTTTGCAACCGGCGGTGACGCATTGATTGCAAATATTGCATTAGAGGGTACCAGTCGTGCCCCGATAGATTTCAAGATAAAGGGCGATATTCCTGATATCGCGGCATTTGGACGTATGTTCAATTTGAATTTGGAATATATGCCGGCGTTAAGTGTTAATTTGGCGGGTGGATTTGATAGAAACAAATTAACCCTGCGTAAGTCATCGGTTTCTGTGCGCGGGACAAATTTAAATATATCAGGATCGGTGGATTGGTCTAAGAAAGTGACAGCGTACAATGTTGAAATCGAATCTAAATCAATCAATTTGATGGAACTGTTTCCTGAATTATATACCCCCAGCAGAAAAGGGCGTCCGAATCGCGATTTGGTTGTATTCAAGGATATTCCACTGTATGGTAAAGATTTGTTGGGGCTGGATATTAATGCCAGATTAATTACGGATAATTTGATTGTGTATCGTGATTTGAATTTGCGTGATGTGGATATATCTGTAAAGTTGAAAAATAATCATGCACGCGTTGATGGGGCGTTGGTTTTTAGTGGCGGGCCGATACGTGCCGGGGCCGATATTGATATCGATAATGCCGGTCGCATGTATATGCAGGTGGGCGCGGCTGGGCGCAATATTTCAATCGGTACATTATTACAGCAAATTCAGGTAAATGACATTATTTCTGATTTACCCGTAAATATTGAATTGTATGTTCGTGCAAATGGTCGCAACATGACCGAGGTTATGCAAACCATAACAGGGCCGGTTCAGGTTTATTCAATTGGGGCTGGGTATGCGCACTCTGCATTGGTGTCATATATGTATGGGGCAGATTTCTTGACCAATTTGCGGCACAGTATCCAGGATTTGTTCCGCAGTGATAAAAAGTACAACCAGATGAAGATATCATGCGTTGCATTAAATACAAAATTGCGTGACGGGATTGCCGAAACGCGTCAGGGTGTTGCAGTTGAAACAAATGCGATAAATGTACGGCTGGCTGGTGACGTTGATTTGGGTGATGAAACAATGCACTTGGCATTGACAACGGTTCCGGTGCGCGGTATAAAACTGTCACTGACAGGAAATGTTGTAAATTCGATAGAAATAACTGGAAATTTGGCTGAACCTGATATAAAAATATCTGGGGTCGCGGTCGCAGGCAAGGTTGCGTCGGCCACCGGCATCGGACTGTTATTGGCGCCGTTTACGGGTGGTATCGGTTTGGCTGCAGGTGCGGGTATCGGATTGTTGGCCGGTGATTTGTTAGAAAACTGGCTGGCGGATGATGAACCGTGCAAGACTGCATTACAGCGTGGGGCGCCATCTATGCGTGGTGACCCAGACTGGCTGGACGCGCCCATAACAGAATTGCTGGATGGGGTTTTGAATAACAAATAAAACAAAGGGGATTAAAAATGCATTGGTGGATGGATTGGAATTTATGGGTTAACTTGGCACAGTTATTGGTGATTGCCAGTATTTTATGGATATTTTATCGCAGTTTTATACAAAACACATCATCTGAAAAATTGGTGCGTGGATTGTTTGGATTGGCATTGTTATGGGGATTAAGTTTCGTTTTCCCGGCATTGCATTTGGAATTGTTGGGGCGGTTCTTGCACTGGACGGCATTGTTTGTGTCGTTGTCTTTGATTGTTATATTTCAACCGGAATTGCGTAAGTTTATGGCATTATTGGGCAATATTGACGGATGGCGTCGTGTGTTAAGACGTGGCGGTATTGGGGCCAAGCCTGATACAAAATCATTGGATGCGATTGTCAGTGCCGTGGAATATATGTCTGCAAAGCACACGGGGGCATTGATTGTTTTTCCATCAACATTGGATGAAAGCACAATTGAAAAGAAGGGTGTTTATATCAATGCCGTAATCAGCAGTGAATTGTTGTTGACAATATTCTTTAATAAAACGCCATTGCATGATGGGGCGGTGATTATTGAAAACGACCGTATTGCATATGCAGGTGGCATATTGCCGTTGTCACAAAATAATCTGAATTGGAAATATGGTACACGTCATCGTGCGGCACTGGGCATGTCAGAGGTGTCGTCAGCAACCGTCTTGATTGTATCCGAAGAAAGCGGTGATATATCCATTGCGGAAAAGGGCAAATTTACAAAATATGACGATATTAAAAAACTGCGTTCAAAATTGGAAAAGGTTTTGAA
>CAZJGX010000005.1:0-24145 GCA_964545825.1 uncultured Muribaculaceae bacterium
CAATAGAAATCCACAATGTAATTTCCGATAATTTTCTGGCGGTCAAAATCCAGACCATATGCGCGCTTATTTTTCAGTATATTCCATAACAGCACCTCTGACAAGGTGCTGTTATTGCGCAGTTCACGTGCGCGTTGTTTTAAATCTTTATTGGCTGGTAATTTCATTTACCACTACCCCGGCGCATATGCGCCACCCCTTCTCTAAGAGAAGGGGATTGGGTTATATCAACTTGCCCATTGCAACGGCAGTATCACTCATACGGTTAGAGAAACCCCACTCGTTATCATACCATGCGGTCACGTGTACCAGGCGGTCGCCCAAGACCTTGGTCTGGCCGGCATCAAAGATTGAACTGTGCGCGTCATGTGTAAAGTCAATTGATACCAATGGTTTGTCATTATATCCAAATGTGCGTGATGCCGCGTCTTTCATTGCATTGTTTATGCCATCAACTGTCGCATCTTTTTCCAGATTTACAACCAATTCAACAACCGATACGTCTGGGGTCGGTACACGAATTGCCATACCGTCCAATTTACCCGCCAATTTCGGCAAAACCAAACCAATTGCCTTGGCTGCGCCGGTGCTGGTCGGAATCATGGACAGGTTTGCCGCGCGTGCACGACGGAAATCTTTGTGGTTTTTGTCCAACAATTGCTGGTCGCCAGTGTATGCGTGAACTGTTGTCATCCAGCCTGAAATAATGCCGTATTTGTCATCCAATACTTTGGCAACCGGTGCCAGGCAGTTTGTTGTGCATGATGCGTTTGATACGATTAAATCTGTTGGTTTTAATGTATCCTGGTTAACACCGTATACGATTGTTGCGTCGGCCCCCGCAGATGGTGCAGATACCAATACGCGTTTTGCACCAGCTTCCAGATGAACACGTGCCTTGTCAGCGGCGGTGAACAGACCTGTGCACTCCATAACGACATCGATATTCAAATCACGCCATGGCAATTTTGCCGGGTCGCGTTCTGCAATGCATTTGATTTTCTGGTTGCCAACAATGATTGTGTCGCCATCCAGTTCAACATCCATCGGCAATTTACCGTGTACCGAATCGTATTCCAACAAGTATGCATTTTGTTCGGCCGGTGCCAAATCATTTACCGCCACGAATTCAATATCATCACGGCCAGATTCCAATGCTGCACGCAAAACCAAGCGGCCAATACGACCAAAACCGTTAATTGCTACTCTTACTTTTGACATAGTTTATTTCCTTTCTTTGTTTCTTTTAATAATTGGACAGGTGTATTGTAGCACCATAATTTTTAATATTACAATTGAAATTTACATTTGGCGCATTTATAATTTTTCTTGAAATGAATTATGAATCTTTGATTATTACAGGCCCAACCGCATCAGGAAAATCATCTTTTGCGCATGAAATTGCCGAACGCGTGGGGGGGACGATTATAAATTGTGACAGTGTGCAAATATATCGCGGTATTGAAAACATTTCGGCCAGTCCGTTCGCAGGTCGCCCTGTATCAGATGAAATTGATGGTGTACCGTACAGATTATTTTCAATCCTTGATTTAGATTCACAAATTAGTGTGGCAGATTTCTTGGATTTGGCGCGTGTTGAATATGATGCCGCCCGCCACGCAGGCCGCATCCCAATATTTGTAGGTGGCACGGGATATTATATAAATGCGATTTTAAATGGAATATCCCCAATGCCGGAAATATCTGATGATGTGCGCCGGCGCGCCCGGCAAATGGTGGCCACGGATATAGATGCCGCCCGAAAAATGTTGCCTGATGATTTTACGGCATCAGACCCCCAGCGTATATCCCGCGGGGTCGAGGTTTTTTTACAAACCGGTCATCATATAACTGAATTTCAGTCCAATCCACGCATTGGGGCAATTGTACCGCGCCCAACAACAATATTGATAAATCCAGACACGGATATATTGGCGGGTCGCATTGCGGCGCGTATCCCGGAAATGATATCCGGTGGCGCGGTGGCTGAGGCACAGCATATCATTGACACACGTCAAAATCCAAATCGTGCAATTGGTGCCGCGCAACTGTGCGCGTATTTGCGTGGTGAAATTGATAGGGATACATGTATTGAAAATTGGGTTGTTAAAACACGCCAATATGCAAAACGGCAGCGAACTTGGTTTCGAACCCAGTACACTGCCGATATTCTAATCAATAATGTCCCAACCGATGATGATGTAGGTCAGATTATTGATTAACGCATTTTACGTGGTGTATTTTGCGCGTCTAAGAATATGCTGTTGATTTGCTTGGTATAGTTATATGCAGTCTGTGCCGCATTGCGCTGTTTTTCACGTGCAATTTGTTTGCGTTCAGATTTTGGCTTTTGGCGCAATTCACGATTTTGTTTCTGGGATTCTTGTAATTGCGCAATATATGAATTGTTATCAAACAGTATTTTCTTTATTTCTTCCCGGACTTTCAGGCGAAATTTGTTTCTGGATTTTCCGTTTTCTGGGATTTGATACTTGTGCATGATGTAATAGGAAAACATTTCTGAAATTTTATTTGTCAGTTTTTCCAAGAATAACGGACTGAAGGTATGTGATTGATCCACATTGCGCAGGATGTGTTTAATATAAAATTTCGTATTTGTAATCAAGAATTCTTCGCGTTCTGGTGTGTAATCGTATTGCAATAACATTTGCTCGCCGGCTCTGTCGATAGATTTACCTTCTTGTCTGCATTTTTCTTTGTATGTGTCAAATGCGTTCAAGAAAATAAAACCTGTGCCTTTTGGTGGGAATTTGTGTGTGAATATCTGCATTATATATTCTTGAAATTCTACAAATGTTTCCTTTACAGCTTTTGCCATGACGTTTCTTCCTTTTTGTGGATGTGTTATTGTAATACAAAATATTTTATAACACAAAAATAATTGTTTGTCAATAAAAATATTAGTTTTGTCCTTGCAATAAATATTGGGCGCATAGTATAATTTTTATCATGAAGAAACGTCTGTTTTTATTTGCAGGATACAGTAAAACGAACCAAATCAGTCCTGCTGTTGTATTCTATGTATCCCAGTTGGCAGCCCTTGGCGATGTGATTTTATGCTTTGACAGCGAATGCCCAAAATCAGAACTGGCACGTGTTGCGCCATATGTTATCCACGCAATGTCTGTGCGACATGGTGAATATGATTGGGGATCGTACAAGCGTGCATATCTATACGCGCGTGATGCCGGTATTCTGGATGATTATGAATATGTGTATTTGTTAAATGATTCTGTATATGGGCCTGTGACGTCATTGGCGGATAAATTTGAAAAGATGGAATCTTTTGGTACGGATGCGTTTGGCATGGTACGTCAAACTAATTCAAAATTATCGTATATTCAATCGTGGTTTATCGGATTGTCGCGCGCAGTATTTTGCACAAAATGGTTTGATGAATTTATGTGTGGTGTGACAAAACTGGCGGACAAGGGTGCGGTCACATTTTTATATGAAAAGGGATTTACCGTTGCCTTGAATAAAAACGGTCATACTTGGGCCGGATTATATACAACACGTGGTCGTGGTGTATATAACCAGATTCGGACGCTGTATCGTCGTGACATGCCGTTTATGAAAAAGTTGTCTTTTGTGCGGTGTCGTGGTGCACTGGGGCGGCAATTTTTATACGTGTTTAATCATATAGATCCCGCATTGCGTGATATGCTGATTGAATCTGCATACATGGAATTTGGGCGCGAATATGTGGATTGGTTCTTGACCCGTAATCCGTTAAAGATTGCATGGCGCCATATGAAGCAGTTATATTTCAAGGTTTTTATTGAAGGAATATAAAAATCTATTTCTGATTTTTTGTCCGGTTATAATAATTCCATATAACCAATGGCCCAATATCCGTCAGGCGCATTTTCTTACGCACATGATATATTCCGTTAAATTCACGCTTTAATGTGTCAAAGCCTGACCACTCCCAATCAATAATGCCGGCGATATCCATTGTGTTTGGATTTACAATAATATTACTGCACATATCGCCATGTACCAGACCGACGTTTGTTCCGCGCTGTTTTGCGGCCGCATCGTGCAAATCAGATAATTCGGGATATTTTGCATTATGGATTGCATAAATTACATCGGCCAATTGAGTGGCTAATTTTTCACGATTTGCGCGAATTTTTTTCAATGGCACCGACATTAAATTTACACCGGGAATAAATTTAGTTTTATAAAACAGATAACCACCACTGGAAACAATGTCAATGTGTGGCACAGAAACCGGGGACACGGGGGCAATAGCGTCTGTTATGCGCTTTTCATATTCAAATCGCGTGGCAGAATCGTCGTTCAAGTGTTTTTTACGAACCTTGAACACAGTCTTGTTATCAAATATAAATGCCAGACTGCCACCACCCTTGGCCATTTTCATGTGCGCATGACGCAGGGATGGATATTTGGCATACAGTGCGTTTAATTTATTTTTGTAATCAAACAGTTTTTCAACCTGAAACCACCGCCGCAGGCGTGGAAACACGATTAAATACGACATTGCGTTTAATGTTTCAAAAAAATATTTCCACATGTATTTGCCCCTTTGGATTCTGATATAAATGGTATTGAAAAAAAGGAAAAAAACAAGTACTTTAATAATCATGTTTAATTCAGGCGATGTTGTAAAGGTATTAATCCCAAACGTTATAAATTCCGGTTATGATTACCGGCTGACGTCTGTGGCGGATTTGGGTACGTTTGTTGCCGTCACGGTTATGAATCGCCCGTATATTGGCGTTGTTTGGGGATTTGGGGACAGTGGCCTGCCACAAAATAAAATCAAACCTGTGTCGCATGTGTTTGATAAAAAACTGTCTGTTGCAGATTTACAGTGGATTCAGAAAATGTCATCTTGGACATTGATGGCACCGGGCGCGGTATTAAAATTAATTGTTAATGTGCCAGATGCGTTTTCTGCGCCGCGTGTTGAACAATTGTATTCTTATATTCAAACAGACGGCGTACGTATGACTGCGTCGCGTCAGGCTGTGGCCGATGCATTTGCATCAAATGATGGTGCGGCAATGTCCGCGTCTGATATTCAAAATATTGCCCATGTTTCATCGTCAGTCGTGCGTACGATGATAAAAAATGGGGTGCTGGCCCCAACTGATGCGCGTGCTGTCACTGATAATGCGTTTGAATATAATTATACAGATACCGGTGCTGTCACACTGAACAATGGCCAGCAATCTGCCGCCAATCAAATTGCCACGGCAATAGATACAGGGGGCTTTCATGTGTTCTTGTTGGACGGTATCACGGGCAGTGGCAAGACCCAGGTTTATTTTGATTCTGCCCTGCGTGCATATAATCGTGGTGGGTCTGTATTGTTAATGATGCCAGAAATCGCATTGACTGCGCAATTTATGACACGTTTCACAAAACGGTTTGGTGCACCACCGGTGGTGTGGCACAGTAATTTAACCGCCGTGCGTCGCCGTGAAATCTGGCGCGGGGTATTAAATGGTAAAATTCGCATGGTTGTTGGCACGCGCAGTGCATTGTTTTTGCCATGGCAAGATTTGTCGCTGATTGTCGTGGACGAAGAACATGATACATCATATAAACAAGAAGATATGGGCAATTATCATGCACGTGACATGGCCGTACTGCGTGCGAAAATTGCAGGATTTCCTGTTATCCTGGCCAGTGCGACGCCATCTGCGGAAACATTGCAAAACGTGGCGGTGGGTAAATACATGCATTTGCAATTAACGTCACGATTTGGTGGGGCGCAATTGCCAACAATTGAAACAATCGATTTGCGCGAAAATCGTCCGGACACGTATGAAATAAAGGATGCGGATGGCAATCTGTCACAACAGACCGGATTCTTGTCTGCACCATTGTGTACAGAAATTGAACAGAATTTAAGTCAGGGGCGGCAATCAATGCTGTTTATAAATCGGCGTGGCTTTGCCCCGATTACACAGTGCAAAAAATGTGGATGGGTGGCGACATGTTCTGACTGTACAGCGGGTATGACATATCATCGGCGCACCGGTAAATTGATGTGTCATATATGTGGCCGGATGGAATCATTGCCGTCGGTTTGCCCAAACTGTGGTGGCGCGATTTCAATGCGTGGGGCGGGGCTGGAAAAAATAGAGCAGGAAGTGGCCGTCCGTTTCCCAACGGCGCGAACCGCATTGGTGTCCAGTGATATAATTACCAGCCGTCAAAGCCTGGAACGACTGGTTCATAAATTGGAAAACGGTGAAATAGATATTGTTATCGGTACGCAAATCCTGGCCAAGGGTCATCATTTTCCAAACCTGACACTGGTTGGCGTTGTGGATAGTGATATGGGATTGTTTGGTACAGATTTTCGGGCCGCCGAACACACGTTTCAGCAATTGTTTCAGGTTGCCGGCCGTGCCGGCCGTGGCCAATTGCCAGGACGTGTTTTATTGCAAACGTATCAGCCCGATCATCCGGTATTAACGGCAATTTGTGCGGGTGACCGCGATACGTTTATGGCAACTGACATGGCTGGACGTCGCGCCGCAAAAATGCCACCATTTGGTCAGTTAATCGCATTGATTATAGAAGGACAGAAAGAACCCGTCCTGCAAAAATTCTGTGCGGATTTGGCGGCGGCCGCCCCTGTTTTAAATGGTGGGCGCATTATGGGGCCAATCGCCGCCCAGGTTTATCAGATACGCAATTGGTATCGTATGCGATTCCTGGTATCAGGTGGTGCGACGGCCAATTTGCAACCGATTGTAAAAAAATGGATTGAATCTGTACGTGTGCCGGTGAATATTCGGATAAAAATTGATGTTAATCCCCAGAATTTTATGTAATAAAAAATGCCCCGTTTGGGGCGATTTTATTTATCTGACATTTTGTTGATTTTGTTCAATTTGTTTTTGTTTTACCTGATTTAATCCAAACAATTTCTTGATTCCATTTTTGAATTTTGAAATCAGACCGGGTTCGTTTATGCGTTCCATTTCACGACGTTCGGCATGTTTAAGTTTTGCGTGTTCGTTGTGTTTTAACAGCGCCTGCATTTCTTCGGGGCTTTTATAACCATCTGGGCTCAATACAGTTTCGCCATACTGTTCATCAAGTTGTTTAACCAGTTCTTGTATTTTTTCTTTGTCCAGTTGATATTCCATTTTTTTATCCTTTTGTTTATCTGTATATAGGTTTTAGATTATACAACCTCGGTCACTGCACGCAGGGCGCCATCGCGCGACAGTTGTACAACACGAATCTTTTTTTTCATTTCACGAATTAAATCTTCGCGGTCATATGCTGGCTGGGTATGCAGAATACGGTCTGCAAATGCAGCGTATGCGGCATCGGCACTTTCGGCATGAATTGTGGTATAGAAATGGTCGTGTCCTGTTCCCAACATTTCCCACAAAACCGATGCGTTGTCGGTTGATATTTCACCGCCGATAATAACATCCGGTGTCATACGAACAACCAAGTCCAGCAATCGTGCATAATTAAAATTATTGTTCTGTTCAGTACGCGACAGCACAAAATGCACACGATTTAATTGCGGAACGCGAATTTCACGTGCGTCTTCGACCGTAATGACACGGCTGTTTTGGTCAATCAACGTCAGCATATGGTTCAAAAACGTTGTTTTACCGGTGGCGGTTGCACCACTGATAAGAATCGGACTGCCGTCATTTATTGCCGACATTAAACGTTCATACGGGTCGTCAGGGCGTACGTTTTCACGTGGTTTTACTTTTAGCAAGTTTTCACCACGTTTCAAGTGATAATTTTCAAAACTGGTTTCAGCCACACCGCCACCACGGATATTCAGCGCCACACCACCTGTCACATCGCGTTCGTCATATTGAACATTTGGGCCTGCAATTGCGGTAAATCGATGGTTGCCGGGTAATGTTGCGTACACCACGGGAATCCCATGTGTCGGGTTAAACGGCCGATCATAAATGTTTGCGATTGTGTGAATTAAATCAATCAAATATTGTTTGGTCAATACGGGTGCGCTGTATGCAACCCATGGCACCGGTGCCCCATGCAGACGCATCCAAACCTCGCCCTCGTGATTAATGGCGATTTCTTCTACAAATTTAGGTTTATAGAATTCTTCCAGTGGCTTTAACAAAGATTCCAAAACAATATTCGTCATTGATACAATTTTACCATAAATCGGGTCTTGAATCAAAAGGCTTTATTTGATAAAATTAAAAAAAAGAGAGATTATAATGAAGCAATCTTTGATTCTTGCACTAATTGGTATGTTTGCGCTGGCCGGATGTAATTCTGGAAATGATGCGCCATATAATACAACAGATTTTGCCCAGGGTGGGGCAGATGCGCCATTGTATAATGAACGCAGCAGTACGTTTATGCAGTCTGATAATCAATATGCAAATATTGATACATATAAACCCAAGACTGCCGAAGAAAAAGAACAAAACAGCAATCGTTGGAACACATCACGTATGGAAACCCGGTGGCAGGAATATCGTGGCGCCATGGTTCGTGTTCAGATATTGTTGGGCAATACCGATTTGCGTGAGATGCGCCTGCGCCTGATGCAAAATGCGGATGGCATGGATGTTGATGGTGATACGCGTACAATATTGGCCAAGGTTGCAGACTATGAAATGAAGCGTGTTTGTGGCCGCAATGCCGACAGCATTGTAATGGTATATGACCGACCATCGTTTGATGCAATGCGTCCGACACCGTTCTTTGATTATAGGATAGAGGCCGAGGGTGCCACCATGCGTGAATACGGATTCCGGTGTGTATATAATAATTAGTTTTATATCCCGCAACCGCGGGATTTTTTATTTGTTTTTAACAAGGCTATAAACTATACTGGTACCTGAAATCGCAGGGATGCGGTTTCGGGACTTAGAAAATCCCATAATATGACGGCGCTTTGCGCTGAAATCTAATTCGCAGGTTTATCCTGCCGTGCCCGACGGTACCCGTCGGGAAGCCGTCTGTTATACAACAGGGCATCGCCCAAAGACAGACGGGGTCATTTCATATTATGATTTTTCTAACTTCCCGACCACCAGATTTCGGTGGTTTTTGTTTAACAAAAAACAAAAGGGATTAGAAAATGAAGAAAATATATATGCCTGTATTATTGCTGGGTGCTACTTCTCCTGCATTTGGCCTGTCTTCAAGTATCGGTGGCGGCGAGATTGGTGGTGGTGTTGAGATTGGGGGTGAATTTGGCGAATATTCCAATGCTTGTGGCTGTAATTGGTCGGGTGCGGATTTTATACCAGATGGTGTGGAATCAACGTGTATGACTTGTAATAGTCATGCGACTGGGATAGCCTGTTTTGCTGGCGAAATCTGTGACGACAGAAAGGCCGGAAACGCCAATGGGGTTATTGTTGAAAGTGTAAGCACATTAACCGTTGAGTGTGGTAAGTGGATTCCTGATGGTAGGCCGGATGATGACGGTATAATACGTGCGGGATACTGGAATCCGGCGCCATATGCATCGTGTGATACAACCAATGTATACAGATGTGGTGCGGGATACTATGGAACCGCCCAATCTGAAACCCTTGGATGCAACAAATGTCCGGGATATACGTCCGATATGGATGGTGTTCGGCCGAACTCATCAAATAATAAATATGTTGTGTCCAGCCAGGATTCTCGTAAATCTATTACAGACTGTTATATCATGCAATATAGTGTCGGCAGTGATATTACTGGCAACTTTATATATACGGATGGATGTTTCTATTGAAATTAATTAAAAAACAGTTGAAATGGTTGTATTTTTTTCGCTAGACTGCAACTAATCGTACAAGTGGTGCGGTATCAAAACGAAAATAAACCAATGGGGGAAATCATGAAAAAAGTTATGTCTGTATTAGTATTGGGTGGCGCAGTTGTATTGGGTGCATGTGATGGCAATGCCGATGCAAAAAAATGCACCAGTGAAACTGCTGCACAAAACGGTGATACTGTTGTTATCGATTTTGCAGGTTATCTGAACGGTGAACAGTTTGCCGGTGGTACAGCAAATGGTTATTCTTTACAGTTGGGCAGCGGTCAATTCGTTCCGGGCTTTGAAGAACAGTTGGTTTGCTCAGAAAAGGGTGAAAGCCGCGATGTTAACATCACTTTCCCATCTGACTATATGGCGGCAGAATTGGCTGGCAAAGATGTCGTATTCAAAGTGACAGTTATTGACATTGTAAAGGCACCGGTTGCAGAAGTTGTCGAAGAAACAGCCGAAGTTGTTGAAGCACCAGCAGCAGAAGTTGCAGCAGACGCCGTTGCAGAATAATTCATGTATATGTATTATTTATAAAAAAATCCCCCGGATGGGGGATTTTTGTGTGCGATTAATTGCCATTGCCTTTGGCAGGTGACTGTTAGGCTTTGTCTGACTATGCTGCGCAGCACTGGGCACCGGCCTGCGCCGGTGTGACGGCAAGAGAGAAATAGGGGAAATACGAGATTTTGTCACATCGTTTCACACACGTCGTCATGCCGGTGGCGACCGGCATCCAGTGCGCCGCAGGCAAATTATTCAAGCCGCGCCCCTGTTCTTTTCAGATGTGACAAAACAAAAAACACCGCCGTTTCCGGCGGTATTTCCGAATGCCCCGAAAGGAAGGAAAGGAGAAAAAGAAATGGGCATTCTAAACTTATTTTGGGGCTCAAGGTCCAGAGGAGAGAGAATGTAGGAGGGAGTCTGAATCCCCGGGCCCCACAGGTACTTTCGTATCTGGTCATCAGGTTTTGTCCTTTTGACGATTCGAAATATAATACAGATAATCTTATTTGTCAAGCATTTTGTCAAAAATATTTTTTGTGTATGGTTTTCTGTACTAAAAAAATCTATAAAAAGCCAGATTTAAGGCGTTTTTCCTAGGAAATAGTCCTTGTTGAAAAATGGGGCGGGGCTGTAATAAAATCGGCGTATGGTAGATTTTCTACCTAGGATTTAGGTAAAACAGAGGAGAGAAACATGACTCACGAAGACGTATGGCGGGCAATCGAACGCTTTGCAACAGAACATGGTATGTCTTGTTCTGGTCTCGCAAAGTGCAGTGGTCTGGATCCAACGACATTTAACAAAAGTAAGCGTTGGTCAAAAGAAGGACAACCACGCTGGCCATCAACAAACAGTATTTCAAAAATATTGTCTTCAACAGGTTCCAAGATTCAGGACTTTACCAAGTTTATTGACAATCCGAACGACACCGGTCGCCAATAAGATATAAAGTTTGTTTGGAAACGTTGACCGTAATGTTGGGGTGTATTGCGGTCTTTTTTTATTGGACAAACAGGAATACGTATTTTATGGTTTATATATGTTGACCGGGGTTCGTATTTTCTCATCTGACAATGTTTGGCGCCAGATTTTGGCGGAACTTGGCGCGGATATTGACACGGATGCAAAAATTGCCGATGTTAATTTTGATTTATTGATTGCTCAATTGCCCCAACCAATACATGTTCAAAACTTGCGCGTCGCGATTATGGGGGCGATGGATAACACGGATATTATAACACGTGTATTGGGGGAAAACGCACATTTGTCACGGTTGCCGGCGCAAATTGTCGCATTGTTATTCAAGACAGGTGGCCTGTCTGGTTCAGATTTAAAAGCGGCACTTGGCTATGCGCCCAGTGCAACAACACATACCGTGGATACCGCAATTTGTGGATTACGTAAAACGTATGGGCGTGATTTTATAATAAACGATAATGGGGTGTACAAACTTGGCCGGGTATAAGGTTATTTCTTTTGATAAAATCCCCAGTACGCAAAATCATGCTTTAAATATGGTGGCGTCCGGAACTGCGACTGACCACACCGCAATTGTTGCCCAGGCACAAAGTGCAGGCCGTGGCCGGTATCAACGTAAATGGGTGTCGCATCATGGCAATCTGTATGTCAGTTTTATATTTGATTGTGCGTGTCGTGACCCGCGCCTGTCATATGCGGTTGCGGTTGCAGTTGCAGAAACGATTTCTTCGTATGGTATTGCGTCACAAATAAAGTGGCCAAATGATATATTGATTGATAACAAAAAGGTATCTGGCATATTGATTGAATATTCCGGGCCATTTGTGATTATTGGAATTGGTATAAATATCGCAACAAAACCAACAGTTGCGCAGTATCAGACAACGCGTTTATCAGAATATATGGCGGATGTATCTATTACTGATGTTCTGGGGCGCTTGATGCGTGCGCTGGATAAATGGATGACGGCCGACTTTGCATCTGTACGGGCGCGTTGGTTATCAATGGCGGTGGCATTAAATAAAATTGTTCGATATCGTGGTATGGATGTTCAATTGATTGAAATCAATGCTGATGGCGCACTGGTATTGCGTGACGGGGCGCAGTATTTTCTGGCGTGGGGTGATGAAATAGGTATATAAAAATAATAGTCTTGACTTTTATTGTAATTTGTGATAATATATGAAACATAAACATCACAAATTATATCCACGCATCGCGTGGATTTTTTTTATGATTGTTTGTCAGATTTCGCACGCGTTGGCGTGCGTTTTTTTATTCATAACAGGTGGGGGATAAAATGCATTTCAGATTGGTTGAAAATCCAGATGATATTCATGCTGTAATATATAAAATCGCACGCGTAGTCTATGCCGAAACATGTGCGTCATCATTACGTGTTGTTTCTGCAATGACATCAATGATTGCAAATGCTGCGCATACATCCGGTCGCAGTGTGCGTGATATTGTCGAAGATGAAACAATATTTGATGTGCTGGATGTGTCTTCGCCGCGTCATCAGTATTTATCAGTTGATGTGAACAATGCCGGATTCAAAATGTGTCTGCGTACTGCGTTGCGGATGGTAAATGGTATATTGCCCGATTCTTGCAATGGTGCAACACGTTTTCATCGTGCCGAAGTATTGCCGGATTGGGCCGTGTCAGTTGGATATATCGCAGACATTGATGATGTGCTGTTTTATTTATAGGAATAAAATGTCTAAATTTATCAAAGGCGGATTCTTGTCTGGGTATCGCACATACATAATATCTGGCATTGGTATATTGTCGGCGTTGGCGGCATATTTGGTTGGCGATACAGACATATTTACAATGTTGCAGGCAGTATTCACATTAGGTGGAATATACTTCTTGCGCAAATCACGTGAAACAAAAGGACAACAATAATGGAACAAATTCCAGAAAAATTTAAGAACAGTGATGGAACATTAAATGCAGAGGCATTGATAAAATCATATTGTGAATTGGAACGAAAAATCGGAACAATGATATCTGTACCTGCAAGTAACTCTGATGATGCAACGCGTGAAAAATTTAATCGTGCAATTGGTGTTCCAAAAAATGCAAACGATTATCCAACATGTGATTTGTTTGCAGATGATGATAATAAACTGCGTGAAAAATTTTTGAAGGTTGGTTTAACATCAAATCAGGTTTCACAAATTTATGACATCGCAACTGAATTTTTATCACCGGTACTGACAGATTTATTTGATATGCAAAATCAAAATTCAGCAATGAACGAATTAAAAAATTTCTTTGGCAGTACAGAAAAAATGAACGATGCATTAAATGCAATTAATGCGTTCGGACAAAAGTTTTTACCTGCAGATGCGTTTGATGCATTATGCGCCACACCCCAGGGAATCCAAAGCGTTTACAAGATGATGCAATCGATGGAACCTGTGGTGGAAACAGATGGTGGCGCGCAAAAAAATTTAACAGATGATGATTTGCGACGCATGATGCGCGACCCAAAATATTGGCGTGATCATGATGCAGAATACGTTCGCAAAATTGAAAATGGTTTTAAGAAGTTGTATTCATAAGAAAAATTTGCACTTTCTTCTTTACTAACTTTTGGGTTTCATGTAAAATATAAAACAAGAACAAAAAAATTTGTTCTATCCAAAAATATGAAAGGAGAGAAGGATGGCATTATTTTCTATTAAGAAAAAAGTAGCAGCGAAACCTGCTGCAAAGCCAGTTGTAAAACCTGCAGCAAAAAAAGCGGCTGCGAAACCAGCGGCAAAAAAAGTTGCAGTTAAAAAAGCAGCAGCAAAACCAGTTGCAAAAAAAGTTGCAGTTAAAAAAGTAGCAGCAAAACCAGCAGCAAAGAAAGTTGCAGTTAAGAAAGCAGCGGCGAAACCAGCAGCAAAGAAAGTTGCAGTTAAGAAAGTAGCAGCGAAACCGGCAGCAAAGAAAGTTGCAGTTAAGAAAGCAGCGGCAAAACCAGTTGCAAAGAAAGTTGCTGTTAAAAAAGTAGCAGCGAAACCAGCAGCAAAAAAAGTTGCGGCAAAAAAGCCTTGTGCAAAAAAAACATGCGCAAAGAAAAAATAATATAAAATCCCCACAACTGTGGGGATTTTTTTTTAGAAAAGTTCAGTTGCATAAATTCACAGTGCAACTGAATTTTTTATTGGACAATCCGTATTCGGATCCAGGTGTTATTGCGTTTTCGGCGTGATATTTTATCACATAACCGTGTCGCAATGTTTTTAGATGGCATGCAATTCGCATGCCTGTTTTTGTTTAATCAAAGAAAGGAAAAATACATAATGTCTACAACAATAGATAATGTTTTTATAAAGCAGTTTGAGGCAGATGTGCATCTGGCATACCAACAGATGGGTACGAAATTGCGCGCAACAGTTCGCAGTAAATCTGGTGTTGTGGGTGCGTCTACAACGTTTCAAACAATTGGTCGTGGCACGGCCAGTACGAAATCACGTCATGGTATTGTGCCGGTGATGAATCTGAACCACACCCCGGTTGAGTGCATCTTGCAAGATTATTATGCCGGTGATTGGGTTGACGCGTTGGATGAATTAAAGACAAATGTTGATGAACGTCGTGTTGTTGCGTCCGCCGGTGCATATGCATTGGGTCGCAAGACTGATGAATTAATTATCGACGCAATGAAAAATGCAACCGCCAGTGTTGGCAATTATTCAACCGCTTTATCTAAAAGTGTTATTTTGTCAGCGATTGAGGAATTAAATGCAAAAGATGTTCCGGATGATGGCCGCCGTTTTGCAGTTGTTGGTGTGCACCAGTGGAATCAGTTGTTATCTATGGATGAATTTGTATCTGCGGATTATGTCGGTGATGCATTGCCGTTGGTATCTGGTGGCGCATCCAAGAAATGGTTGGGGATTACATGGCTGTTGCATAATGGATTGCCGGTATCTGGCGATAATCGTGATTGCTTTATATATCACTCGTCTGCGGTTGGACACGCATGTGGCCAAGAAGTCAAAACAGATATTTCATGGCATGGTGAACGTGCGGCGCACTTTATCAGCAACAGTATGTCCCAGGGTGCGGTCTTGATTGATAATGTCGGTATTGTTCGCGTTAAATGCAAAGACAGTGATACAACAGCAGAAAAAGAATCAGAATAATTAACCAAAGGATGATATAACTATGGCATTTCAAAATAAAAATTTGTCCGTAATCGCGTATGCAAATGGTTTCACATTGTGGCATTATTCAGCAAATGAAACATTGGCAACGATTATTGCATCCGGCTACTTTAATAACGTCAAAACACTGATGAATACAGGTGATATTATTATCATCAATGGTTCGGATAATACCGCAATTAAAAAAGTCGCAGTTTCTACATCTGCGGTGACAGTTGCTGCACTGTCTTAAAACAAGGCTTTTAATACATCGGGGCGACTTATGTCGTCCCGTTTTTTTATAAAATCATGGGGGAAATATGCTGACAAAAATAGATTTATGTTCAATGGCGTTGCTGAAAATCGGCGAAGAACCAGTTCAATCATTGATGGATGATACCGCCGCGGCGAAATTATGTCGCACATTGTTTGATACTGTGACAGATGCGTTGCTGGCGACCCATCCGTGGCGTTTTGCCGCGCGTCAATATGATTTGGTGCGCAATACCGATGGTGATTTTCTGATACCGACAGATGTGTTGCGCATACTGCGTTGTCCTGGTGAAATTATTGGTAATCGGATTATTTGCAATACTGACAAGATTTCCATTACCGCCATCACGCGTGTTGCCCCAGATGCGTTCCCCAGTTATTTTGTATCATTGGCGGTGGCAAAACTGGCGATGGAATTATGTATCCCATTAACCGGTGACCAGACAGTATTTCGTATGTTGGCATCATTGTATGAATCAGAATTGCAATCTGCCAGATTTATTGACAGTACTACGTCCGCGGGTCGCGAAATAGAAAACTTCTCATTAATAAACGCACGGTTTTAAGACATGGCAAATTTTATAAAAACACAAACGTCATTTGCAAATGGCGAAGTCGCACCTGAATTTTATGCGCGCGACAGCATCAATGGTTTATCCCGATTGCACAATATGGATGTGTTGTCAGGCGGTGGTCTGGCACGTCGTGCCGGATTGGTGCATGTGACAGATTTGTATGAAAATTCACGATTGATACCTTTTTCTGTCAGTGAACAAGAAAACTATTTATTGGTATTATCGCCGGGGCACCTGTGCATATATGATGGTGAAGATTTGGTGCATGATGTGATTGTTCCGTGGCCGGAATCCGCATTGCCAAATCTGCAATATGCCCAGCGTTTTGGTACGATGATTTTTGTGCATCCGGATTTTCAGCCGCGTATCTTGCGCCGTGAAAATGGTGTGTTCGGGGTTTCTGTATATGAATTTGCACGCGATGATGCAAATATGGATGTCAACATGCCGTTCATGCGGTTTGATGACAGTGACGGAATAAAGATAACTGTATCAACCAATGCCGGTGGTAATAATTATGCGACATTGACAACCAGTTCTGATTTCTGGACATCTGACAGTGTTGGTGTTCGTATATCCATGCTGGGCAAACAGTGGCGTATCACAGATGTCACAGATGCAACGCATGCAACCGCATATATCAATGGTGGATATACATTGCCGTCTGCCCCAGTCACCGATTGGCGCGAAGGTGCATTTAGCAATCGTCGCGGTTGGCCGTGCAGTATCACATTTCACCAAGATAGATTAGTCTATGGTGGTTCACGCGCATGGCCCAGTGGTGTATGGTTGTCCCAGGTTGGACGTCATAATAATTTTAATGTTGGCACCGGCCTGGATGACGAGGCCATTTTCATTACCCTGTTATCACAACAGCGCCAGCAAATATGTACTGTTGTCAGCAGTGACAATTTGCAAATACTGACATCTGTTGGCGAGTGGGCAATTTCGAATAAACCATTGACGCCTGCATCCGTTGACATTAAACAGCATACGTCGGTCGGGTCTATGGCATCGCGGTATCTGCCACCGCAAAAGATAGAAGGTGCGACTGTATTTATTTCTGCAAATGGTCGTGATATTCGTGAATTGAATCTGGATGAATTGGGCGAAAAGTATAACGCCACAGATTTGTGCAGTCTGGCCAAGCATTTAATGCGCGGGCCCATTGATATCGCATATAATGACCGGACGCACCAGTTATTTGTTGTGTTGGACAACGGTAAAATGGCGGTATTGAATCAGAATTCCGCACTGGGGATTTCTGCATGGGGAACATATGATACAAATGGCGAATTTAAATCTGTTGCCGTTGTTGACGGTCAAACATATGTTGTTGTACATCGTGGTAATACATATGCAATAGAACGATTTTCCACCAACGCATTATCTGACGCGGATAATCAGCCGTTTGCATTTTGTGCGGCCGCATTACCTTTGCGGGGTGGTGGACACGATGCAGTAAATGCACGTATACGTAAAATAACCGCACGAGTATTAAATACAAAATCACTGTTTATAAACGGACATCGCGTACAGTTGCCAAATGATATCTATGCGTCCGGGGCGTCTGGTTTTACAGGGGATGTGTCGGTGAATCAACTGGGGACAGTGCGCAATTTCACCACACCATTGTGGCGGATTGAAGGCTCGGATTCATTACCGGTGACAGTGCTGTCTGTGACGGTGCGTGGATTTTATACAGTTTAACAAATAAAAAACAATAGGGGAATAACATGGGACAATTAGTGTCTGACGTCAGTGAAATATTAGACTATAAAGATGCCAAAAAACAGGCGTCTACAACGCGTAAACAAATTTTGGCGCAAATGGCCGAAGACGAAAAGACCAAAACAAACCTGGTCAAAAAAGCGTTGGCCGCCCAACGTGCAAAATATGGTGCCGGCGGTATGACAAATCGCGGCATGACCGAAGATGCGGTGTTAAACCGTATCCAAGGTGAAACGAGTGCACCATATGATGCCAAGCGTCGCACAAACATTGAAAAATTAAACGCCACGCGTGCCAAGAAACCAAATTTGGTAAAATCTATCCTGTCACGGTTTGATAACATTGTTGGATGAATACGGGGGGATATATGTACAAGATTTCTTATATATCCGATGGTGTGACGACAGAATATGCATTTGCATTTCCTTTTTTTCAAGATGCGGACGTTCGCGTTGCAATTGCGGATGAAACACTGGACGATGCCAAGTATGCGGTTATCATCAATGATGATTTTTCTGGTGGTACAGTTATATTGGCCGTGGCACCCGAAACAGGGGTGCAAATTGATATATTTCGTCATATATCATTGTCGCGTGTGGTTGATTACCAGCCTACATCCAAAATCGACCCAGAAGATTTAAATGCAGACTTTAATTTTTTATTAGAGGCATTTCGTGATTTTAACGCGGTTGATGAAGATTTGGCGGCATGGTCAAATACACATGACACAGTAATGCAATTCTTGCAATATAACATGCAGGTTATTCAAGACAAATTAGGTGGTGGCGGTGTCGTGGGATTGTACAACAATTTGTTGTCCGTGTTGTCGGGGGCTTTGCCAAAACTGGTGAACGATTATGGTTCTATTACCGAACCCGCAGACGTCGAACTCAGCGACGACTACGGTCTTTTGTAAATTTTTAGACCAATGGAACGCCGTTTTGGGTTTGTCTACGCCATCCCACCACTATAAAATGATGCAGTTTTTGGCGGATGTTTATCAAAATGCGCCCCGACGTGGATTGCTGATGGCGTTTCGACACTCGGGCAAATCAACTGTTTTAGGGGTGTTTGCCGCATGTACATTATATCTGCGACCGCAAACACGCATACTGATTTTATCCGCAGAAAGCGCACTGGCCACACGTATGGTTGCACATATTCGTCATATCTTGGAAATGCATCCCATGTGTACGGATTTGATTCCTGGTAAAAAGACCCAGTGGGCATCAACCTGCATAACTATAAATCGCCCACCCGGATTGCGCGAGCCATCAGTTGTATGTCAGGGCATATCCGGTAATATAACCGGCATGCGTGCGGATTTGATTATTTGTGATGATATCGAGGTTCCAAACACATCAAACACCACCACCAAGCGTGAAAACCTGCGTGAACGATTGCGTGAATTGGATTTTATTTTATCACCAAACGGTACAATGATTTATATCGGAACGCCCCATACATTGGATACGATTTATCGGGTTGATGATGATTAAATCGATTGTGGTGCATCCGGTGCATTATCTGTATCAATTGGTTCGCGAGTACTGATAAACGCACGCAGTTTAGACAATAATTCGACACCCGCATCACCAAACATCGGCAGATATGTTTCATATTCCGGCATGTCCGCCTGTAATTGTGCACGTGTTCGTTCTGATATTGGTTCGTTTACCATGGTGCTGGCAACATCCCACAGATGATATGCCTGGTATGTTTGTGCAACAGTGTTCCATTTTTCTGCCAAATCAGGATGACCAACCAGTGCCGCACGAATTGACGCCAGCCACTCTGCACCGAATTTTTTAACGACTGCCAGATTTTGAATTTTGTTCAGACTTTCTTGGTCTGGGGTAAAATTGTTAATCGCATCAGCCAGTACTTTTAATTCAGGTTGGCTCAATGGATCTGTCAATATTGATTGCGACATCAATCCACCATATGGCAACAGGTCACGGTCAATGCTGTCCATGGATGTCTTGCCGCTGCGCAGATTTTCAATATGTGCAATCAATGCATTGCCCGTTGGCATCGTACGTAATTCTTCAATTACATCCGGTTCGGCCTCATTAACAAACACAGGATTTACCGCCGCCCATCCGCCAATAATAACATGCTCTTGGCGATATAAATTCAGCAGTCGTTGTGCGATAACATTGGCTTTTGCTTTCATGGTGCGCCCCCTCCTGTGGTGCGGATTATTGCATTACAATCATGACAACTTTGTGCATTGTTTGGGCGGTGATTTTTTCTTCGGGACTGGATACCTGCGCATACATTTTGCCGCGCGAATCCTGGCGCACAACACCGATTTGAGCAGTTGTCGTATCATTTGATGTCAATTTTTCAAAATCTGCATCAATGCATACCGCCAAATCACCAACACTGGGCGCGATATCAACATTGGCAAATACATATGCGTTTTCAGGGATAAATCCACCTGTGCGCTTTGTATTTGGCATAACTGCGTATACACCCTTGACACCTTCTAATGGCATTGGGGCAACAATCATAGTCTTGTCAGACTTTTTCAATGCGATTGATTTGCCGGATGGTGTACCAAACACCGGGATTAATTTTTTGCGTGCGCTATCGTACAATTTTGCGCCATACAAACTGCCATGCATGTCAATGTCAGATAATGGATTGCCCGGCACCAATACGGATTTAACGCGTTCTTTGACCTTGCTGATTTGTTTGTTTAATTCGCCTGATTTATACAATACGGCAATTTTATCAAACATAGATTCGACGTTCAGTGCAAATGATTTAGCCAATGGTTCAATTTCATTTTCATAAACTTCGCGTTGACCAACCTCTATCTTGTGATAGACAGACAATGTCATGCCTGCATCTTTTGCAGCCTGGGCAATAGTTTTGCCAGTTTGTTGGCGAATTTTGCGCAAACCACTGCCAAATATTTTCAAACCGCTGTCTTCGTTGTCGTTCAGGCGGCGCTTAATCTCGCTTTGCCATTGATCTGCGACATCGTCAGATTCTTTGATAAATATATCGGATAATTTACAGCCCAAAATATTGCAGATATTCAGCAATTGTTTTTGATTCAGGCGACGTACACCCTTTTCAATTTTGGATACCGCCGACAATGACAGGTTCGCCTTGCGGGCCAGTTCTGTCATTTTCATGCCATTTGCTAAACGAATATTTTTGATATTATTTGGAAAAATAATTTCTTCTTGGGCCATTTGCCAACTCCTTATATCTTGACAAAATATTAGTCAATTTTAAGAAGTTTATCAAGCAAAATAATTACAATGGCATGTCATCTGGAATTGCATTGGCGTCAATATATTCGGCCGGTGGTGCATCATCAGGTATTGCAGATGGCGCGGCCGGCGCATCATACCCGGACGGGCCACGTGATTGTGCAACTTCGTCCAAGTTATCAAACAAACTGTATTCGCCGATAAATGCCAGATGCACAGTACCAGTTGACCCGTGACGATTTTTTCCGATAATCACGTCACCCTTGCCACGTGCCTGTTCCATGCGACGTTCCCATGAATCTTGGGTGTTTTGGTTGGCGTTGCCGGATATGCGTTCGGCAGGATTGCGTCCCTGCAAATAGTACTCTTCACGATATGTGAACATAACGATGTCCGCGTCCTGTTCAATAGATCCAGATTCACGCAAGTCTGACAGTTGTGGGCGTTTATCATCGCGTTGTTCAACACTACGTGACAACTGCGACAGGGCAATAACCGGAACATCCAGTTCTTTGGCCAGCATTTTAAGACCACGTGTAATCTCGGAAATTTCTTGAACACGATTGTCGCTGTGCTTGCCGCCCGGGGATGTCATCAACTGCAGATAGTCAATAACGATTAATGCCACGCCACCATATTGCCGTGCCAGTCGACGTGCACGTGTGCGCATCATTGGCACACTCATTGCCGGGGTATCATCGATATAAACCGGAACCTCGCTTAATGGGACGGAATATTGGGACATTTTCATAAAATCTTCATCTGAAAACGAGCCTTCACGCATTGCGGTCGCAGGGATTTTTGCTTGGGAAGACATAATACGCGCGGCCAACTGTGAACGACTCATTTCCAGGCTGAAAAACACAACTGCGCCCTTGTACCGTTCATTTGCGCGGCCCTTTAATATCGCGTTTGCAGCATTAAATGCGATATTCATGGCCAATGTCGTTTTTCCCATCGCGGGACGACCCGCAATAATAATAAGGTCAGAGTGATGCAACCCACTGATTGATTTATCCAATGCGTCCAATCCGGTGGTCAGACCCGATAATTTTCCATCGGCCTTGTATGCGATTTCGGCTTCCTTTAATGCCTCTTGCAGGGCGGCGCCCAGGGACGCGCCTTCGCGTTCAGACGAACCGGCGGTCGCCATATCGAACAGTTTTTGTTCTGCAACCTCAATCTGGCGTGCGACTGGATTATCCAAGTCTTCAATAAATGCGGCGTCTGTAATTGATTGTGCCAAATTAATCAGGTCGCGTCGCATTGCGTTTTCATACACGATGCGTGCGTATTGCTCTACATTTACAACCGTTGCGCCGGCCCCTGATAATTCGGTCAGGTAATCAATCCCGCCAACGGATTCCAATGTTCCCTGTTGATCCAGATAATTTTTTGCCGTGATGATGTCAAACGGGATGCCTGCCGCAAATTGACGCTGGGCCAGTTTGAATATTTCCTGATGTGCGGGGTGCGAAAAATGTTCCGACCTCAGAAATTCACATACACGTTCCAGTGCGCGATTGTTCATCAGAACTGCCGCCAAGACAGCCTGTTCCGCTTCTAAATTTGTGGGCAGTGTTTTGGGGGTAAAGTCCATTTTGCGCACCTTTTATTTATGGGGGTATTTATGCCTGATATAGTATATAAAAATTTTCATTTTTCAACGCCTTTTTTGTGTGGGTATCGCGCATTGAAAATACCGATAATAGATTCTGATGGACACCCGGCGTGGCCTGAACTATTTCCAATAGAACGTATTGATGCATTACGCCAGACAGTTGGGGCGCGGCATTTCTCGGCACAAATGATGTTGGAATTTATGCCGCCTGACCGCGCACGCCTTGACCCAGATGGGATAAACTTATATTCAGATGAATTTGATAAACGTACATCAAAAATTGGTGATTTGCCGGTGACGGGTGCGTCTGTATATTGGGATCCATCGGGTGGTACCCGCCACAGTGATGGCAGTGTGTGTGTACTGTTGTACCGTGATGATGCGTCCAGACGTGTGTTTATTCATGATGTTATGTATATCACAGTCCCCGACGGCGCATTGCATCCGTTGGGTATTCAGTGCGACAGGGTTATTGATTTTTTATCGCGACACAGTTTGCGCCGAATATATATCGAAACAAACGGTATTGGAAATGCACTGCCTGAGATTATGCGCGATACGTGTAATCGTCGTGGCACCCAGATAACAGTGCAACGCGTTGTAAATAACAAAAACAAAGAATCACGAATCTTGGACGCTATCGAACCAATTCTTGGAACAGGGCGCTTATATATGCATACCCGGGTTCAGCAAACACCACTGATATCAGAAATGATTGGTTGGACGTGTGGGGGCGGGGCGGAACACGATGACGGCCTGGATGCGGTGGCAGGTGCAATATGCGCCGCACCAACACCGATGCGCCCGTTGGGCACAACAATCCAATCAATCAAAGCCAATACGAATTTTTGCGTATAACCAATAAACAAAACCAAAGGAAAATAATATGCAAACAAATTATAAACAATTGCAGACGATGTATCGCCGTGCGCTGGACATGCGCAGCCCATGGTTGGCCCGTTGGGACAGTGCGCGTAAATATACGATGCCATCGGCCGACGATGATGCGGCAATGCTGTTTGACGCCACGGCATCAGACGGTGTAGATAACCTGGCGGCATCGATGTACACACTGCTGACGCCGCCGGAATCATTATGGATGAATCTGGTTCGTGAAAGTGATGCGTCCCCAGATCCTGCACCTGCAACCGCGGCATTGCGTGCCAATTTAAATGATTCAAATTTTTATACGACGGTGCATCAGTGCTATCTGGATTTGATTATAAATGGTACCGCGTGCCTGTTTATGAGCGAGACCCCAATCGGTTCCGCGTCTGCGTTTTCGTTCACGGCCATCCC
>CAZJGX010000006.1:0-23727 GCA_964545825.1 uncultured Muribaculaceae bacterium
TTATTACTCAGCCAGTGTGCCGACAGACATTGTGATACGACGGATACCACTGCTGATAGATTTTTCTTTATTAACCTTGGCCTTTAAAATTTCACCGGTGTGATAAATGTGTGTTCCGCCACACAGTTCGCACGATACATCCCCGGCGGTAATAACCTTTACCACATCGCCGTATTTTTCGCCAAATAATGCCATCGCGCCGCGTGATTTGGCATCTTCAATAGACATTTCTTCGTGTTTGACGTCCATGTCTGCGGCAATCCATGAGTTTACCAGGTCTTCCACCGCCTGTTTTTCTTCTGGACTCATGGCGCGACCAAATGAGAAGTCAAATCGCACAGAATCCGGCGAAACCTTGGAACCACGCTGGGCCACGTCGTCGTTCAGTACGCGTTGTAATGCCGCCTGCAACAGGTGTGTTGCGGTGTGTGCGCGCGCAGTTTGTTGACGAACGGATTGGTTGATTTTCGTCTGAACAACATCGCCCACCGACAGGTCGCCTGTCAATGTACCCTTGTGAATAACGACGTTGTCGGCACGGGCAGCCTCGGCCACGGTCATGACAGATGCACCGTCTTTTACTAGTTCGCCTGTATCGCCAACCTGGCCACCCTGGGTGCCATAGAAATTGGTTTTGTCCAGTGCAACCTCTACCGCGTCACCGGCATTGGCGGATTTAACAAATTCGCCATCGCGCAAAATCCCCAGTACGGTTGATTTCAACTCTGCATCAGGCGCGTATTTAGAAGAATCGTCTGTTGCGTTCAGGTTCTGTGATTCCCACAGAATTTTTGTGCCCTTGGTATTGGCGCGTGAACGTTCTTTTTGTTCGGTCATAGCCTTTTCAAATCCTGCGACATCGACATCCAATCCGCGGTCGCGCAAAATCATCTGGGTTAAATCCAGCGGGAAACCGTATGTATCAAACAGTTTGAACGCAACATCCCCCGGCAGAACTTTTGTATTTAATTTAGGCAGTTCTGCATCCAGCAGTTTCATGCCGTTTTGCAACATGTCTGCAAATGCATTTTCTTCATTTTGGATAATTTCAACAACGCGTGCTTGTTCGCGTGCTAATTCCGGATATGCGTCGCCCATTTCTGTAATCAATGCCGGATACAGTTTTGATAATAATGCCCCGCGATGTCCCAATATTTGGCCATGGCGCATTGCACGACGTAAAATACGACGAATTACATAGCCGCGGTCTGTGTTTGACGGGATAACGCCATCTGCAATAGAAAAGCCAACCGCACGCAGATGGTCTGCAATGACCTTGAACGAGGCAACATTTTCATCTGTCTTTTTAACGCCCGTGACGGATTCTGTCGCTGCAATCAGATTGCGGAACAAATCTGTGTCGTAATTATCATGTACGCCCTGTAAAATAGATGCAAAACGTTCAAGACCTGCGCCTGTATCAACATTTTGCTTTGGCAGTGGTGTTAAATTACCATTTGCATCACAGTCATATTGCATGAATACATCGTTCCAAATTTCAACAAAGCGTCCGCCGTCTTCATTTTCAGAACCTGGCAGACCGCCCGGAATACTGTCACCAAAATCATAATGCATTTCTGTGCATGGGCCGCATGGGCCGGTGTCACCCGCAGACCACCAATTGTCTTTGCCCAGGCGAATTGCGTCTTTGCCTGCTACTTTTTTCCAGATTGCGGCGGCTTCGTCGTCACTATGATGAACTGTCACGACAATTCTGTTCGGATCCAGACCAAAAACCTTGGTCAATAATTCCCATGACATTTCAATTGCGCCTTCTTTGAAATAGTCACCAAATGACCAATTGCCCAACATTTCAAAGAACGTATGATGACGTCCGTCAAATCCGACTTCGTCCAGGTCGTTATGTTTGCCGCCGGCGCGGATACATTTTTGAACGTCTGCAACACGTGGTGCAAATGCGGGTTCGGTGCCTTGTAAAATACCCTTCCATGGAACCATCCCGGCGACTGTAAATAATAATGTCGGGTCGTTCGGTATCAGTGATGCTGATGGTACGACTTTATGGCCTTTGGATTCAAAGTAATCTAAAAACAGTTTGCGTATTTCGTTGTATGTCATTGTTTCAATGTTCCTTTATATATTTTGTGCAATTCTAAGTATATTTCGCACATGTTGCAATCAGAATTTTTATTTGTTTGAATCTGCGTTTAATGCCGCGGTCAATATTGCATCATATCGTGCAATTGTGTCATTGATTCGTGCGCTTGCCGTTGCGCCACGCAGAATTGCACGCCCATATTTTGTTGGGGATGTATCTAAATTTGTTGTTATGTAATTAACCGTATCCATGTATATGGGGCTGGCCGTCGGATTAATGTGTCGCGCGTATGTATTCAGCAAAGTCCACATAATTGCGTCAAATGGCGGACGAAAATCCAGGCTGTCGTTAATTTCACGCATGGCGTCATACATTGGAACAATTGTATCGTTTAATCCGCGTATTACAGAAAATCGCAACGGCACCCCACAAATTCCAATGTTTGGCCGTACCAATATTGTATTTTCGCCATCAGGTGTGCATGTATCAGGATTGAATATTGCTGAAATCAAATCTGTCACACGACGGCGCAGTGAAATTGAGTTTTGCATAACTGCAAACACATCTGATCCGACATCAGGAATATCTGCATTTATCAATATATCGTTATCATTAATGAAAATAATCCATTTGGGCAAATGATGCATTTTAGATGCGACATCTACAATTTCCATACGCGCACGCATAGTATCCATATTTTCAGCACTGTTTATGATACGCAGTTTCCCGCGATATCCCAGACGGCGAATATCACGGCGTGTTATGGTTGTTGTTGGATTATCGTTATGCACAATCAGTAAAAATCGCCCACGCAGTCTTGACAATGGCGGCACAGATATTCGCATCAGGTCGTTGTAAAATGTGGTAAGTCCGATAACTAGGTCGATTTTTTTGCCAAACATAGTGTAATAAATTGTAAATAAAACTTTCTGAAATTGCAATTGGTTAATTATTTATGGTATAATAAAAAATGATAAAGAGAGAATATTCACATGAAGCCATCAATGATATTTGCGATAATAATGTTAACTGCAATCATAATGATTGTATCGTTTGATTTGCAATTGTCGCCAACTGTTCCGGTTGAACTGCCGGCCGGGATTGATGGGGGAACTGTATTATATGTATGTCCGGCGGCCAGTGATATGTGGGATTCAATTGCACATGGGGTTCGTCCGTTTGTTCGTCCGATAACAATTGGATTTTTCTTTGCGGCGATGATATTGCTGTTTGTGTGGGGCTGGGCACTGTATCAAAATTTATTAAAAGATAAATTTGACCGCGCATCATTTGCAACCCCGTGGTCTTTTACCAAGTTTTTATTCTGGGCAATTGTCATAATCACTATTGCGATAGCAACGCCAAATTATTTTAAAATTGTGCATTTAAGTAATTGGAGTGGGGATTATGTCTTATGTGACAGCAACACGCCCGACGCCCAGGCAGTACCTGCAAATCGCGTGACGCGCTGATTTACAGTATTTGACTAAATTTGTCAAGAATATAAAATTTTTGCAAAAAATAAATATGGTCTTGACTTAAAGGGCGGAATTCTCTACGATTCGTACAAGCAGTACAGGCAATGTCCTTGAAATACGGGTGATGTGTTATGTGCAACTGTTCTGAAATGCAGAAATGTGCACCATACAGTTTTCAAAGACATTGCCATGAACTGCCGGACACCTGAAATAATTTATGAAAGGAGAAACATTATGAACAAACAGCAACTGATTGAAGCAATCGCAAACGATGTTGATGTCACAAAAGCAACAGCAGCAGCATGCTTGGATTCATTTATCAACACAGTCACAAAAGTTTTGAAAAAGAAAGGCGAAGTTCGCTTGGTCGGTTTCGGTACATTTACAACCGCAAAACGCAAGGCAACAACTGGCCGCAATCCTCAGACTGGTGCTGCTATCAAAATCCCAGCATCTGTTCAGCCTAAATTCAAACCAGGTAAGGCTTTGAAGGATACTTTGAACTAAATCGTTTGATTTAAGTTTAGAAAAACACCCACCAATTGGTGGGTGTTTTTTGTCGTGTTGCATCCTGTGCCTAAAATATGTATAATGCAATACAAAGGGATAGAGAATACGTTGTCTAAATATTACACTAATTTTTTGTCACGTGTTGGTGATTGGGGACTGAAAATATATGGCGCGTTTATGCGGGGCTGTGCATTTGTTGGTGAAGTGTTTTTATCTATATGGCGTATGATATGTTGTCACGCAAATTCGCGTTATGCTGATTGGGCGACAGCATTTGCGGATGTTGGTCCGCGCGCAGTGCTAATTGTTTCTTTAATCAGTTTTTTAATCGGATTAATTTTGGCATTTGTTGGCGCCGCCCAATTAAAATTGTTCGGTGCCCAGGTTTATGTGGCAAGTCTGGTCGCCATTGCAGCAATTCGTATAATGGGTGCAATGATGACGGGTATCATAATGGCAGGGCGTACAGGCGCATCGTATGCGGCGACAATTGGCACAATGCAGGTTAACGAAGAATTAGATGCATTGCAGACAATGGGCATAAATAAAATTGATTTTTTAGTGCTGCCGCGCATGATTGCAATGATTGTATGCATGCCGATATTGACAATGTTGTCTGATTTTATGGCAATATTAGGCGGTGCATTTATTGGTATATTTATGATGGGAATTGCGCCGGCTGAATATATCAGTTTTACAAACGCGGCATTGGATATTTCAAATTTTTCGGTTGGGATATTTCATGGACTGGTTTATGGGATAATAATCGCATTATGCGGATGCTATTATGGTATAAATTGTGGGCGTAATGCAGGGGCAGTTGGTGTTGCAACCACGCGCGCAGTTGTAATGTCAATTGTATGGATGATTGTAGCCACGGGCCTTATCACATTTTTATTTGAGGTGATTGGTATATGATACGCAAATCAAAATCTTTTATAAGTGTGTCCAATCTGACCATCGGTTATGATGATCATGCGGTTTTGAAAAATCTGTCATTTGACGTGGCGCGTGGTGATATATTTGTCATCATGGGGCCCAGTGGATGTGGCAAAAGTACACTGTTGCGTGCAATGACGGGTTTGATTACACCTTTGTCAGGGCATATAACCGTTGATGGAATAGATTTTGCAACGCAAATGCATGATATAATGCGTCGTGTTGGTGTCCTGTTTCAGGGTGGGGCATTGTTTTCTTCAATGACAGTTGGTGAAAATATAGAATTACCATTGCGTCAATATACAGATTGGGATTCAAAAAAAATAAGCGATACGGTAAATGAGAAATTATCACTGGTCGATATGGCGCATGCACGTGATTTATATCCGTCGGAACTTAGTGGTGGTATGCGTAAACGTGCAGGCTTGGCGCGTGCATTGGCCTTGAATCCCGAGATTTTATATCTAGATGAACCGTCTGCTGGCCTGGATCCGATATCGTCACACCTGTTGGATAATTTGATTTTGGGTATAAATCGTAATATGGGAACAACAATAATTCTTGTGTCACATGAATTGGAATCAATATTTGCGGTTGGGACAAATTCAATATTTTTATCGCCATCGTGTCGTTGCATCACGGGACGCGGTAATCCGAATGATTTGCGTGCCAATCCGCCAACAGAACAAATTAAAATGTTTTTAACCAGGGGGAATACAAAATGAAACGTCAACCGAACAAGGCTGCCATTGGTGCGTTTATAATTGGTGGAATAATTGCGTTTATTGCCATATTAATAATTGGGTTGGGATTATTTCACAACAATCGCGGCCGTGATATGTATGTCATGTACTTTCATGAATCAATTAATGGATTAAGTATTGGTTCCCCCGTTGTTCTAAAAGGGGTAGAGGTTGGCAAAGTCACAAAAATAGAAATTGTTCCTGATACGGAAAACTATTCGTATAATATACCTGTATATATAACATTTAATAATATGCATGATATTATTTTGGCGGTTCAGTCAGACCGTGACCTTACACAAGACGAGATTGTTCGCGTTTTAATAGACAAAGGTCTGCATGCGAAATTAGTGAATCAAAATCTATTGACCGGTCAAATGATGATAGAACTGGATATCACGCCTGCGAAAACCACCATGACACGTGGTGAAATTGATGGTATATATGAAATACCAACGACATTATCATCCCTGTCGGAAATACAAAAAAACGTCCAAGATATCCCGTTCCAAGAAGTTGTAGAAAACCTAAATTCTACATTGCTGGATTTAAAAGATGTTTTAAATCCGGCTGTAAAGGTCAGTAATGATTTGTCCAAACGGGCTGCAACAACTATAAATAACTTTAACCAGGCAATCGAAGATGTCAGCCGGGCCGCAAATTCCATACGTAATCTGGCGGATTTCTTGGAACAGCATCCAGATAGTCTGATACGTGGCAAACGGGGGGATAGATAATGTTTCGAAATGCAATTTTGGTGACGGCGGTGTTGTTGGCGGGGTGTGTTCACCGTCGTGCCTTGGATGTTCAGTTTTATACATTGCCAATAACAAATAATAATGTGGCACCTGTATCTGATATCCGGTGTTCTGTTGATGTTGGACGAATAAAAATACCAGAATATATTGACCGACCACAAATTGTCACTGTAAATGGTGCAGATGTAAATCCGTCTCAGACAAATCGCTGGGCGGAAAGTTTCTCGCGTATGATGCAACGTAATATAATAGAAGGCATCAATACGTATTTACCAAACGCGACTGTGAAATCTGATAATTTTATGGCAGATTCTGGTGATTATGCCGTGTTTATAGAGGTTTATAAACTGGATGCTGCATTAGGCCAGGAAATTAGTATGGATGCGGTATATTCTGTTGTCGATACCAATGGCGAAATAGTTGCCTTGGAAAATGTACATTATGTAATGCCTGTGGGGGATACATATTCAGACTATGCCACTGTGGTATCACGCATGACAGGGCAATTATCGCATGACATATCCAAAACACTGACGCGGCATGCAAATAAAAAATAGCGCTTTCTTTTAACCCAAAAAAATGGCATAATATACAGCATGAAAAAGTTAAATTTATTATTCTTGGTTGCGATAACTATGGCGGCGTGTCATCGCGCATCAGATGATTTTGTTGTGGATAATATGTATTATGAATCAGATACGGTTGTTGAATACGTACAGCCTGTGCGTCCTGCGGTTTCTGCGGCAACACGTATCGGGGCAAATTTAGATCGCGATTTGGTCGTTGAAACAAATAATCATATTATTCAAATGGTGGGTGAACCAGACAAAAAATATGAATACCGCGTCTGGATTGGTGATACAGATGTAAATGCTGATCCTGATGTTATCGTTAATCGTGGCACAGTTATGGTGCGTACGGATGACGAATAAAATATTGGATATCAAGACAAATGTTATGCGTGTGCTAAATGCGAACGGCGTACAGTATGCGCATTTTTCTTATGACGCAGATAAATATAAAACAGGCTTGGAAATCGCAACGGCACTGAATCAAAATCCTGCGATGGTATTTAAGACATTGGTGACGATGGCGCGTCCTGGTAAATATTATGTTTTTATGGTACCGGTGTGCAGTGAATTGGACTTAAAACGTGCCGCCGCATCAGTTGGTGAAAAGTCTTTAAATATGTTGCCCCAGCGGGAATTACTTGGCTTGACTGGATATATCCATGGCGGATGCAGTCCGATTGGTATGAAAAAACAATTCGCAACGGTAATTGAGGCATCTGCGCAAAATTTTGAGAAAATAATATTCAGTGCCGGCCGTGTTGGACATCAGGTGGAATTGAACGTCCCAGACTTACAAAAATTAATCAAACCAACATTTGCAGATATTTGTGTGGCACACTAACGTATCGCAGAATTAAAGAAATCCAAAATATCGCGCTGAACGTCTTTGTAATTTAGTTCCATTAACAATTCATGGCGCGCATCCGGATATATTATTATTGTCAGATTGTCCATATTATGCGCCTGATATGTTTTATACAGCGCGTTTGAAAATATGGCATTATTGCTGACCATGTCTGCGCCGCCGCTGATTATTAATATCGGCGAATTACAATCAATATTATACGAAATCTGTATCAGGTTATGAAACAATGAATAATAAAATCCATATGAAAAATATTTTGCATGCATTGGATCTGCATCATGCCGGGATACTTGGGCTGTATCACGGGTTAACTTGCTGCCACCGCTGGGGTGTGGGCCACGAATTGGTGAAAAATGTTCCAATAATTTTGCAGGGGCGTTTGGCCCGTGCATTTTGACACCAATCCATGCCAGCATTGCCGCCAATCGCAATAACCATATTGGATATTTGGCACTGCCGGACAGGCATACTCCTGCGGCGCATAAATTTGTGCACTCCATAACACGCTGGGTAATAAAACTGCCATAACTGTGACCGAATAAAAATACGGGTAATTTATATTTGGCTTTTAAATATTTTAGTATCTCAATTTCATCATTTACTGTTGCCATAAATATATCAGGAATATTTCCAACACGTCCAATGTTTGATATTTTGCCGGCCGTTTTGCCGTGTCCGCGATGATCATCGCCAAATACAATATATCCATTTTTGTTTAGAAACTTGGCAAATCGGTCATATCGGCGAATATGTTCATCCATACCATGAATTATCTGTACAACACCAACAGGACGTGATACTGCATCCCAAATTGCACATATTAATTTTTGACCATCTGTGGTTTTGAATACTATTTCCTTCATAATATTATTCAGGATATAGATTTACAATCCCCATGTTTACAGGTATGTTTTCATGTGTTAAGCGTTCTTTCCGGCAACATATCCTGATGCCCACGCCCAGTGCAGATTAAAACCACCCAGGTCGCCTGCGATATCCAATACTTCGCCTGTAAAAAACAGTCCCGGACACAACGCGGATTCCATTGTCTTGGATGATATCGCGGTGGTTGCAATACCGCCGCGCATAACCTCGGCCCCGCGCATACCGTATAACTTGATTTTATCGCCAGGGATAAAAGTATCTGAAATGTGGTTTGCAATTTGACGCAGTTCGGTGTCTTTGTAATCTGCAATGTTTTTTGTCCCATTGCCAAAAATGCGTGCGACACGGTTCGGCATGTATTCACCTAATATGGCAGATACATTGCGTCGTCCACACGTTTGTTTGGCGTGTCGCAGTAATTCGTATACGTCATATTCCGGCATCAGATTTATATGAATTCCGTTTGATATGTCACGTACAGTTGCGCGATATGTTGCAGGCCCACCAATACCAAAATGGGTAAATAACATTGAATCAGATATCTTTTCGCGTCCCACAGTGATTTGTACGGGCATTGACGTGCCGGCCAGTTCATGCGAAAACACATCTGTCACAATTCCGCACAGGGCAGGGCGTGGCGGCACAACTTTATGCCCAAAATGTTTTGCAATTTGAAATCCGATATCTGATACGCCGGCCACAGGAAACGATGTCCCACCGGTTGCAATAATTACAGAATTTGCTGTAAATACGTTATTGGTACTGTGCACCGTAAACGTATTGCCATTTTTCTCAACTGCGGTGACGGTGGTATTGCTGTATATTACACTGTCGTGTGCCCAATGCATCAAGGCGCTAACCATACTGGACGCATCATCCGCACAGAAATATTGGCCCGCGGCTTTTTCGGCCCATTTTATTTTATGCTTTGCGGCCCAATCCAGCATGTCAGATGGTGAAAATTGAGTAATCGCACTGCGTACAAAATCCGGATTTTCGCCAAAGTATCGGTCGCGTGCCACGGCCATATTGGTAAAATTACATCGACCGCCACCGGACAACATCACTTTACGCAGGGGGGCGGCGCCCATATCTAATACTGCAACATGTCGCCCGCATGCGCATGCCACGCCTGCGGCAAATATGCCAGATGCACCCGCGCCGATAATAATTACATCATATTGTTTCATCACTTAATAATAAATCAAAGTTGTTCAGAAATCTATTGTTAAAACGCCCCATGTTTGGGGCGCTTTTGTCTTACCACGGTGTGTATCCTGGTTTGCACTCATGTACGCATTTCTTGCGCTTATCATCCCAGTGACGCGAACCTGTTTCATCCGGCTTGCCTACACAAATCGGTACACACTCGTTATTTTCCAGGTTATATTTTTCGCCCTGATACAAGCATGCCGCGATTTCACACCCACGGATATATGTGCTGGCGGCAATCTCGCCCAACGTACTGAACTTGTTTGCACACTGGCCACACTGTGCGCTGTGTTCGTTCGTTTCCGATGGGTCGTTGGTGTATCCAGCATCACAAGATGTTGCCACACATTTACCCCATGTGTTGGTTTGATGATCCCATTCTTTGATACCAACACCGTGTTCAACTGCGCAAACCTGTTCATCCGGTACACATGCATTTGATGCGATATGATAACCTGGTTCACATTTTTCTACGATACAGACACTGAAACTGTTCAGTTTGGAATCCCATGTCTGCGATGCACTGATTGCATTTGCTGCGGTGCACTCTTTAACATTTTCTTCACAGTGCTGACCATTTGGATGATATCCGGTTGTACATGATGCAACCATGCAGTTCCCATTTGGCAAATATGACAATGCATGTTCACGGTTGCACGGTACACAAGTCCCATTTACCATTTCATAGATACTGCGACATGATGTTTCAACACATGCGCCATCTATTATGTCACAGTCATTACCGTTATTAGACTTGCCTTCATATTTACACTTGTTGGCATAGAATTCTTTGTCGTTGACCGGAACAGCGGTACCACCATCGATTGGATAGGTTTCACATTTCTGATAGCAATCTTTTTCAGATTTTGCACCCTTAATCGAGAACGGCCATTTGCCTTTATCTGCGCCTTCACCGATGGCTGCGCAAGATTTTGCATCTGTTCCGCAATTGGTACCAGTGCAATCAGACGAGCAATCTGGGCCTGAACATCCGCTGCAGAAACTGCCCTCTGGACATTCGACGCATTGACCATTGTCATAGTGATATCCTGATTTGCATGTTGCAACTGCGCAAGTGTCCGGAACATCTGCACCATAATAGTCGCGTCCTTTCATTGTTGCGGCATTTGTTGCCACGGCACAGTTGCGATAACACTTGTTTACTGTGGTCGTTCCAGCATCCGAATTCGGATATTGACCATTTGTCAGTGACGAACAAGTTTGTTCACCGGCACAGTCATCGCCTTCGCATGGTTCGCATACGGAACCTGCCGGACAAGCATAACACGCATTTATACTGTCACCGGTTTGTGTTTTGGTCGTTTGACCTGCCGGGCATGATGTGCGATCCAGATCTGGATTTGGACTATAATATCCATATCCAACTGCAACACACGCGTCTGTGGCAGGCTTGCCGGATATAATCATGCGATAGTATCCGCCTAAACATGTTGTGATAATCATATCATCACAATTTTTATCATATTGACCACGTTCACCGGTTGTCTGATTAACAGAGGATTCGTTAAACGAGCACAATTTTGTACCTGTCCCATGTGGCACATCATATGGTACGCGCAGCACACAGTCTTGCGGTGTTGTTGCGGTTTCCAGTTTGCCTGATGCTGTTGAGTGTCCTTTTGGTGTTTCACCATTTTTCACAACACCGTTTGCATCTGTACGTGCAGGGCACGCATTGTTTTCAACCGCGCCCAGAACACTATAATGGTCTGGCCCCGCCGGGATACATACCTTGGCAGATATGTTTTCGCGCCAATATCCTGCATCACAGTATTTTATGCTTTCGTTTGTACATCCATCAGTATATGTAAACCCATCCCAGAAACATTTCTGTATACCCTTGCCATGACCGTTTGTCGGTGTATACGGTGCGTTCAACAGATAACATGCAGTTGACGCCGTACTGGTTGCGGTGGCTGTTGTTCCACGTGCGGTGCTGATGGTCGGGTCTTGACCTTCAGCATCGTATAAATGGACTGTGCCTGTTTCGCATTGTGTACGCCCTGTACCGGTACCATCACTCCACCAGCCTGTGCCGACCGCCTCACATGCATTTGCTGTGGTCGTCGTTGTGTGGTAGTATCCGGCCGTACATTTTGTCACATTATAATCGCGACATTTATCGTTATACACCTTGCTGGCGGTTGCGTTGCAGACTTGTGTTCCCGCTGCAACATGATTATCAACAGATGTGTATGGCACTGTTTTATAGCAGTCCGTCACAGCCGTACTGGTTTTTTCAGATGTTAATCCGTTATCTGGACAAGCAATACGCATACATGTATCTTCACCTGTTGTTGTGTTAATCTGGCAGGTTGATTGCGGACGATAGAAGTTATTGCCCACCTCAACACACTTATCCGTTGCGTATATGCCACTAGTCACAGGACGATAATATCCGCCATCACAAGATGTAATCGTCCTATCATCACAGTTTGTGTCGTATTGACCGATTTCCCCGGTTGATTGGTTAACAGATGCCTCGTTATACGAACATAACTGGGTACCGGTTCCATTTGGTACATTGTAAGGTACACGCAGCACGCATGCGGCAGGTGTTGATGCATTTTTCACCTTGCCAGAACCGTCGTCAGTCTTTGTCGTTTCGCCATTTTTCATAACGCCATTTGCATCTGTACGTGCAGGGCATGCCGCATTTGTTAATGCGCCTGACAGACTATAATGGTCTTCCCCGGCCTCAATACATACTTCATCCGTTGCATTTTTACGCCAGTATCCAGCATCACAGTACCGGATAACTTTGTTTGTGCAAGGACGTGCTTCGTCATTAGTATTGTACACAAAACCGTCATAATAACATGTTTGTGTTCCCTTACCATGGATTGCACTTGAACCAAACGGCGTGTTTTCCAGATAGCAGTCTTTTGCTCTTGTGCTGGTTGTGCCGGTTGTTGTTCCACGTGCTGTGCTGACGGTTGGTTCTTGGCCGTCTGCGGCATACGTATGAATTGTTCCCGCCTCGCATTGTGTGCGGCTGATACCTGTGCCGTCACTCCACCAACCTTTGCCAACAGCTTCGCATGCATCGGATTCTGTTGTGGTTGTATGCCAATAACCCGCCGTACATTTTGTCACATTGTGATTTGTGCACTTTGCCGCATCATATACATACTGCTGGGATGTGTTGGCAGGGCACTTTGCGGTACCGGCCGTCACATGCTTGGTATCAGATGTATACGTGACATTACTCTTATAACACTGTGTCACATTTTGGGCACCCGCATCGGATGATATGTTCATTGCGCCGATTACAAAGTCTGGACATGCGCTAAGACCACACTCTTTGCCATTATTCGAACTGCAAGTACTTTCGCCTGTGCAGTAATATCCGTTTTTACATGGCTGACAATTTGTTTCGTCACCAGTTCCCGGATAGTATTTTCCTGCCGGACACTGAATTGGTGCTGTTTGCCATATGGCGGTTATAACCATATTGTCAGATGGTGTCAGTTTATTTGTTGTGAAATTACCACTGGCATTGACAACTTCTGTCCCATCGGTGTATTCATATCCACCAAATGTATCGCCGGCACCGTTTGGTATGGACGGGAAACGTGTCAGTTTTGTACCCGTTGCCGCCGCATCAGAATACCAACCTTCGCCATATTTTAGATATACCACAACATCGGCCGAGCCATGTTTTGTATCACGTGCCGTCACCGGATATACCTTTGGCGTCCACTTTGGATACAATGTCATTGCAGACATGCGGTTTGCCGGAATTGATGTCAATGCCGCCCCAGACAGATTTGCCTGCTCGTACCAGCCATTAAAGTTATATCCTGTTTTAGATGCCGTTGGCAACGTACGGTTTGCGGTTTCAACAGTAAAGTTGAATATCACATTACCACTTAACGTATATCCATTGCCGTTGTCGTATTCAGCATATGTAATAGACCATCCAGCACCAACAACACATGTCGGGGATTCCGTACCGGCATCGCTGTTTGCAGGTTGCGGAACATATCCATCAGAACACTGTGCGTTATATTTACAGGCCGGATATGTGTCGTTGGCTGTAATAAACTTCTTTGCATCAATTGGGTTTTTCTGCCCAATTTTTGTCCCTGTATCAGACTTGATATCTTCTGTTGTGCACTCAACAAAGCAAAGAGATTTGTCTGCTGTTGCGGTGCCGGCTGTTGTACCAAGGCCAGGGCACTTAATCTGCATACAGTTATCATTTTCTGATGTAGTCCAATCCAGATTACATGCGCCGGCAGGTCTGTAATAGCCTTTTTTAGTTTCTTCGCAATAACCCTGTTTTGAATTACCTTCCTTGATAGGCACATAATACCCGCCGTCGCAAGATTTCACAGTTGTTGTGCACCCTTGTTCATATACTGCATTACCATTTGTGCCACTTGTATATTTACATGATGTATCAGCCGTACCGTGTGCAATATCAACATTTGTCAGGGTTTCTGTACATGCCGTCACATTTTGTGAACCCGCACCAGATGATAATGCACCACCCTTTGCACTGGTTGGACAACTGATATAGCAACCTTCTTCCCCTTGGAAGGCTGTATTGCCTGCGACATTACCCGGACAGTATGTCCCGGACAGACAGTCCGCCATCAATGTGCCGATTCCGGTATAATACTTACCTGCCTCGCAAGTGATTGGGATGCCATGCCATATCGCGGTTAATTCGGTGTCATTTGTAATTGTTGGCTTTGCGTTTACAAATGTACCATCTGCCTTGATTACAATATCACCATCTGCATTTTTATATCCCGCAAAGTCATAGTTTGCACGTGTTGGTGGCGTCACGCGATTAATAGATGTCGTCGCCGCCGAGTTTGAGTACCAACCAGTGTTATACTTTGCATAAATAGGACTTTGGTTTGTTCCACCACTGTAATTTATGTTCAGTGTAATTGTGTACACGCTGGGCACGCATGTCGCGTTCGCAGTATTTTGATTCTGCGGTTCATAGCCTGTGGCGCATGCTGCTGTGTATGTACATACCGGATATGTTTTGGTCGTTGTATCATAGTTCATCGGTTTGTTCACCGCGGTTCTATTTCCAATGGTATTATTTGATGCGTCTTTAATAGCCTCGTTTGTTGGGCACTCAATCAAACATTGGGTTATTTGTTCTGATTTTGTGCCTGCGGTTGTACCCGGTGTTGGACACGGCTTCTGCATACAGTTATCATTTTCTGTCGTGGTCCAGTTCAGATTACATGCACCCGCCGCACGATAGTAGCCCTTCTCAACAGGTGCACAATACCCCTGTTTTGAATTGCCTTCTTTGATAGGTACATAATATCCACCGATACAAGACTTTACAGTATAAGAACAGTTTTGTTCATATATTGCATTGCCGTCAATGCCGCTGGTATACTCGCAACGTTTATCGGCGGTACCGTTTTTGATTGAGGTATTGTTTGTATCAAATATATCAACATCAACCAAGGTTTCAATACATGCACTTGCACTGGTTGCCTTTGCACTGGTGGTTGTCAGCGTGCCATTGTTTTTGCTTTTTGGACATGCGACATAGCATCCTGGTGTGCCGGTACCGATTGCGGCCTTGCCAGTGCCCGGGCAATACCAACCATTGTTTGCTGGGCAATCCAGCATGGTTTCACCGGTACCCGGATAGTATTTACCCGCAACGCACTCTAATGCGCCCTGAACACAGATTTTCTGTACCGGATCCCAGTCATAGTTGGCATCACATGTTGGTTGTGTTGAAGAACCACCACTACATGTTGCATTGGCCGGACATGTCGTACATGCACCGTTGTCTAGCCAATAATTCGCCTTACAAGCGGTTGCTGTACAATTGTTTTTGATGTCATTGGATGTGTTGCCCTTGCTGACATTGCCATCGGAAACAGCACTGGCATTTGCAACATCAGACACTGTGCACTTGCGATAGCATATGCTGTTAGTTTGGTTGCTGCAAACATTATATGAGCCTAATGTAAATCCGGTGACACCGCTACAACTCTTGGTACAACTGGTGCATCCGCCTGCGCCATCAGGATATTGATCTGCTGGGCAGTCACCTTCGCCACCCTTTGGATTATCTGGGGTTGGCACTGGCGACCATTGCGCAGTGAACGTCGGGCTGGTTGTGTATTTCCAAGTGATTGCACCCGGTGCGACACTCTTTGAGCCATCGTTCCAATTATTAAATGAATTACCCGGCTTTTTGCAAGTACCTTGGGACTTTACAGTATAACTGGAATCAAATGCGATACCTGTGTCCGCTGTTGGTGCAGTTCCCGTACCTGTGCCGCAAGAATATGTTGCGGTATAGGTGCCAATCGCTGTCCATTGTGCTGTAAATGTCGGACTGGTCGTATATTTCCAGGTGATTGCGCCCGGCTGAACAGTCTTTGAACCATCAGACCATCCGGCAAACGTATATCCGGATTTTGCACAAGTGTTTGCCTTTACAGTATAACTGGAATCAAATGCGATATTTGTGTCCTTGGCTGGTACAGTTCCCGTACCGGTACCACAAGAATATGTTGCAGTATATGAACTAATCGCTGTCCATTGTGCTGTAAATGTCGGACTGGTCGTATAATTCCAGGTAATTGCGCCCGGCTGAACAGTCTTTGACCCGTCTGACCATCCGGTAAACGTATAACCTGTCTTTGAACAAGTGTTTGCTTTTATAGTATATGACGTGCCATATGCAATGTTTGTGTCGCGGGCAGGTGCGGTGCCACTGCCGTCGCCGCAAGAATATGTTGCAGAATATGAATCAATCGCATCCCATATTGCAGTAAATGTTTTGGCTTCCAAATACTTCCAGGTAAATGATGCACCAACTGTTTTTGTATCAGTTGTACCAGATACAGCCCAACCGGCAAACTGATGTCCAGCAGGTGCCGTACAAGTGTTAGCTTTTGGCGTATAGGCGGAATTAAATGTTGCCTGATTTGATGTCGGTACTGTGCCAGACCCCGTGCCACAGGAATAGGTCACATTATACTTGTCTGCAATACATGCATCACCCGCGGCATTTTTGGTATAGCCATCTTCGCAACACAGTGATGTTCCATCTGCGCATAATTTACCACCTTCTGGTATTGTCACGCAGACATTACCAGATTCTGGTATATAATATCCAGATTTACATGATGTCGGTGTACAGTATTTTAATCCTTCAACCGTGACACCCCATGTGCTTGTGCTGTTCTTGACCGTGGCAGAATTGGTTATATCTGATGTTGTACAATCACGATAACACGAATTCGCTGAATTGCTGCCACCGGCTGATTTCGGATACGAACTGTTTTTAGATGCACATGTCTTACAAGACGTACCGTCAACATAACTGTTCTCATTTGCCGTCACAGATGCAACAGGCTTTGTCACAGCCGTCGCCGTACAATCTTGCTTGATTGTGCCGTCTGCATATTTTGTATAATCACATTTGTTTGCAGTTGCAGGGCCACATGTGACAGTTGCACAGTTTGTTGGCTTTGAACACTCGTTTATCGCACCGGTTTTTTCAAACGAACCATAACATTTTTGATAACTGATATTACCACCATCAGATGATGGATATGTACTGTTTTTAGATGTACATGTCTTACAAGACGTACCGTCAACATAACTGTTCGCATTTGCCGTCACGGATGCAACAGGCTTTGTCACAGCCGTCGCCGTACAATCTTGCTTGATTGTGCCGTCTGCATATTTTGTATAATCACATTTGTTTGCAGTTGCAGGGCCACATGTGACAGTTGCACAGTTTGTTGGCTTTGAACACTCGTTTATCGCACCGGTTTTTTCAAACGAACCATAACATTTTTGATAGCTGATATTACCGCCAGCAGATAAAGGATATGTACTGTTTTTAGATGTACATGTCTTACAAGATTTGCCTTCAACATAACTGCCCGGCTTTGCCGTCACAGACGTAATCGTTGCCGTTTTGATACAGTTTAATGGTGTACATGTTGTATCCGTTGCACCGTTATAGTCTTTCCATGTACATGTGCCCGGTGTACATGCACTGGTTGTGTATTCGTGACTGGCGCAATTGTCAGGTATCGCGGGTGCCTCCGGTTCTATTTGTGAACCAGTCTTTGTTTGGTTGCGATAACACCATGACGCATTGGGGGCACCATTATCAGATAATGGGTATGTACTGTTTGTTGTTTGACACGAAGAACATGCAACCCCTGTGCCATTTGTATATCCATAGTATCCAGATTTACCAGTTGTTGTCTTGGCGGTTTTTGTACAATCAGTTGGTGTGCATGTTGTATCTGTCGCACTTTTATAATCTCTCCAAGTACATGTGCCAGGTGTACATGAATTCCACTCTGTCACAGAATGACAATTGGTAGGTGGGGTATCCGGTGTAATCTGATTACCTGTTTTTGTTTTTTTTGCGTAGCAATATCCTTCCCCGATATTGCCACCGTCAGATAAAGGATATAGTGTTGGACATGCGGAACATGTTGTCCCAGAAACATAGAAATTTTCCTTTGCGGTCACAGACGTAATCGTACGTGCCGCGTTATTAGTAGAACAACCGGATTTAATATTTCCATCGCCCGTACCATCACTATTGGAATACGCAACATAACTACAGGTCCCCGGCTTATCAGAATATGTGGCGCTTGCACAGTTTTCGGGTTTTATCGGTGTCATACCGGTCCATATACGAAATTTTGTATTACTATAACATGCGGTTATACCGGTATCGTTGCCCGCGTCAGAATTTGGGTACCCAGATGGACATGGCGAACACTTGTTGCCAGGGCCTGTTCCGTTTAAATAATATCCGGCATTACATGATGTATACTGCTTTATATCATCGCAAGTATAACCCGCAGCATGTGCGTTGCCAACAAAAGCAATCATAAATAAAGATACAAAAATAACCAGGAATCTGCGTATTTTTCCCATTTCTTCCTCTCTTTTGTATTTGATGGTAGAAAAAATCGCATATAGTGCGCAAGTAAAAAATATTTTTTATTTATGTATATATGTTTCGATATAAAAAAACACGCCAAATGGCGTGCGAATACAAAATGAAAAAAATCGTGGTGGGTTAGGTAGGACTCGAACCCACGACCAAAGCGTTATGAGCGCTCCGCTCTAACCAACTGAGCTACTAACCCACGGCGGTGATTATATATGTATTCAAAATGTTATGCAAGTGGAAAAATAATATCCGCTTTATTTTTATTCATTGTTATGGCACTATACGGTTTATGAGCGAGATTGTTCCGATTTTAAGTGATGTACAGCGCCAGGCATTTGACGCGATTGAACGTACAAATTCAAATCTGTTGATTCTGGGGCCTGCCGGAACGGGCAAGTCTACCTTTGTAAACTATCTGAAATCAGCGTCAAAGAAACGTATTATATGTGCATGCCCAACCGCGGTGTCTGCATTGAACATTGGGGGACAAACAATACACTCGCTGTTTCAGATTCAGCCGCGCGATTTCATCATGCCTGATATTTTGAAATTAAAGGCCAAGCCGCGCAATATATTAAACGCAACGGATGTTTTGATTATTGATGAAATTTCTATGGTTGCCCCCGACTTGTTGGATGCGATGGATATTCTGGCACGCCAGGCGCGCCGGAATAATGCGCCTTTTGGCGGAATTCAGATTGTTGCAATTGGCGATTTGTTCCAATTACCGCCGGTTATAACACGTGACGCAATGCAATATTATCAATCAGAGTACGGCAACGCGAACGCGTATTTCTTTGATAGTTTTGTATATTCCCGTGCAAACTTTATAAAATACAGTTTTGATAAGGTATACCGTCAAAATGATATGCCGTTGTTGGAAAATTTGGTAAAATTGCGTCAAAATGACGTGTCTGCGCTGAATTTTTTTAATAATTGTCATATTGATGACGCAATGCGCCGTGACAATGCGGTGATAATAACGCCGTTTCGTGCGGTAGCCGAGCGGATAAATTGTGAAAGACTGGCACAGATTGCCGCCCCCGAAATTAATTTTGTTGGTGAATTAACAGGTAATTTTTCAGAACGTGATGTACCGGCACCAATGAATTTAACCTTGAAAATCGGGGCTTTGGTTGTGTTTGTTAAAAATGCAGACAAATGGCATAACGGTTCAATGGGGATTGTGCGTGAAATGGGGCCGCGCAGTATAATCGTGCAATTATTGTCAGACAATCGTGAAATTGTCACTGTAAAGCCTGAAAAATGGCAAAAAATTGAATATTCACGCGATGAAAATGACAGATTAATTGAAGATGAAGTAGGTGGTTATCGTCAATTCCCGCTAAATCTGGGATATGCCATGACAATACACAAGGCCCAGGGTAAAACGCTGGATAATGTTGTGGTTGATATTTCGCGCGGGGCATTTGCACACGGCCAGACGTATGTTGCACTGTCACGTACGCGTCGTGCGTCCGATATGCATATCGCAAGCCCATTACGCCCACGTGATGTGATTTTTGATAGCCGTGTGTTGGAATTTATTGGAAAAGAAGATTAAATTTGTTTTTCCATGATAATGGCATCCACGCCATCATAATATTTTGGACGTGTACCAACCGTATGATATCCGCTGGTTTCATACAATGCACGGGCAGCGTTGTTGGATTCTGCAACTTCTAAAAAGATTTTCTTTGCACCACGTTTTGATGCATCGTTTTCTGCAATGGCCAACATTGCCGCCGCGATACCACCGCGTCGCGCGTTGGGTGCAACGCCAATGGTTATAATCTCGGCCTCGTCCGATACAACACGATATACGATGAATCCATTTTGACTGGCGATAATGTCACAGCCGGATTTTTTCAAGTCTGCAAAATCTGTGGCCGTCCACGGTTTGTGTGGAAAGCATTGTGCATGTAAATCAGCCAGTTTTTCAATCATTTTTTATTTTCTTCGGCATAACTGGGGCGCAGATACATTGGTACAGCCGGCGCGATATCACCGCTTGCGATTTTGTTTACAACAATTTGCGGTGCCAGTTTTAAATCAAACGGTTTATGTCCGACTGTGCGTGGCCAATCCATCTGGCGTGTTTCCAGTTCATCAATTTCCATTGTGCATGGTTCTAAATTTGCGGCCCCTACAAAGAAATCCCCACGTCCAGAATCTATTGCGACACATGCGTCCGGGGTTGCGGCCAAATACAATTCAAATGCATTAATCGGAATAACAGGAATATTCAGGCCTAATCCCAAACCTTTGGCGTATGCAATGCCCAGTCTGATTCCTGTAAAACTGCCCGGGCCAACAATAACGCCAATTGCAGTTAAATCAGACCATGATTTGCCACATTGCGCGATAAACTGTTCTGCCGCCGCGGGCAGGGCGGTTGATTGCTTTTCGGCGTTCACATGCGTATATTTATCACCCAGCACAAATTCTAAGCCTGTTCCAGATGTATTTATAATCAGAATATTGTCGTTCATTATTATATTCCTTATGCGCGGATGCCAAACCCAATACGCTTTGAAAATCCGGCACTTTGGCGGATTGATAACAGACTGTCGATTTTCTCAATCGTGAATACTGTCGGGGTATCTTCGCCATCATTTTCCAATAACTGACGACGCAGAATTGCGGTCAGTTCCCGTTGCAATTGACGCACACCTTGTTCTGATGTGTATGTGTTGATGATATGACGTAATGCATCATCATCAATCGTTATGTTGTTTATATCCCAACCCGTGTCATCGGCAGCGCGCTTGATAAGATGTTCACGTGCAATTTGAACCTTTTCATCCAAACTGTATCCCGGGATTTCAATAATTTCCATGCGGTCTTTTAATGCCGTGGATAAATTCAAACTGTTTGCAGTTGCAATGAATAATACATTGGACAGGTCAAAGTCCACTTCCAAATAATGGTCGCGAAAAGCCTTGTTTTGTTCCGGGTCTAATATTTCCAGCAATGCTGATTCCGGATCACCACGCCAGTCACGTCCCATTTTATCAATTTCGTCCAGTACAATAACGGGATTATTCGCCTTGCAACGTTTCAGTGCATCCATAATACGCCCCGTTTGTGCGCCGATGTACGTTTTGCGATGTCCGCGAAAATGTGCCTCGTCCGATATACCGCCCAGCGAGATACGATGATATTTGCGTCCCAACGCGGATGCAATTGATTTACCCAGTGACGTTTTACCAACGCCCGGCGCGCCGACAAAGCACAGAATACTGCCGTGATTGCTGTGCGTTTTTTTCATAACGGCAATATGTTCCAAAATGCGTTCTTTGACCGGTGTCATACCACTGTGTTCTGAATTCAAAATATCACGTGCTGTTTTTAAATTGATTTCATCATTGTCAGATTTTTCCCATGGCATGGCCAGCAATTCGTCCAAATATGTTTTGATAAGGCCACCCTCATTTGACATCTGTGACAGGCTGCGCATGCGACGCCACTCGCTCATTGCTTTTTCTTTTACATCATGGGGCAGTGGGGCTTTTTCAATACGTTTACGCATAGATGCAGAATCTGCCTCATCGCTATCTTCTCCCATTTCTTTTTGCAGTGCGCGCATTTTCTCTTGTAATATAGCCTCGCGTCGGCCGGTTTCCATTTGGTGCTGGATACGCTTATTAATAGAATCTTCTATTTTTGCGGTTTCTGCCAACAGGTTAACCTGTTCCAGCAACAATATCAATTTGTCACGCCATGATGGTGTGCTTAAAATTTTTACAGCACAATCTGTATCGATTTCTGCCATCCCAATTACAGAATCAATAAATGCCGGCAACGGATAATTCTGAATAATATTGCGCAGTTTATCCATTTTTAATTTGCGACTGACCGCCAACGCCTGCATATTGTCAGCGATTTTATCACGCAACGCAATTGTTGTATCCATATCCATGTCATCCGCCAATTCAATATTTGTTGGCACACCCATGAATAATCCGTTTTCAATTGTCACGTCACTTAAATTTACCGCATGTGTTGTGCGTATCACGGCGTGAATTGCGCCGTCCGGCATATGCAGAACCTGGGTTAAATCACCGATTGTGCCCACGTGATAAATATCGTCTGCCGCGGCAGGATATGCCCACGTATGCTGGGCGGCGACAATTAATTGCTTGGACCCGTTTGCGGCGGCATTAACGCACGCAACAGATTGCGGGTTATCAATATACACCGGCAACGTCATGCCAGGGTGTACAACTAAATCACGAAGAGGCAGGATATATTCTTTCATAGTGATGATAAATATAAGTCTTTTTCATAATATTTCAAGGTAATAAAAAACGTCCCGAATAAAAATCGGGACGCACATTGTTTTTACAGCCGAAATTAACGACGGCGGTTAAAACCATTGTGCTGGGCGGCGCCACTGCTGCGCTTTGACAGATAGCGTGCGGCAATCAAAATCAACCATTCCAATGATAACATGCCCAAGCCCAACATCACATTATCAACACTGCCAGCCCATCCCAATACGTATACTAATTGTGCAATAAAAGATATATACAAAACCCCGAAAACGCCGGTAAAGAATACTTTTTTTACTTTTCCAAACATATCATGTTCCTTTTTCTGTTTTAATAATAATTTAAAACGCCGGGTTTCTGGTGCCAGGCACCCGGCAGGCCCCGCAATTGCTAAAACGGATATGTCAACAATCGCCAACAATATCCAACGCCATATTAGGCAGCCATTGCAAAGCGAACATTGTCGTTCGCAGCGATTC
>CAZJGX010000007.1:0-23252 GCA_964545825.1 uncultured Muribaculaceae bacterium
TTTTCATTTTGGTGTTCAAATCGTTTTCTTCGATAAACGGTTTGACCCAGACTTCCTTCATCTCGACAGTTTTTTGATTTTTTCTGGCCTCGTTCGCGCGCTTTTTCTGTTCGTATTTGAATTTGCCATAATCCATAATTTTTACAATTGGCACCGCACCATTGGCGTTGATTTCAACCAAGTCCAATTCTTCATCCATTGCCATCTGCAATGCCTGTGGTGTTGGCATAATGCCCAGATTTTGGCCAGTATTACTGATTACCTGAACTGTTTTTGCAAAAATCCGATTGTTCATGCGCGGGCCCATATCCCGGCGATTATCACGGTTAAAATTTGGTTTAATGGTATGCTCCTTTGATACTAAGTGTTTTGATTATTCATTATATTTATTGATTTTTCAACAAATTTTGCACGGCTTGCAATGCGACCCATGCATCACGTTTTGCCGCCGGTTTCAACAGTAAATAATTCGGATGAAAAATCGGCATGATTTGGACACCGTCTTTATCAACCAATGCACCGTGCCCGCGCGGTAATGTGACGCCCCCGATTTCAGATGCGGCCAGCGTTCCCAGCGTTATGATTATACGTGGATTTAACATTTGTAATACACGGTCGACAAATGGGCGCGCCAAATCCAGTTCGTCGCGCATTGGGGCACGCCCCCCCGGGGTGCGCCAAAACAGCATTGGCACAATAGATACATTTTCACGTGACATACCGATTGCGCCAATCATTTTATCCAATAATTCGCCAGATGCCCCCGACATAATTTTTGCCGCCGCATCATCATCGGCCCCCGGCATATCCGTCACAATCACAACACCATTTGGATTCGTGGCAACAGACGGCAACACTACGTTTGTTGTACCCCCGCGCAACGGGTGATTAAATTCTGATATCATCCGCAACAATGATGAAATATCCACAGGCCGCGCCGCCATGGCGACCGCGGTTTCAATTGACACGGTCTGAATTGGTGCAATCGGTGGCACGATAGACGTTGCAACGCGTCCCGGAACGGCCTGATTGGCATTTGATGCGTCAGATACACCCGGCGCAGGGGCCATTGCCTTTTGTGCCGCCAATAACGCCATTGGCAAATCAGTTAATTCCCACTGAACACCAGCCAATTTCAAATCACGCAAATCATAGTCGTACATAATTAGTTTTCCCTTGATTTTTCAAACCTTTTATTATAGACTAGAACACGAGCAACAGAAACTCAAGGGAGTATTTTCATGAAAATTAAAAACTTTGCTATGTTGGCAGGTATTGCTGGATTGCTGGCAGCATGCGGTGGTTCCAGTATCGTTGAACCGGCTGATTTGAACGATCAGCGCGTATTCTTTGGCTTTAATTCTGCTGAAATTTCACAGGAAGCAAAAGATAACTTGTTGGGCCAGGCCCTGTATCTGAAAAACCACGAAGATACAAAAATCCAAATTGCAGGTAATTGCGACGAACGCGGTTCCGTTGAATACAACTTGGCATTGGGTGCACGTCGTGCAAACGCAGCCAAGGCTGTTATCGTAAATGATGGCGTTGATGCAAAACGTATTTCTACAATTTCTTATGGTAAAGAACGCCCATTGGTCAAAGGTACCGGCGAATCTGTTTGGAAATGGAATCGTAATGCAACAACAACTGTCAAATAATATTGGCATGTTTTGTAATTCTATACGTCCCCAATTGGGGACGTTTTTTATTTGACTTTTTATGTTGTATGGATATCATCAATCGTTTTTTGTTAATAAATAAGAAGGTATAAAATGAAACAAAATATAAAACAGGAAATTAAAGAGTGGTTTGAAATAATCGCGATTTCTGTGGTGGGCGGTCTTGTTGTTTTGCATATAAACGGCATGTTTTCACCGAAAACAAAAAAAGATGCAGAACCTGTAAAAACAGAAATCACAAAAACATCCATCCAAAATGATACCATCGCCAAAAAAGCATTAAATAATGTAAAGCAGTTAAAACGTCAAAGATAAAAAATTGCGTTTGCGTTTCAGGATATTTATTCTAAAATATCTACGCAAAGGAGAAAATATATGAAAAAATTATTATCTTTATTAGTTTTGGTTGCTGTTCTGGCGGGATGCACAACCGTTAATCCATATACTGGTCAAACCCAGACATCCAAGGCTGTATGGGGCACTGCAATTGGTACTGCCGCCGGTGCCGGCGTTGGTGCATTGGTTGCCAAAGACAGTGGCAAAGGCGCATTGGTTGGTGCATTGGCGGGTGCCGCGGTTGGTGCCGGTACAGGATACTATCTGGACGTACAAGAGGCGGAATTACGCCAAGAATTGGCCTCGACCGGTGTCAGTGTTGTTCGCACCGATGACAGTATTCGTCTGATTATGCCGGGCAATATTACATTTAATACGGATTCTGCGGCAATTGCTGCCAATTTCTATCCGACATTGAATTCTGTGGCGAAAGTCCTGAATAAATACAGCAATTCAACCGTTATGGTATTAGGTTATACGGATAACACCGGGTCTGATTCATATAACATGACATTATCACAACAACGTGCCGGTGCGGTTGCCGCATATCTGCAAGGCCAGGGTGTAAAGGCAAACCGTTTTGAAATCATGGGCATGGGGCCAACAAACCCGATTGCACCAAATGATACGGCGGCGGGTCGTGCACAAAATCGTCGTGTTGAAATCAAAATTATACCTAATAAGTAAAGAAACGCCCCGTTGGGGCGTTTTTTAATGAGTAGTTAGTAGTGAGCAGTGATTAGAGGATGCTTGGTTAGGGGATAAAATGACATCGTTAAAATGCTATGCGTATTTGGTATATTCGGCATATCCCCAACCAGCAAAAAATAAAACCGCTGTAATAAATCACAGAGGTTGGAGGTTCAAAGCTATTATATAGCAAATAGTGCGTCTTATTCAATATATTCGACAGCCCTCCAACCAATGTTGGAAGTTGCTATATATCAGAGGCTTTGAAACCCCACGCTGACAAATCATCAACGCATGTGAATTATAACGGATTATTTTGACATTTGCAAATTATTATATCCCCATGAATTATAAACCACGGCGTTGCAATTCTTCTTTTACCGGCGCAATATATTTCACCATTATATCGTCACTGATATCGTTTTTATTATGTGTGTCAAAGCACTGTTTGTCATATTCTTCGTTTACCGCATTTGAACCGCGTGCACGCTTTATCTGGTATTCGGCCCATGATTTACCATAGTAATGATTTATACGAATCTTGGACATGGTAATGTCTTTATTCTGACTGTGCGGGGCAGGGCGTCCGTTTTCATTTACCGCACATTTACGCCCGGTAAATAACGCATTATGTACCTTCATCCGGTATGTTTTGCGTGGGTTTACGATAACCTTTACATGTTTGTTTTTTATAAATTCAGGCACCGCATGTTTGGTAAAGCGTTCTATTACCAGGCCGTCTGTCTGTTGTTGATGACCACTGTCACCATAAAGCATCCAATGTATCGCCAGTGCCGGATATTTCTCATATGCTTTCAGTAAAGACGGTATATCTGTTTCAGAAATCGGTACAATAAATTCATCAATATCGATAAAGCCCAGCCATTTTGTTTTATACTTTACACGATTTAAACAATCATTATATGCAATAACTTGTTGGGCGGCACCTGCAATTTTACAATATTCAACCGTCCCATCATCAATGTATGATTGCAATGCGCCAATAATATCGTCACTGGATTCATTGTCGTAAATATAAAACTTTTCAACACCAATTTGCTTGTGATATTCAATCCACTCTGGCAGATATGGTGCCTCGTTCTTAACAATTGCGCATAATGACAGATAGTTTTCAAATTTGCGATTATCTTCCAATTTTTCATCATGACGTATTTGTTTGCGTGCATTTAAATAATCGGCCACACAACCTTGTTTTTGTGCGTACAGCAATGCCTTGGATTGTGTAATCGTATAAATTATCCGTATTAAAATGTTTTTCATCCTGCCCCCCATTTTTAAAACAGTGGCGCAAAATGCACCACCGATTTTCCATTATTATTTATCACGAATTTTTGCATTACATTTCTTTTCAACGTTTGCAATAACCGCGTTCTGTATCGCCATGATATCTGCATCAGACATTTTATCTGTTGGCGTTATTGTAATTGTAAACGCCACAGATTTTTTGCCATCCGGCAAACCAAATGCGTCAAAAACAACAACATCTGATATACGCGTATCCGCAGACACCGCCGCCGCAGTCAATTTTTCCGCCGGCATTTCAACATCTACGATAAATGCAAAATCACGTGTAATTGGTTGGAATTCAGACAAGACTTCATGTCGTACGCGACGTGCGCCCGGCAGATTATCTGTATTTTCAACAATTGCGATATTAACGTTCGTCTTGATACGCAATTTTTTCGCAACCATTGGGTGCAATTGGCCGAATTCAGCAATTACTTTTTTACCCTGGACTATTTTTCCATATCTGTATGGATGTGCCCAACGTGGCGGATTTGATGAATCCACAGTAAATTTTTGCCCATGCATTAATGCCACAATATCTGACTTTACATCATATATATCTGTGGCGCGATTGCGTGCCGACCAATGACGCGGGGCGGTGTTGCCTGTACGTACAATACATATTGACGTATGCTGATTGCCCGGCATGTCACCCGTAAAAACCGTGCCTAATTCAAACAAGGCTAAATCCGGATATCCGCGCTTTTCATTATCAGACACAACATTTAACATATTGCCCAGCAATGTAGAACGTGCCACATCCATATCAACCGTAATTGGATTTGCAATTTTAACAGGTGTTGCATCTGTTAAAACGGATTCTGTTTGACTGTTGCCGAAACCAAATGTTTTAACCTCGTTCAAGCCGCGGGATGCCAATTCCATTTTTGTTGTCATAAAATAATCGCTATGCGTGACAGGCCGCGCCGATGTATGATGTGCGTTGGCCGCAATGTTATCATATCCGTACACACGTACCAATTCTGACACAATGTTTTCCGGTATTTCAATATCCACACGCGCAGATGTCGGTGTAATAAGCCAAGTATCACCACTATCATCAACATCAAAATTCAAGCCACGCAAAATTTCTGCCTGGCGACTGGCATCCATTTCAATACCTGTCTTTTGTTTAAACAGCGCAGGTGTATATTTTATCGGGGCGCGTTTTGCAATACCATCACCGGCAAAACCCGTACCCACAATTTGACCACCACATGCCGACATAATAATGTCTGCCGCAACCTGCAATGCCGCGCCAGTTATCGTCGGGTCAATACCGCGTTCATATCTGTATGATGCATCGGTTGATATACCCAATCTTTTTGATGTTTTACGAACAGATACAGGGTCAAAATACGCACTTTCCAGAATAATATTTTTTGTGCTGTCACTGGTTGCACCACGTGCACCACCAATTACACCGGCCAATGCCAAAATACCATCATTGTCTGTGATAACAATATCGGTGTCTTTTAATGTATGTTCTGTGCCAAACAGGTCTGTAAATTTTTCACCAGTTTCTGCCATACGCACGACAATATCACCGTTTATTTGGTCGCCGTCAAAGCAATGCATGGGTTGCGCCATGTCATAGCAAATATAATTCGTTGCATCAATCGGTGCATTTTTCGGATTAATACCAATTGCAGCCAGGCGTGATTTTATTTTGTCAGAACTGGATGCGATGTTAATATTGCTGATTTCTGCAAACTGATATACCGGACATTTATTTGTTTTTACAATCACGTGACGCGCGGTTGCAACAGGTTCCAATTCATGTGTTTCTGGTGCAATATATTTGCCGGCACCATTTGCCGCCAAATCGCGTGCAATTCCACGCACCGCCAGATAATCCGGACGATTTGGGGTGATACCAGCCTCAAATACAATTTTTGTATCCATAACCGGTGTACCAGGTTTCATATCAGCGTCCAATTCAATAATACCACTGTGGTCATCGCCAATACCCAATTCACGCGCACTGCACATCATGCCGTCAGACAATACACCACGCAATTTACCAGATTGAATTTCATGCCCATCAATCACGCATCCCGGTACCGCCAATGCAGATACCAATCCCACACGTGCATTTGGCGCACCACATACAACCTGACGCAGGGTGCCCGTGCCATCATCTACTTTTAATACGTGCAGATGGTCACTGTTTTCATGCGCGGTGCACTCAACAATTTTTGCCGCAATCGGGGATACCGGCTTGATGATATCATCTACCTCTAATCCGGTGCGTGTTAATACATCGCCAATTTCATCAGGTGATAATTTTGTATCCAAGTATTCTGTTAACCAATCATATGTCCATTTCATGTCAAAATCCCCCTGTTAAATACCACTGTTTTTTAACCAGCGCACATCACCATCATAGAATTTACGAATATCGTTCAGGCCATATTTTAACATGGCCAGTCTGTCCCAACCAAATCCGAACGCAAATCCCTGATACACATCCGGGTCAATACCACAGTTGCGCAGAACATTTGGATGTACCATACCGGCCCCCATGATTTCCAACCATTTATCACCGGCCCATTTTATATCAATTTCAATACTGGGTTCGGTAAACGGAAAGTATGACGGACGAATACGTAAATCTACGTTTTCCATACAGAAGAAACGTTGTAAAAATTCTTTGACATCACCAATCAGGTCGGACATCGTCACGCCCTTGTCTATATATAAACCTTCGATTTGGTGAAACATAGGTGCATGGGTTGCGTCCATTTCCTTGCGATATGTGGCGCCAATCCCAAACATTTTAATTGGCACGCCTTTTTCTTCCATTGCGCGAATTTGTATCGCCGATGTCTGGGTACGCAACACATTGCCATTTTCAAAAAAGAAGGTATCTTGCATATCACGGGCAGGGTGATGCGCAGGGGTATTTAATGCGGTAAAGTTATGCCAGTCATCTTCAACCTCGGGCCCGGTGAACATTGTATAACCAAAAGATTCCAAAATCCGTGATATTTCATCCAATGCACGTGTCTGTGGATGCAGTGTACCACGATTTTCCGGGCACCCATTTAATGTGACGTCCATCGTTTCAGACTTTAATTGTGCCATCAAAACCGCATCTTCGATTTCTGTCTGGCGGATTTTGAACGCGTCACGCAGTGCAACATTTTCTGCATTTAATGCCGCACGTTGTTCATTATCCATATCTTTCATTTGACGCAGACGTGCCGTCATCGTGCCGTTTTTACCAAATACAGATGCATACAGCGTCTGCAAGTCTTGTAAATTATCTATATTTTTAATCTGTTCCAACATATGATTTTACCTGTATTAAATACGAAAGGCCATCGTGTGACGGCCTTTCTTTATTACATAACAATTATTGCCGCCAATGGGTTATTTTGCATCGCCGCCAATAAATCGTTTTGCAGTGTCAACCAATGTGACAAAATTTGCATCCGCATCATACGCCATTTGCGCCAAAACCTTGCGATCCAGGGCAACGCCAGCCTTTTTCAGGCCGTTCATGAACTGGCTGTATGTGATACCGTGTGGACGGACAGCCGCATTAATACGAACAATCCACAAACCACGGAATTCGCGTTTTTTCACGCGACGGTCGCGATATGCATACTGACCCGCCTTTTCGGTCTTTTCACGTGCGGCACGATATGTTGTGCTGTGACGACCCAAATAACCCTTGGCACGGGCCAAAATTTTATTATGTTTCTGTTTTACGGTTGTTCCGCGTTTTACTCTTGCCATAATTCGACCCCCTTACTTATTTCAGTCCATATGGCGCCAAGATTTTCGCCTGACCAACCATGTTTTCGTTCAGATACTGTGGTTTAGAACCTGCATTGTTTGCACGTGCAGATTTTTTACGCAGTAATTTCTTGTGGGCGTTTCTGGCAACACGGATTTTACCGGTCGCAGTCATTGATGCGCGCTTTTTCAAGTACGACTTTGTCTTTAATTTTGGCATTTTTTTACCTCTTTATTTTATCCTGATGGCAGCCAATTGCCACTTTGGACTCTTGTATGCGCAGATATTGTGCCAGATTTAAATGAAAAATCAAGTTTTTATTGAATATTGACTTTTAAGGGGTTAAAATCCCCCCGATGAACCAGAATAAATTATCTTCCCGGGCATACACATTGATAAAATCCGCTATCGCGGCGGCGGCGTTGCCGGTGATATTCATATATATTATGATTGCAAAGCCTGATTACACCATTATGCGGCTGGCTGGTCACGTTGTTGTCCCTGTCGCATCTGTTGTGGGTGATGTTATTACATGGCCAATTCGCGCGGTTGGCGATTTATTCGTCGGTATTCATGAAATATCAACAATTCGCGCAGAAAATGAGGAATTACGTGCCCGTCTGGATGCGGCATTGGCAACCAAAAACGCATGTGATGTTGCAATTGCAGAAAATCAAAAACTGGCACGCGAATTGGATATAATACAAAGCCAGCCATATGATGCCGTTTTGGCCGATGTACAATATGATAACAGTGCGTTTGGTCATAATACTTATTTGATAAATCGCGGGGCTGCCCGCGGAATTGAACCGGGGATGGTCGTGACAACCCCGGACGGTATGTTGGCCGGTGTTGTGATTGATGCGGGTGTAAACTTTGCACGTGTACGCGCTGTGACAGATGCAGATACAAATATCGCCGTACGTGTCGTCGGTTCCGAGGTCTATGGATTCTTAAAGGGCGACGGTACATCCACACCATCAATGGGATTTTTCAGTGACCCCGAATTTCAGGCGGATGCCGGTGTAAAACTCGTCACAAGTAATATCAGCGGTGTTCTGCCGGCCGGAATAATTGTCGGCACAATGAAAAATGACAAAGATGTGGATGTAATATCCCCAAAACAATTATCACGCGTAATGGTCTTAAAATTTGACGCAGTGGATAAGTATAAATGACAGAAAACATAATTAAATTTTTAAGGGCCGTGTCCCCGTTTCTGTTAACAATCGCCCTGTGGCGATTGTCGTCACCGTTTTGGAATCCGGGCGGTCTATTGGCATTAATACCAATATGGTATTATGTTTTTGTGCGTCATATACCTTGGTTTGGTCTGTTTGGCGCAATTGTATGTTTTTTGATAGACTATAAATTCAACACTACATTTTTATGGACATCTATCTATTGTCTGTTTTATGCGGCAAATGGGTTTCAATCCGCCATTGATTTAGGACAAATGGAACATGATGCAGTGGCGGCATTTATGCTGTTTATCGGGGTGGGAATTTTAATTGCCGTGGGCAGTGCCTTCTCTTTTACAAACATTTTGCGTGGCATATGGATATTTCTTTTTGCAAGCGCGTTGTACATACCTGTTATACAATTAATGAAAGGGGTGCGCCATGATTGATACCGAAGTAGGGCGTACATTTGACCGGCGGTCTGCATTATTTTTGACAGGTGGTGCCATACTGACATCGGCACTGGTTTTACGTATGTTGCAGATGCAGGTGTTCAGTTATAAAACATATCTGAGAAAAAGCGAAAACAATTCGTTTCGTATCCAATTAAATATGCCGGAACGTGGCAAGATATTATCACGCACCGGTTCTGCTATTTCACGTGATGCACCAATTTATCGCATATATGTAATCCCCGAAGAAACAGACGATATCGACGGATTGATTAAAATCGTGGCGGCTGATTTAAAATTATCTCAGAAAAGAATCGACCGCATTTATAAAAAAATAAAAAAGCAACCGCGTTTTCAACCAACACTGATTAGTCAAAATACAGATTGGAATACACTGGCGCAAATTCAGGCAAAAAATCTGCCTGGATTACGCATAGATGCGGGATTTGCGCGTTTTTATGAAATGGGGCCGGCGGGGTCACATGTTTTCGGATATGTCGGTGCCCCAGAAGAAACCGTTGCAAACGCGCCGTTTTATACAACTGGTATCACAGGTCTTGAAAAACGTTTTAATGATGTGATGTGTGGTGTGCCGGGTCAAACGGTTATGATTACAAATGCCGTCGGACGCGTGACTGGTGAAGATAAATCACAATACATTGCACCAATTATGGGTGACAATGTCGCAACAACTATAAATGATGCCGCCCAGCGCACACTGTATGATGCATTGACATTGCACAGGGCTGGGTGTGGCGTCGCATTGGATATTGAAACAGGTGATATTCTGGCGATGGTATCTACCCCCAGTTTTGACCCCAATATGTTTAATGAAGATGATGCCGAAGAATATTTGGCCCAACTGCGCAAAGACCCGGCAAAACCTTTTATGAATAAAACGATAGAGGGATTATATCCACCTGGTTCAACCTTTAAAATTGTTGTTGCACTGGCAGGATTAGAATCAGGTGCAATATCACCAAATGAAAAAATATTCTGTCCGGGGCATTGGACATATGGCGACCACAAATATCACTGCTGGGAGGCCAAAGGCCATGGACATGTCAATCTGGTCGGTGCATTAAAACACTCTTGTGACATTTATTTTTATCAAATGGCGTTGCGTATCGGTATTGATGCAATAAAGGCGATGGCATTGAAATTGGGGCTGAACGAAACATATATGGATGATATTCTGGCACGCGAAATGCCGGGTGTTATTCCAGACCGCCGATGGAAGGAAAAAAATACAGGTACTAAATGGGTGCACGGTGATACGGTTATATCCGGCATCGGCCAGGGATTTATTCTGACAAACTGTCTGCAATTGGCCGTAATGGTTTCACGTGCCGTATCCAACAAACAGGTTGTACCACGCATAATAAAATCTGACACACCGCCAAAATTTGCAAATCTGGGATTGCAACGAAAAAACATGGATATTGTTATGCAGGGCCTGGCCGAGGTGACGCGCCCCGGCGGTACCGCCGCCGGCAGTGCGGTTAATATAAATGGGAAAAAAATGGGAGGAAAAACCGGCACATCCCAGGTACGCAGTATTTCCAAGGCTGAACGTATGCGCGGCGTTTTGACCAATGAACAATTACAATGGAACATGCGCAACCATGGTTTATTCGTCGGATTTGCGCCACTTGAAAATCCAAAATATGCGGTATGCGTAGTGACGGAACACTCGGGTGGTTCGGGGCCTGCGGCACGTACGGCGGCCGCCACAATGCGCACATTGCTGCGGGGGGATGTATAATATGGCCAGACAGACACGTGTTTCAAACGCAAATATGATGACTTTTTCTGAAAAGTTATCACGTTTTTCGTGGGCAATGTTTATACCGATGTGTATAGTGTTGGCAATATCTATCATGGTGCTGTATTCGGCCGGTGGTGGCGGATGGCGACCATTTGCATTGTCGCAATTAATAAAAATCATTTTGGGTTTCGTTGTGTTTTTTGCGGCGGCCTTTACAAACATAAAAACATGGGTTAAATCCGCGTACTTATTTTATGTGATTGCATTGATTATGATTGTTATGGTGACGTTCTTTGGCCATACGGGTATGGGGGCGCAACGTTGGCTAAATCTGGGGATTATTCATATTCAGCCATCAGAATTGATAAAAATTGCGCTGGTTATGGCACTGGGGCGTTATTTTGCATGGATGAATTCAGTGGAATTGACACAATTAAAAAACTATGTCGTGCCGGCATGCATGCTGTTGGTACCATTTATGCTGATTGTGATGCAGCCTGATCTTGGGACGGCATTATCATTGGGTATGATAACGGTCGGTATGTTCTATATTGTCGGTGCCCAAAAGAAATGGTTTATTATCGCCATGATATTGGGGTTATTGGCGGCGCCTGTTATGTGGTTTGGCGGACTGCATGATTATCAACGCGACCGTATTATTACATTTATAAATCCAGACCATGATGCCCAGGGTGCAGGATATCAAATCAATCAGGCAAAAATTGCATTTGGATCCGGCGGCCTGTTGGGCCAGGGATATATGAAGGGTTCGCAATCCCAGCAATCTTTCCTGCCGGAAAAGCAGACTGATTTTATATTCACTATGCTGGGTGAAGAAATGGGATTCTTTGGCGCGTTTTCATTACTGGTGATATACAGTTGGATTGTATTTGTACTGTTCTGGTGCGCAAAAACATGCCGAAATCGATTTGGGCAATTAATCTGCTTTGGTTTTATGTTGAACTTTTTTATTTATTATTTTATAAATATTTCCATGGTCTTGGGACTGATGCCAACTGTTGGGGTACCACTGCCATTAATGTCTTTTGGCGGCAGCAGTTTATTATCCCTGATGTTTGGATTTGGTCTGTGTCAAAATGCGCATATTCACAAAGACCAACAGTTATCTGCCAAAGGAAGTTAAGAAATGAACCTGCTTATTGTTGAATCACCGTCAAAGGCAAAAACAATTGAAAAATATCTGGGGGCCGGATGGCGCGTTGTTGCGTCTGTTGGACATGTTCGCGATTTGGTTCCTGAAAATGGCAGTGTTGATACAGAACATGACTTTGAAATGCGCTGGCAAATTATGCCGGGCAAAGAAAAGCAAATTAAACTGATAACAGACGAATTAAAAAAAGCGGACGCCGTATATCTGGCATCTGACCCGGATAGAGAGGGCGAGGCCATTGCCTGGCATATTCTGGATATTTTGCATGCAAAACGCGCATTGGCTGGTAAAAAAGTATATCGCGTTGCATTTCATGAAATTACAAAACGCGCGGTTCAGGATGCGATTGCAAACCCGCGTGAAATTGATACAAATTTGGTTGATGCATATCTGGTGCGTCGTGCATTGGATTATTTAATTGGATTTGGAATTTCACCATTGCTATGGCGGCGAAACCTGGGTAAATCTGCCGGGCGCGTACAATCTGTTGCGGTAAAATTGGTTGTTGACCGCGAACGCGAGATAGAAGCATTTAAACCTGTTGAATATTGGTCACTGACCGCTGGTGTTAATGCATCTGGTACGGATTTTAATGCAAATTTAACGTCAAGCAACGGTGAAAAAATCGAAAAAATGACAATTGGTAATCAATCACAGATGGATGGTATTTTATCTGCGATTGGCACACCAGATATTGCAGGTCGCGTTATTACAATTGATAAAAAGAAAACATCACGTCGGGCCGCCGCACCATTTACCACCAGTACATTACAGCAAGAAGCGGCACGCAAATTATATTTTTCATCAAAACGCACAATGGGCGTCGCCCAGAAATTATATGAACAGGGTTTGATTACATATATGCGTACGGATGCGACTAATTTATCGGCTGATGCAGTATCGGCAATCCGCGATTTTATCGGTAAAAACTATGGTGATAAATTTGTGCCCAAAACACCAAATGTATATGTGACAAAATCTAAAAATGCCCAAGAAGCACACGAGGCAATTCGTCCGACACACTTTGATGGCGCGGCCCCAAAACTGTCCGGGGACGAAGAAAAGTTGTACAATTTAATCTGGAAACGTACCATCGCATGCCAGATGACCAACGCTGAATTTGACAGTGTATCGGCCGATATTGAAACACAAAATAAGGTCGCAATATTCCATGCCGTTGGTACAACACGCACTTTTGACGGATTTATGCGTATGTATATCGAAGACCGCGATGATGACAAGGATGACGCGGACGCAAAATTACCACCGTTAAATGTTGGTGATAATGTAATAATAAAAACATTAACCCCGGAACAGCACTTTACACAACCACCCGCCAGATATACCGAGGCATCATTGGTAAAAAAACTGGAAGAACTGGGGATTGGCCGTCCATCAACGTATGCAACAATTATGTCTACGATTGTTGACCGCAAATATGTTGAACAGGACAAGCAACGTCGTTTTCATCCGACACCCGGCGGATGGGTTATCGCATCGTATTTATCAAAATATTTTACAGATTTAGTTGATGTGAATTTTACCGCCAAGACCGAAGATACATTGGATGATGTATCAAATGGCAAGCAAGAAAAACTGGCGGCATTGCGTGGATTCTGGGGGCCAACCAAAACAATGATTGATGGTGCACGTGATGTTAAAACAACTGAAATCATTGATGCAATAAATGATATTATGCACAATCATTTGTTTGGTGATGCGGATGATAAATGCCCACAATGCGGCGGAAAACTGGGGATAAAATTATCAAAGTATGGTGCATTTGTCGGATGTGCAAATTATCCACAATGCAATTATACAAAACATTTATCGGATGAAAAATCTGATACATCTACGGATGAAGAAAAATCCGCCAATGCCGCAGCCACATCAACATACGTCGATTTAGGTGATGGGATTTCTTTCCGTGTTGGACGATTTGGCCCATATGTGACGGACGGCAAAAAAAATGTTGCAGCACGTGGACAAACAACAGATACAATCACAATTGATATTGCACGTGAATTATTGTCGGGCACACAAAATAAACCAGATCCTATTGAAATCGGCGAAAACCCAAAAACAGGTCAAAAAATTTATTACTATCCAACCGGACGTTATGGTGCGTATATCTCATCAAACAAGGTTAATGTCAGTGTAAAATCACAACCTGATTTGGAAACGGCGATTGAATTAATCAACAATAAAAAACCGGCAACACGATTTACAAAAAAGACTACTAAGAAATAATGGCAAATTATGGTAATTTTACCGATGAACTGCGTGCGCGACTGTCGGTCGTGGATGTGGTATCGCGGCGCGTGCCATTAACAAAAAAAGGATTAAATTATTGGGGGTGTTGTCCGTTTCATAATGAAAAAACACCATCGTTTTCCGTTAATGAAGAAAAAGGTTTCTATCACTGTTTTGGATGCGGTGAACATGGCGATATTATATCGTTTGTGATGAAATCTGAAAACATGGATTTCCGTGCGGCGATTGCAGAACTGGCGAATCAGGCCGGATTAAAGTTGCCGGAATATAAACCAAAATCTGCCGAACAAATCAACAGGGAACAATCTTATTTTGATATAACAGAACGCGCCGCAAATGCATATCACAAACGATTATTTGAACCTGATGGGGCGGCCGCTTTGGAATATATACGTGGTCGCGGTTTCACCGATGATATGATAAAAAAATACAAACTGGGATATGCACCAAAAAATAATTTTATTGCGAATACGTTTACAAATGTAAAACCAGAAAGCCTGATATCATCCGGACTATGTCGACGTGGTGATTATGGATTATATGATTTCTTTCGCGATAAATTAATGTTTCCTATATTTAATCCATCGGGGCAAATTGTTGCGTTTTCAGGCCGCGCCATGGATGGACGCGAACCTAAATATATTAATACCACAGATACTGAATTATTTCATAAACGCAAAACTGTGTTTGGTCTGAATTTTGCCCGTGATGCGATTCACCGTGCCAACCGCAGTATTGTAGTAGAGGGGCAAATTGATGCAATCCAAATGCAATGTCATGGATTTGGTGAAACAGTGGCGCCACTGGGCACTGCATTAACCGAAGACCATATTGCATTGTTATGTAAATCAAACCGTAATATCACATTTTGTTTTGACGGTGATAACGCTGGGCAAAAGGCGGCGGCACGCGCAATGGGATTGGTTTTGCCATTTATACGCGATAATTCAGAAATTAAATTTGCGTTCGTCACGGGTGGCAAAGACCCGGATGAGGTTTTAAAGTCAAATGACGGTGTCGCAAAAATGCGCCAGATTATTGATAATGCAACACCACTGTTTGATTTTATGTGGAAAAATTTAAATGCACAATTCGTCACATCAACACCAGGTGGTCGCAGTCAGGCGGAAAAATTTCTAAAAAAAGAATTGGAAAAAATTACTGACCCTGATTTGCGTCGTGAATATGACAAGGCATTTGCACAATTAAAATACCAACACTGGCATAAATGGCGGCGCGACAAAGATGTACAAAATATCACACTGCCACCGGTCGATAGCGTCACAAAAAACACACTGGTTTATATAACAAATGCATTTCCGGATATAACCGAACGATATGGTGATTTCTTGGTGTCATTGAATATTGACTTTGATGGCGTATCACCTGATTTGGGTTGGGATGCAACCGCCGCAGAAAAATACATTGTATCATTAAAACTGCAACGACATTTGGCGCGATTGCGTATTCAGAAAAAAGAATTATTAACAATGGCATTGGCGGGGGATGCGGGTGCAACAGATAAAGTTTCCCAAATAGATGCTGATATTGCAAAATACAGTGAAAAATTAGAAACACTGATTTCGATATAAAATGCAAAATTTAATTATCAATATTGATAAAATTCACACAACCCAAATGGGGGTAGGGCGGATAGTAAAAAATACCGGCCTTTTTGAACATTTTTATCAAAAAAGCCGGGAAAATATAAATGATGAAATTATCAATTTTTGCCGGGATGTTATTAAAAATAACGATACAAAAATCACTGTTCGCGGTAAAAATTACTATATTGAACATGACAATATAATTTGGACAGTAAACCAACACAGTTTTACAATCATCACTGCACATAAAAAAGCATAGATTTTTTATCATTTTTATTATATTATTATTAATGAATCCAAAGGGATTTGGGTTCGGGGCTGTGGTAAGCCTTCATAAAAGCGGCATAAAAATATGTCGAAATCCGCCGATACAGGGCGCGATATGCGTCTTTTATTGTGTCCCCGCCAGTTTGGGTCGGGGGGCCGTCAGTTATAAAACAGGGTTTCCCAAAGACTGGCGGAATCATCCTTTTATGTGATTTACCAACTGCCCCGGCCGTCAAATTATTGACGGTTTTTTATAAAAAACAAAGGGGACATACGATGAAAAAACTTTTTTCATTTAACAGCAAACTGTTATTTACCATGATGGTGTTATCAACATTGATAATCAACGCATCCATGGCCGCAGAACCAACATTTACAGTTGGTAAAGAAATGTGCGACATGATTAAAGAGTTGCAAGATGTATTTAAAATACTGCGTACTTTGGCATTTCTGGGGGCGGCATTTATCTTGGCCAAATATGGTTGGGAAGCCATTTCAACCGGCAAAGTCGGCGGAAAAGATTTGATAGAAGGTGTAAAAACAACCGGAATATCAATGATTGTCGGATTCGCATTGCTGTTTGTAATCGGTGTTATTTTAAGTGTGTTGATAGACGGCCGTATTACCGGATGCCCAGAGTTGACACAAGGTTGGATTTAAATAAAAGGACGCGTCACATGAAAATAAAAACTGAACATATGGTATTTGTATTTATGGTATTGGCAATATTGGCATGCGGATACATGATTGGACAATAAAAGTCAAAAAAATTCCCGGCCTTTTTGAACATTTTTATCAAAAAAGCCGGGAAAAATTGCCACTACAATCACCTGTCTTCGCTGGCACTACGTCGCGATAATCCCTTTGGGATTAATTATTAAACAAAAAGTGGCATATGTCGCCGTCGGCCATTACATAATCTTTGCCGACGGTGCGCATACGGCCGGCCTCTTTCACGGCCAATTCACCGCCCAATTCCAAGAAATCAGATGGCGTGATTATTTCTGCGCGGATAAATCCCTTTTCAAAATCAGTATGAATTTTACCGGCGGCCTGGGGGGCGGTCATGCCACGTGTTATTGTCCAGGCATGTGCTTCTTTTGGCCCGACCGTATAAAACGTTTGCAGGCCGAGTGTCGCGTATCCTGTTTTTATTACCTGTTGCAGGCCGGATTCTGTTAATCCCAGTTCATCCAAAAACATTTTGCGTTCGTCCGGATCAATTATCTGTGCGATTTCCATTTCGATTTTACTGGATATTACCAAAACCGCATTTGTTGCACCGAATTTATCACGAACGCTGTCTGAATATTTGTTTCCGGTGGCGGCAGATGCCTCGTCCACATTACAGACGTAAATAACAGGCTTTGCCGTCAATAAATTAAATGGTGATGCATCTACACCAGAATTACGCGCAGGTACGCCAGATTCCAATCCTGATTTAATCGTATTTGCGTCCGCCAATAATTTTGCCGCATCTTTATCCAGACCACGTGCCTTTTTTTCCAGATTTTTAATCTGTTTATCCAGTGATTCCAAATCCGCCAGCATTAATTCTGTTTCAATTGTATCAATATCTGAAATCGGGTCTATATGGCCATTTACATGAACAATATCATCATTTTCAAAGCAACGAACAACATGTATTATCGCATCTGTGGACAGGATATTTCCCAAGAATTTATTACCCAACCCTTCGCCGGCGGACGCACCCTTTACCAATCCTGCAATATCAACAATTTCCAGTTGTGTTGGTATAATTTTGACAGATTTCGCCATATCGGCCAATTTATGCAGTGTTGCATCCGGCACAACAACACGCCCCGTATTCGGTTCGATTGTACAAAACGGATAGTTCTGGGCATCGGCCGCCGCGCTTTGTGTCAATGCATTAAACAATGTTGATTTGCCAACATTTGGCAGTCCAACAATTCCACAATTGAATCCCATTTTAAAATCCTTTATAATGCGATTAATATGTCATACATGTGGAACGAATTCAATATAAAAACTTTTCCGGCCGAAACTGCTGTTTTTCGCGATGGTGTGTTTTGTGCGGAACTGTCCACATTAAAAAATACAGATATTGATAAAAAATATGATAAGCCCGTTCATATTATTTATGTTGGTGAAATTGCCGGGGAAAATACAATCGATATAAATATCGGCGCATCAAATCAGCCGGTGTTTTTAAGTGTTGATGTAAAAAATAAAAATCCGGCTTTTTTGAACATTTTTATCAAAAATGCCGGGGAAAATTCAGAGTTGCGTGGACATGTACGCCTGCAAAATTCCGACAGGTTGGAATATGATTGTGTGGCGACACATTTTGTAAAAGATACCGGCATTTTGGTTCAAACAAAATTATTGGCCGGACGCAACAGTCTATCAAAACTGCGCGGCACCGCCATTATAAAACCGGATGCGGATAACGCAATATCTGACATTTCATTAAACGCAATGGCAGAAGATGGGGCCCGTATTGAATTTTCCCCGGCCCAGCGCATATCTGCCGTGCCGGATATGGCCGACCACAGTGCATCAATGTATAAACCGGCCGACAGTCAGATTTTATACCTGCGTGGGGCAGGATTAAGTGGGGCCGAGGTTGACATCGCCCTGCGCGAGGCATTTTTAAATTCATTTACATTATTTTAAAAAAATGCCGGTATTTGCCGGCATGTTTTTTATTTATTTTCTAATATTTTATCCATCATTGTGGCGTATTTGAATATGCGACGTAATACATCACGCGGTATTAAATCAATTCCTTCTTCATAACGATGTAATTGATGCAAATCACATCCGAACAAATGTGCCATTTGAACACCTGATACATTATCATTGTGATGTGTTGATTTTATTACACTGCCGTAATATTCAGCACCAACATATATTCGTGACATCTTATTTTCTCCATTTTTATTCCCCACCACCGGAGGGGTGCCCGCAGGGCGGGGAGGGTTATAAAAACACCGCTTTGATTAGAAGCGGTTGGAGGTTAAGAACTATCAATACTAATAGTGCTGTTTATTCAGATATATCACAGCCCTCCAACCATGTGGAGTTGTTCAGTATTGTGAGGTTCTTACACCCCGCATTGGTAATCGGCCAATGCATGGGAATTATAACATGGTATTTCAGGATTGTAAATTGGTATTATTTTTTCAATATATCGGTCAGGCACTTGTTCATGTCACGGCCATCTTCATCAGCGTCTATTTTTTTATTTTTTATTTCCAATTCGCCGTTTATCTTTTGCTGAATCAAAACAATATCAGGGTGCGTGTTCAACTGGTTGCCAATATCATCAATCACATCGTTTATATTTTCAATATCGTCTATAAATACCGGCATAATTGAATCTGCCGCGCTGTAAAATGTATCATACAAATCTTTTTTATGGTTATCCAATACAGATGTATATGTATCAATGTGCTTGTTTTCATGCGTCAATACCGCATTATAAAAACAAGAATTTGGTTTGTATTTCTTGTCAATTTTTACATCAAATTCTTCATACCCAATCTTGGTATCCACAGATGTTAATATAACGCACCATCCGCCCAGTACAGAACGAATATTTACATTTATCGCGCTTTCCTGGCGCAAGGATGTTTGTACATGACCGTGTTCTTCTAAATAATTTTCAGGCTGGGATATATTTGTTTTTGTGTCATATGTTGCGATATCAACACGTGGTCGTACCTTGTATTCAATACAATCATCAGCAATCGCCCCATAGAAAGGTAATAATATCACAACCGCAAAAAACTTTAACCGCATCACAGTGTACCCGCCCCCTGTTTTTTCAGGTATTCAGATACAAATGCGTTGCCGTATTGCTTATACAATTCTTCGGCCAATAATACCGATGAACGACCAGATTCAAATAACCGCAACAGGTTGCCCAGGCCCCCCAGTTCTGTATTCAAAATCACAGATTCACCCGTGACGGGCCGCGATAACAATGCCGCACGTTTCAGGTTTGGATAAGCCTTACCCTGGATAAATGCCATTTCCAATGGATTTAAATTCCAATGTTCATAGTCACGTGCATCGGCCGCCGGATTGCGGAAAAACAGCACTGTCTGTGCCTGGCCACGAACAACGTCACCAATGCCTAATTTATCCAAAACATTTGCACGCTGGAACGCGGCCATATATGCCTGGCGGTTTTTGCGTCCTTCTTGCAGGCCGACAATAAAATTATCACGGAACATCTTGTTTTCCAGCATAGGTGCCGTTTCGTCAATCATAATCAGTGACGGATTTCCACCGGACACCGTAATATTATTTATACGGTGCAGAATATATGATATAACCGCCGGGGCAAGTTCTGGGTCGTTCAATATTTCTGTAAAATCAAATGTTGTTAATCTGGATTGCAAATCCAATGTATCGGATGCCTCATTGAACATGTCGCCATACTGCAACGGGTCAACCCATTTTTTTAACGCCGGACGCATATTACCGGATGACGAAAAACAACTTTCCCACAGGTTTTTCAACAATCTGTCTTTATCAGGCAAATAGTCAAAATTCACCGATACTGCACGCGCGATTTCATCAGCCGCGGCCGCATCATTTTGATTTGATATAATTGCAAACCACCGACGCAAGAAGGCACGATTTTGTGCGGTATCCGGCATTTTTAATGGATTCAGACGTGTTTGAAAATCAATTCCGTCTGTATTCTTGTCTTTGCCATGCATTGTCACATATTTACCACCAACAGATAATGTAAATATTTCTGCACCCTTATTACGGTCAAAGAAAAACGCCTTTAATTTGCGGTGACGCAATGATTGCGCAATCAAGAAACTGAACAAAGTTGTTTTACCACCACCGGTTGGCCCGATTGTCAGTGTATGTGCCACCGCCGCAGGCGCATCAGATACATGGAATTGAAATTGATATGGCGTACCCTGGGCGGTTGGGAATATAACCAGTGGCCCCGGGCCCCAATCTGAATTTGCAACACCACGCGGTGTTGTATCCATTGGAATACTGATTGCGGCCGTACGTGACAGCATCTTGAAACTGCGCGGGAATACATCAAATCCCGGGATTTGTGCAAAAAATGACACCTTGGACGCAAATGTTTCAACAATTGGTGATACGCCGTATTGGGCGGCAATCTTTTTAAATTCATCAATATATTTGTTTAATTCATCGATTGTTGCACCGAATATCGCAAACAGCGGATAATAATTTACCAATGTTTGATTGCCGGATATATTTTCATCCATGGCACTTTCTGCGGCATATAACTGTTCGGTGGCGGATGTCTGCGCGTCATCTGCGGTGGTGCGGCGTTGACGCATTGCAACCTCTACATCAGCGGCACCCATTATATGAAACGCGTTCATACAAATCATTTCTGTTTGGATTGTTGAAATAGATGTAAAGAAATCTTCATCCAAATAATCCGGCGACATCTTGAAAGAAATCATGGCTGCAAAAGACTGACGGTCACCTCCAATATATTTAATCAGACCATTTTTTACAAACTCAACATCATCAACTGTTGCAACATCTGCAATAGAACCATCACACACAATTGGCTGTGGCTTGGTTATAGGGGATAAAATGCGCCCAAAAAACCGTGCCATATTATCAGGTGCGTCATTACGCAAAACGCGGGGCTGATACGCGGCCAGCATTGATTCAATATAATTACCATACTGATTCAATTTATCGTGCGCAGATGCACCGCCAACGGTTAACACAACATAATAATTGTTCAAAAATATACGCAACCCTTGGGATTTCCATTTGTCATAAATTTTTTGTAAAACAGGCTGGTCAAATTCATAATTCGTATTTTCGTCGGCCGCATCACGAACTGTAAAGAAACGTAATACAACATTTGGGTCACGAATTTGATTAAACAATTGCGTGCGCAGGTCTAAAAATTTCTCTTTTGTGGCATCGTCTTGCATACTGGTTTGAATACCACGCATATGCCATACGCGGATTAAATCACCATTTACCAATTCAATAGAATTATCGCTGTACACTGTTTTAAACGGTAAATATTGTGAATAACGCGCATATCCAAACTTTGGTAATATTTTGCGCGTCAATACCGGCAAATATATCATCATCACAATGAACAGCAATATTACCACCATCACCATTATTATAGTGGATGTGGATTGAAATCCTGTGCCGGCGAAATAATTAAAGAAATCTTTCATGTTATGCTGCTAGTCTCCCTGGGATTTTCTTTTTTAACATTTGTAATTTTGCGGCGATAATTTGGCCCAATTGTGGGTCTTTCTTTGAAAAATACGCCCAAATAGAGTGTGTTATAATCAGTGCAACCAGAAAATACAGCGGGTCTGTAAAATCTTGGCCGCCGCTTAAAATCATCTGTGCAACCGCAATCGCAATATAAAGGATAAACAAAACCGCAAAATTCAGCACCGCCAACGTGTACGGCACATAAAATATGCGCGCGGGATTCGCCAATGCCTTTAATACCTGCTGTTTCATGTTAACTCTGTCCTCTGGATGTTTAAAATTATAACAATTTCAACAATTTTCAACAAGCACAAAAAGCAAATCGACAAAACTGTTAAAAACGTTGAAAACAGATGTATTTTTCAACTGTTAATTTAACATGGCACTTTTTCAACAGTCAAACACAAACACCGCAAAAATCAGCCAAAAAATTGTTGAAAAACTGTCGATAAAAATTTAATAACCGTTTTCAACAGTTTTAACAGGCCCTACTACTGCAACTAAAAAAATAATATATTATTTGAT
>CAZJGX010000008.1:0-22876 GCA_964545825.1 uncultured Muribaculaceae bacterium
ATTGGAGAAGCAGAAGGAAGGTAAAAAACGTATGCGTACTTTTGGTAATGTTGATATCCCGCAAAGCGCATTTATCAACGCACTGAGGGTGTCTTAACAACATAACATAATGGATAGAAAATGAAGTGGTTTACATATATGCGTCGCACACCGTGGACACAGATTTATGCAGATATCAAAGAATATAAAAATTTATGGCGTCAGTATTTTGTTCTGCGTGCAAATAGGTCTGTGGCATATAATGAATTGATTGATGTGGTCAATGGTGATGGAAACAATCAGAAAAAGGAACCTGCATGTATTCGCCAGACATATTATTTTACATCATTGGAACATAAATTTAGCAGTGACAGTGACAATTCGTTTGTGTTGGTACGTAATTCGACGTGTCGTAAATTTAATAAAAATGGGGATTATCTGAAGTGTACGGAATCAGATTGCCCATATGTGCAACGCAATCACAATTATGCTGATATGTGTAGGCGCCTGGATATGGCACGGCGTTTACGGCGTGATTTCTGGCGGGCTAAATTTGCAAATATTAAATAAAGGGGTGCGTCATGGCACATCAATTCTATTTTAATCCATATATATTGGATAATTTGCCGGCACCAAGTTCGGGATTTGATGTTGTCCAAGATGTGTCAGAACCGCGCCTGCGCATGTATATCACCAGTCGTGGTGTAAAAAGTTTCTTTGTACGCAAGCGTGTGCATGGTCGTGACAAGCGTATAATTATTGGTAATTATCCTGATATGGATATCGAAGATGCACGTGCTGCGGTGCCACAAATTTTAGACGCTGCAATGCAACGTCCGCCGGTGCGTCGTCGCGCAATCAGTTTTAAAAATTTTTTGGATTTATATCTGGCCAATCGTGTGCGTCGTGGTGTTGGATCGTATGATAAATTAATTCGTGCAATAAATCGACACTTAACAAATTTGTTTGAAAAAAATATATCGGAAATATCATCGGCGGATATTTCTGAAACGATTGCCGGCATCCAGGGACGTGCAATTGCCGCCCGCATGCAGGAACTATTGCAAAGTATTTTTAATTATGCGATAGAGCAGGGGTATGTCAAAAAAAATCCGGTTGCATCTTTACCAAAGGTTGTACAGATGCGTCGTGTTCGTCCACTGACGCGTTCTGGTATGACACGATTGATTGATGCAATAAATGCCGAAGAATCACCAATTATACGCGCGGCGTTTTTAATGCTGATATATGGGTTTGCACCCAAGACGCGTGTTTTTTCCATGCAGTGGGAAGATTTGGATTTTAATCATTATATGTGGGGGGATATGCCATTGTCTGATATGGCGGTGGTTTTATTACAGGATTTACCACAAGATGGATGTTGGGTTTTTACCGGGCGTGGGCGTGGACATTTGACAGACCCACGGCTTGCATGGCATCGTGTTGCCACGCGTTCCGGGATGCCGAATTTAACAATGGATGATGTTCATAAATTTATGATGCGGCGTTTGATATGGGCGTCTTCGCGTGAAGATTTACGTCTTAATATGAACGATTTATTGATGGACATAATGGCCCAATCATAAAAAAGGCCGTTTGTCAAGTCTTGTTATTGTTTGTTATAATTTCTTGACACTATACGCATAAAATGATAGTTTATAAGTAATGTCGTCCCGAAGGGGGCCGGAAAGTTTAACTGAAACAAAGGATAAAAAATGACAACTTTCGAAAAAGTAAAAGCGCTTATAATTAAAAACTTGAGTGTTCCAGAAGAAAAAGTGACAGAAGATGCAACATTTATCACTGATTTGGGCGCAGATTCCTTGGACGTTGTTGAATTTATTATGGCTGTTGAAAAAGAATTCAACATCACAATCCCAGATGAAGAAGCTGCAAAACTGGAAAAAGTTAGCGATGCAGTTAAATACATTGATGCACATGCAAAATAATCTTTGCATCCGTGTTTAAGATGTTATGAAATTTATCCGCCGTACATATTTTTTTGTCGGCGGATTTTTTTACTGTATTTTTGCGGGAAATTGGGTATCATATTGGTGTCAATATTTGTTAAACACTTATAAAGGATTGTAAGTATGAGAAGAGTTGTTATTACCGGTATGGGAATTGTTAGTCCGGTTGGAACTGGTATTGAACATGCGTGGAAAAATATTGTTGCGGGTAAATCCGGTGTGCGCACTATTGATTTGTTTGATGCGTCTGATTGCGCGTCACAAATTGCAGGGTTGCCTGTATGCGGAACGGAACCTGGTCAATTTAATCCGGACAGTGTTCTGGATGCAAAAGAACAGCGCAAAATGGATCGATCAACCATATATGGCATGGTCGCCGCGGATGAGGCTTTGCGTGACGCAAACTTGATTGATTATGATGGGGATAAAGAACGCATCGGTGTATCAATTGGTGCGGGTATTGGTGGTATGCAGACGATTTATGACAACTGTGTTGAATTATATACAGGTGGCCCGCGTCGTATCAGTCCGTTCTTTATTCCAAAGGCGATTATTAATATGACGGCCGGTAATGTTTCAATCAAATATGGGTTAAAGGGGCCGAATTTGTCTGTTGTCACAGCATGTGCGACCGCCGCCCATTGCATTGGCGAGGCCGCGCGTCTGATTGAACACGGTGATGCAGATATCATGGTTGCCGGTGGGGCCGAGGCTGCGGTTTGCAAAATCGGTGTTTCTGGTTTTACGGCGATGAAGGCATTATCAACGCGCAACGATGAACCGACACGTGCATCACGTCCATGGGATAAAAATCGTGATGGATTTGTTATGGCCGAAGGTGCGGGTATTTTAATCTTGGAAGAATATGAACATGCTATCAAACGTGGTGCAAAAATTTATGCCGAGGTTGCAGGATACGGTTTGTCCGGTGATGGATATCATATCACGGCCCCAGCCCCAGAAGGCGAGGGCGGCCGTCGTGCAATGATTGCGGCATTGAAAGATGCAAATTTAACACCGCGTGACGTTGATTATATCAATGCACACGGTACGTCAACAGGATTGGGTGATATCGGTGAACTGGCGGCGGTAAAGACTTTGTTTGATGGGGTTGACGTATGTATGTCATCAACAAAATCAATTACAGGACACTTGTTAGGTGCCGCCGGCGCGGTAGAGGCGATATTCTGTACCTTGGCCATACGTGATGGTATTGTGCCGCCAACAATCAATCTGGATGAACCGGTTGATGAAGTTGGGGATTTCAATCTGGTGCCAAATCAGGCCCAAAAGCGCGATGTTAATGTTGCGGTCAGCAACAGTTTCGGATTTGGTGGCACGAACGCCAGTCTGATATTAAAGCGCGTAAAATAATTAAATCTAAAAAAATAAAGCCGGCAATATTGCCGGTTTTATTTTATTGTTTTTATTTGTTCGCAATTATATAATTGGTCTGAATTCGCAGGGATGTGGATTCAGGGACTTAAGAAATCCCATAGAATACCGATACAAATTGTGTCGTATCCGCTTAATAGCGGCGCAGTTGCGCCGATTATTATCTGCCCCGCATGAAATATGTCGGGGGGCCGTCAGTTATACAACAGGGTTTACCCGAAGACTGGCGGGGTCATTGTATTCTATGATTTTCTTAACCTCCCGACCGTCAAATTCGTGACGGTTTTTGTTTAACCAAAACAAATGGGGGATAAAGAAATGAAAATAATAACCACTGTATTAATTGGTGCACTGGGGATAATTGGCAGTGCATATGCTGTTGATTCTAATACATACTATGATGGCATCCATTTATCTGAATGTACTTCGAAATATATCAATGTCTATGATATCGACAGTTTTAATTATCAGGATGGTGCATGGAAACTGGTTATGAAAAATGGTGGGGGTGGTGTCACCTGCGCATTAACTGTTAGCAGTGAGTGTAGATCAAGCCTTGTTTCGGTAATGGGGCAAGCAGAGTATACCAATGCTTCTGTTGAAGGTGTTTTATCAAATGCATTGTGTGCATGTGATGGGGATGGTGACTGCGTGACAGGTTTTAGATGTAGTAAACAGTCTGGTTATAAATATGGATTTTGTACACAGATTGCAAATTTTTGTACAACGAACAGTCAATGCGATATGGATATGGGATATCTGTGTGTAAACAAGGCTTGCACACAAAAGTGTTATTTGGATTCAAAGCCAGATGATACCGATTGGAAGGTTGTCACAAAAACATCAGACATGTATCAGTTGAATTTAATAGAAAAATCGACGTCATACACATGTAAGCAGTCGGGCAGCAGTTATGCATGGACGGCGACGGATTCATTTCGCTGTGCAAAAAATGCGTATGGTAATCCAACCAGTGCCAGTTCTGGGTGCAACATATGTCCGGATTATCCAGGGCCGGCGACCAGTCCGGCCGGAACAACATCTATCACTGGTTGTTATATCCCAAATGGTACACAGTATGGTGATAAAACGGGCTCATATACTCTGAAGGGGGATTGTCATTATGTTCAATAAATAATCCCCAAACGGGGATTTTTTATTTTCCAGATATCAGGCTGTTATAAAATCTGTATAATTCTTTGACAACAGATGAAACATGATTTAACCATGCGTTAGTATTTGTTGCACAATATGAGCCCGCGCATGCAACAGATTGCAGTGTTTTTTGACCTTTTTTAACTTTGTTTTGCAATGTTATCGCCTGGCGCTGAATACTGTCTTCGACGGTTGAAAATGACATCCAACGACCGGGGCCACCCAGTCCTGCGATATTATTCTTGCTGTGTGCCAAAGGTGATGTTCCGCGTCCTGATTCATACAATGAAATTGCAGCGGATACAAATGGGTTTATTTGTGTTTCCTGGGCCGCAATCAGAAATGCATCACCTTTATCCTGTAATTTGCTGGGGATATTTTTTTTACCGCGACGGGCAACAGCCTTGTTAAATGCCTGGTTAAATATTTCCGGATCAATATTACTAAAATCAGTTAGCATCAGTACAGTTGATGGTGATAGTGGCCCCAGTATCTGGTCTGATGTATTTGTACGATCTATGATGGAATATATAAAATCTTCACATTTGCTGGTATTATCATCCCATATGTTTTTGCATATTTGCGCCAGTTCCGCACTTGTCACACAACCTGCCATGGATGGGTCAGATGATGCATTTTTGTTTACCAATAAATTTAACAGTTCATTATATGCCCGTTGCATATCGTCGGGTGCGCTGGATATCTGTTCATTTATTTCGATTAATTTTTCCGATGATATGCAGTATGTGTCACTGGCACCATGTGCACAGAATATTGGCATCATACATATCGCAATTAAAAGATATATTGGTTTGCGTATCATTGATTTAATGCCTCGCTGCACTTGGTGGCAATTTCTTGCGCACGATTTAGTGTACTTATCTGTTGGGCGTTGAATACGGTTGCAACACCGCTGGCGACGGTTGCGCCGGCGGCCAGAACATTGCTGGCCGTGTTCAGATTCTTTTCCTTTGCCATGCCGGCATCACTGTTATCGTTGCGGATTTTATCGCTGTTGGCGGTGGCACTGGTGATTGTGCCGGCCAAGCCTACAACCGCACCGGTACCACTGGATATTGTTGCGCCTTTGGCCTTGTTATCTATCTGTGTTGTGTCCAGTGTTTTATAATCGCGACATGCATTGATTATGTTATCCATTTTCGCGATTGTTGCAGAATCAGTGTTATCAATTCTGGCCTGAATCATGGAATCTTGCAGGTCATAAATAGATTGATTGCATTTTTCGATTTGACTGCGCAGACTGTCGTCTGTTTTATTGTTTGCAGCAATTATCGCACCGGCAATATTTGTTGCGGTGTTGGCGGCAAGTAATCCTGTTCTGATATTTCCCTGTTGTTTCGATTTGTGTTCCAGTTCGGCCAGTGTTGTTGGTTCGTCTGTTTTTGATGTGCCGGATACCTGGGTGATAACGCTGTCTGCGAAATCCTGGCTTTCATCCACCGTCATGGTTTGGACGCCTGTGGATTCTTCGCGGCGTTTGATGTTTTTAATCAGATTTTCAATTTTTTTATCTGTGTTTGCCTTTACAATACCGGCAATTGTTGCGCCTGCACCGGCGGCGGTACCAACACCTGTGACGGCCGTATTGATTTGCGCCATTGTTTTCATTGATTTAAAAGAATCAGATATTTGCCCACAATTGTTGCGCGCATTTGCAATCGCAATATCTGGTGATAGTGTGGTCGCATCAGATGCAAAAGGCATAATTAATGCAAATGTAGACAAAATAAAGCCAAACAATTTCATGATAAAATCATTTTATCACAAATTTAGATGAGTTTAAAGCAGGAAGGGAATTTTTTTTATATCAAAATGGAATATTTTAGGATTGTTTTGACTGGGCTCGCTCGGTGCGATGCACCTGCGCGCAAACCGTGACGGTTCTAGGATATGTGGTCTTCGTGACTGGGCTGTAATTCCCACGCTATTCGCGTGGGCCCCTTTCCGCTCGTAAGGCTCGAAAATTTTATTTTCTCGCCAACTACGCAGACGAACCAGCGTGTCGCCGGTTCGAACAACATTAACATTTACCATAAATTAAACCCACCGCAAAGGTGGGTTGAATTTATGGTCGGAGTGACTGGGTTCGAACCAGCGACCTCTACGTCCCGAACGTAGCGCTCTACCAGGCTGAGCTACACTCCGAAAACTCGGAACGCGCGCATTATGCAACGGTTTAGAAAAAAAATCAACTGTTTTTATTTTTCTTTTACCCTTGTATTTTTTATTCTCTATACTACCTTTATTACATATCCAGAAAGGAAGAAATATGTTTGCATTGAACTTTTTATCAAAGGCGCATTTTGACAGTTATCAGGATTATATTCAAAATGCGGCCCCCAGTGTTCCGGAACACTTTAATTTTGCATATGATGTGATTGATGTTTTGGCCCAGCAATCCCCTGACAAGGTGGCGTTGTTGTGGACAAATGATGATGGCGAAAAAAAGTCGTTTACTTTTCGCGACCTGTCACGTATGTCGAATTCGGTGGCAAATTTTCTTGCCGCCCAAGGCTTGGGTAAGGGCGATACAGTATTGCTGTTTATGCGTCGTCGGTGGGAGTATTGGATTTTAATGATGGCGATGCATAAATTGGGTGTGATTCCGATTCCATCGACTAATCAATTAAAGACAGAAGATATTAAGTATCGTATTGATACGGCCGCTGTACGTGCAATAGTTGCATTTGATGATGGACACATTGTTGACGAAATTAAAAATGCAATAGGGGACGCAGATGTCAAATTAATAATGAATACGGAAATTGATGACGCAATAAAAAATATGCCGGCAACATTGACGCGTGTACCAAATGAAAATACAGATACTATGGTTGTGTATTTTACCAGTGGTACAACAGATATGCCAAAAATGGTTGCACATAATTATACGTATCCACTGGGGCATATTAATACAGCGGTATTTTGGCAACAACTGCATGATGGTGATATTCACTTTACATTGTCAGAATCTGGTTGGGCAAAATGTTCGTGGGGTAAAATGTACGGGCAATGGTTGGCCGGGGCAACAGTGTTTGTCTTTGATTTTTCAAAGGTGTTTACAGCCCATGATTTATTAAAGGCAATAAGTGAAAATCATGTGACATCATTTTGTGCGCCACCGACTGCATATAAAATGCTGATACATGCAGATATGAAAAAATATGACCTGTCGTCATTGAAGAAAGCCGAAATCGCAGGCGAGGCTTTAAATCCTGAGGTTTTTGAACGGTTCCTGGATTTAACAGGTATTAAATTGCGCGAAGGATTTGGACAAACAGAATCCTGTGTAATGCTATTTAATAATCAGTGGATTGAACCAAAGCCAGGCAGTATGGGTATGCCGGCGGCGGGTTGGGATATTCATTTGTTGGATGAACGTGGTCGACCGGTGCCTGATGGTACAGTTGGCGAGATTTGTATTGATATTCAGGAACATCGTCCGGTCGGATTATTCCAAGGATATCATAAAAATGAAAAACTAACGGCCAATGCGTTTCGTGACGGATATTATCGTACAGGTGATGTTGCGTATCGCGATTCGGACGGATATTATTGGTTCGTTGGGCGTAATGATGACCTGATTAAAAGTTGCGGATATCGTGTCAGTCCGTTTGAAGTGGAAAGCGTTTTATTAGAACATCCATCTGTACGCGAGGTTGCCGTCACCGGTGTTCCGGATCCTGCGCGTGGTATGGCGGTTAAGGCGACGATTGTTTTGAATAAATATTTTCAAGGCACAGATGTTTTAACGCGTCAATTACAAAATCATGTAAAAAGTCGCACGGCAGTATACAAGTGTCCGCGTATAATTGAATATGTAGACAGTTTGCCAATGACAATCAGTGGAAAAATACGTCGTGCATTAATTCGTACCCTGGACAGTGCCAAGGCAACAATTGTCGAACCGGTAAAATCAAATATCATTGAACCTGTGAAAAACACAATTGGTATGGGTGGCGAAGACAAAGAAAAATAAATTGTAAATAAAAAATTATGATGTGGGCATTGCCCACATTTTTTTGTTCCATTAGAATAAATATATATGTTATACTTTGCATGAATTCAAAGGGATTTGAGTTCGGGGCTGTAGCAAGCCTTTAAAACCCGGTGCAAAAGTGTATCGCAATCCGATACTTTTCATGCTTTTGTGTCGTTATATATCGTACCCCGACATGGGCCGGGGGGCTGTCAGCTATACAACAGGGTTATCCCAAAGGCTGACAGAATCATTGGTTTTATGATTTGCTAACTCCCCGACCGTCAAATTCTATTGACGGTATTTTCTTTACATAAAATCGGGAGATATGGAAATGAAAAAACTTGTATCAACAATTGTTATAATTGCGTGTTTGGTGATGACATATGATGCAAATGCTGCTGGAACCGCTACATGTTCACGTTCGACAACACCACCCAGTGGTATGGCAGGTAATACTGCTTCTACTGTTCCTGGATGTACTGGTACAACAACATGGTATTATATAACGTATAATAGTGGTGGTGCAATGGCTGACTTGTATGGCAGTTGTTCCGCTTGTGGTACAGGTTATGAACGTCAGCAGATTCAGGCGAGTACCAGTAGTGGTGTATATAACATTTGTTCAAATTATAGCAGTATGGTATCGGGATTATATACATGTGTTGCAAAAACATGTACTGATTGTACCAGTGATACAAGTTGGAGTAGTAGTGGAACAACTGGATACCAGAAAAAGACAACGGCTACATGTAATGCCGGTGTGTGTACCAAAACGACGGCATATCGATGTGCCGCAGGATATTATGGTTCTTCGACAAATGGTACATCCGGTTGTACACAATGTCCAACCTGGTCTGGTGTTTATACTGATTCAGCCAGAACAAAACTGGTAAGAGGATACAGCGATGCAGGGGCCACAGCAATCACCAATTGTTTTATAATTCCTGCGGGTTTACATGATGTTGCCGGTAACTTCAATTTAACCAGTACATGTCCGTATATTAACAATTCGTAATAAAACGGGGTGTCGCCCCGTTTTTATATTTAGATGCAGATAAATTTCGTTTGATATTTGCAATTAAGTTTTTATCTGTAATAATATTCACGTCATGGTGCAAAAGAGAAAAATTTTCCCAATACGTGTGTTTTTACAGATGGCAATTGCGCCAGTGGTGTTGATATTTTTATTGGCGTTATATTTCTTTGGGATTATGTCGCCTTTAAAAGATGATGTTGTTATATCTGTAAATCGTGGTGATACGGTGTCTTCGGTTGCCAGTGATTTAGAAAAACGCGGTATTATATCGTCTGCTGAAATGTTCAAGGCGTCTGTGCGTGCGCATGGTGGACGTATTCAGCGGGGCGAGTATGAAATCCATAGCGGGGCGAGTCTGTGGCGTATCGCGCATATTTTGTCCCGTGGTGAAATTGCAACGACAACAATCATTGTGCCCGAAGGATTAACAGTTAAACAAATCAAAAATTTATTGTTAAATTCTGCATCTTTGACAGGTTCTGTTGAGTGTGTGCCGTTTTCTGATGCGCCTGTTTGTGATTTGCATGACGGGGATTTGTTTCCGGATACCTATCGTGTGGCCAAGGGAACGAATCGTTTGGCATTATTGGAATTGATGCGCAAAAAGATGGTGGATATAGAAGATGGTTGGCGTAATGGTGGCGCAATTCATCCGCGTGAATTAAAAAATTGGAACGAAATTGTGACGTTGGCATCAATTGTGCAAAAGGAAACGCCACGCACATCTGAAATGCCAATCGTGGCCAGTGTTTATTTAAATCGCATACGTAAAAATATGCGATTGCAGGCCGATCCGACCGTGGTGTATGCGTTGACTGATGGGTTGGGGGATATGCAGGGGGCACCATTGTTGCGTGGGCATCTGAATATTGAAAGTCCGTATAATACATATCGCAATAGTGGCCTGCCGCCGGCGCCAATTGCAAATGTTGGTCGTGCGGCGATTCGGGCTGTATTAAATCCTGCCGATACAAATTATCTGTTTTTTGTGGCTGATGGGCGTGGGGGACATAAATTTTCACAATCATACGAAGAGCATTTGCGTAATCATGCCGACTGGCGTGCGATAAAAAAAAGTCGTAATGGTGGTCAATAAAACCATTATTGGTTAAAAAAATTAATTATTAAAAAAATTAACATTTTGTTGTTTGTATAATAAAAAATACCGGAAAACCGGTCTTTGACGCGATTGGCTGGGATTAAAATCCGAATCGCAAAACGTGCCAATTATAGCATGTTTTGGGGCGGTTTGCAAAAATCTTTGCGCTTGAAAATAGGAATATTTGCATAATAAAATAGTATCAGGCTAGAACATAAAACATCTAGTTTCGTTAAACAAAAGGAAAGGATATATTATGAATAAATTGGTATTGACTTCTTTGTTGTCTGTATTTGTGGTATCTGCTGCAAATGCTGCTATTAATGATAACCCTTTATATCGCCCGGATGCTGGGAAATTCGTCAGTGAAACATCTGTGGCGTCACACACAGAAAATACGACAGCGGTTGCGCTGGCACAGGAATTTGCATATGGCGTGACAGACAGATTTGCTGTTAGCGTTGGTACAGTATTGGCCGAAGATAACTGGTTTGATACATCTGATTGGGATGCATTTGCAATAGGTGCAAATTATCGTGTATTGGATGGAAATTTATGGAAGATTGACGTTTTCGGCAGATATGGTGTTGCACCAGTTTGGGGTGACCATGAAGCGTTCTTGGATAAAGATTTTACAGGATATGATTGGACTGTCGGTGCCCAGGCCGGATACACATCTGGTAATTTGACATTGGCAGGTCATGTTGCATTTGATTACTTGGGCGCCGAATCGTTTGATTGGGACGAAGATGGTTTGCATGTGCTGAGTGCAGGTGTGACGGGATTCTTGCAGTTGAATCATAACTGGGGCCTGGTGGCTGGTGCAGAATACAGCAAAATCTTAGATGACAAGATTGGCGGTGAAGAAATTGAAGATAACAAAGGTTCTTGGACTGGTACATTTGGTGTAAACTATAACATCGATGAAGATATGTTCGTCGCAGGTTATATCACCAAGGAAATGAACCATACAGATGAATCTGGTAAATGGGAAGTCGCAGATGGCTTTGGCTTTGGTGCGAAATTCGGTATCCAGTTCTAATTCAAATCCTAAAAATAAAAATGTCGGCGGTTGCCGACATTTTTTTTGTGAATATCATCTTGTTGTATGGATGTGGACGCGTATGTAAATATTTTTTATATGCGGTGGTTTTTAATATATTGTTTGTTTGGTGTAATGGTTTTATTGCCTGTGGCGTCGTATGCGGCGCGTTTGGATATCAGTCGTATAAAACGCCAGGATGAATTTTCGGTGACTGTCGGTACATATTACCAGACGGGCATGAACGCCACAAATACTCATCAGACAGATTTTGCATCGGGTCATATTGATGCGGACAGTTTTGATTTATCGTACACGCCGACAGAAAATATCAGTTTGGTTTTTACAACCAGTAATGATTATGCAGATGCGGCGCTTGGGGTGCAGTATAAATTGATAAAGCGTCAGTCAATAAAACTAACCGCGGTGGCGGATTATGGTTTTGCCTGGATGCACAATGCGGCGACAGATAATCGGTTGGGTAATAATAATGTATTGGCGGGCTTGCGTGTTGACGGTGTGATGGGGGATTTTCAATGGGCCACGTCTGTTCGCGGGCAATATGTGTGGATGGTGCCGCATGACTTTTGGAATATTAAATTGGTTGCCCAGGCGATGTATTATTTTTTTCCGGATTTAGCCGCGCAATTGGAATTTGACTTTGATTTCTTGCAGATAAATTTAAATGATGTTATGTATGATAAGACGTTGAATTTGGGTCTGGTTTATAATTTTACCAAAAGTATTTCCGTTAATCCGTATATTGAATATCACTTTCATACCGCAGATTATAAGACAAATTATGTTTCTTATTATGATTACTTTCAAATAGGGGTATCACTGTCCGCCCAGTTTTAGAATTTGTTTTTTTGTTTGACCTAAAAAAATATCTATGATTTAATCCTTGGTGATGGCAGGTTTTCTGTCATTGGGTCTTACTAACCCGCGGTGTTGATGTCAGTGATGACATAAAATATCTCCAATCATGAACAATGGTTGGAGTGTGTGTAATATATTGAATAAGCACGACAATTTCAACACATTGTTAGTAAGCTCCAGCCACCAGATTTATTTGGTGGTGTTTTGTTTGATTAACGCACAAAACATAGGAGTCTGGCGATGTCAAAAATATTGGATATAACAATTGTTGTGTTGTTATGTCTGTTGGTTTTATTGTTGGCCGTTAACGAGGCCAAAGCTGGTGGCCCATTTACCAGTAAAAATAAATTGGGCGATGTCATGATGGTAATGAGTCCGACATATGCGCTGGGGATGACCGTTGCGGCCAAAGACTGGCAGGGCAGTCTGCAATTGGGTGAATCTGTCTTGGCGGCGCAATTGGTCAGCGAGGGTATAAAATCGCTGGAATTAGAACGGCGGCCAAATGGTGGTGATAAAAAGTCTTTGCCCAGTGGTCATGCGGCCGGCGCGTTTTCAGGTGCAATGTTTGTACATAAGCGATATGGTTGGAAGCCTGCACTTATTCCGTATGGTATGAGTTTGGTTGCCGGATGGAGCAGGGTAGAAGTCCGTGCCCACTATTGGCATGATGTTTTGGCTGGGGCGGCGATTTCTGCGTTGATGACATGGGTGTTTGTTGATGATTATGTCCCGCAAGGCGTCAGTGTTGGTGTTGATACCGATGGTGTCAGGGTCGGGTTTAAAACAGAATTTTAAATACAGGGGGCTTTGTCGGGCCCTCTTTTTTTTATTACTGATACTATAAAAAATCTTGGTACAAATAAAGAGTTGTACTGCGTTAGTATTTTGTCATGCATAATTTTTTTTGAGTATTTAAAAAAATGGGGATTTTTCGGGCGTTTTGCATAATTTTTCCTATGTTTTTCCTTGACAATAATGGGGGTGACGGTTATAGTGTATTCGCTTTCTGTGTAAATAAGGAAGGCAAAAAACATAACAAATCTGAACAAATCCATTGGGGGTATAATCCGCGGCATGTCCCGTGTATTATGGTCTCTGGGGTGTTTTGGACAGGTAAAAAGGTACTGAAAAATAACAAAGAGATTTAAATGCCAACAGTAAATCAACTGATTCGGAAACCACGTAAAAAGGTTGTTGTAAAATCTACGGCACCGGATATGTTGGAAAATCCGCAAAAACGTGGTGTTTGCACGCGTGTGTACACTACGACACCTAAAAAACCTAACTCGGCGCAGCGTAAGGTTGCACGTGTGAAACTGGCCAATGGTCGCGAAGTGACAGCATATATTCCTGGCGAAGGTCATAACCTGCAGGAACACAGTGTTGTTATGATTCGTGGTGGTCGTGTAAAGGACTTGCCTGGTGTGAAATATCACATTATCCGCGGTGTATTGGATACCAAGGGTGTGGATAGCAGAAAACAGGGCCGTTCTTTATATGGTGCAAAGGTAAAGAAATAATAAAATAAGTGCATGCAGAAATATTATCTGTGTGAGTAATTGGGGTAAAACCCGGTGAAGAAATAAAAGGAAAAAACAAAATGTCAAGACGTAAAGCAGCAGCAAAGCGCGAAATTTTGCCAGATTCCAAATATAATAATTTGGTTGTTGCAAAATGTATTAATGTTGTTATGTGGGATGGCAAAAAAGAAGTTGCCGAAGAAATTGTTTATGGTGCATTGGACGCGCTGAAAAAAGTTGCAAAAGATGGTGATGAATTAACGGCTTTCTTGGAAGCGGTGGATGCATTGAAACCATCAGTTGAAGTAAAAGGTCGCCGTGTAGGTGGTGCGACATATCAGGTGCCTGTCGAAGTAAGACCGGCACGCCAGCAGACGTTGGCACTGCGTTGGTTGATTATGTTTGCGCGTAAACGTGGCGAACGTTCTATGAAAGACAGATTGTTTGGCGAATTGCGTGATGCTCTGAACGGTCAGGGTGGCGCGTTCAAAAAGAAAATCGATACACACAAGATGGCGGATGCGAACAAGGCGTTTGCTCATTTCCGTTGGTAATAGATTTTGGAATAAATCACATACAACAAACAAAACATAAGGAAAGAATAAATGTCAGTTGGAAAAACCGCACCTTTACATATGTATCGTAATATCGGTATTATGGCGCACATTGACGCGGGTAAAACAACCACATCTGAACGTATCCTTTTCTATACCGGTAAAACATATAAAATCGGTGAAGTGCATGATGGTGGTGCCACCATGGACTGGATGGAACAGGAACAGGAACGTGGTATTACAATTACGTCCGCGGCAACAACATGCTTTTGGCGTGACCATCGTATCAATCTGATTGATACCCCGGGGCACGTGGACTTTACAATGGAAGTGGAACGTTCACTGCGCGTTCTGGACGGCGCGGTCGCAGTTTTTGAATCTGTGTCCGGTGTTCAGCCCCAGACTGAAACAGTTTGGCGTCAGGCCGACCGTTATAACGTACCACGTATTTGCTTTGTAAACAAAATGGATCGTATTGGTGGAAACTTCTTCCGCTGTGTTGATATGATACGTGAACGTTTGGGTGCAAATCCGTTGGTTGTGAATTTCCCAATCGGTGCAGAATCTGATTTCAAGGGCGTTGTTGACGTCGTGGAAATGAAGGCGATTATCTGGGAAGATGACTTGGGTAAAGAACCTCACATTGTTGATATTCCAGAAGATTTGAAAGCCAAGGCCGAAGAACTGCACAATCACTTGATTGAAGAAGTTGTCACATTGGATGATGCAATCATGGAAGAATACATGGAAGGCAAGATTCCAGATACTGCAACCATCAAGAAATTAATCCGCAAGGGTACAATTGCTCAGAACTTTAACCCTGTTTTGTGCGGTACTGCATTTAAGAACAAGGGTGTACAGCCATTGTTGGATGCGATTGTTGACTATTTGCCAAGTCCGTTGGATATCCCGGCTATTAAGGGTACCAAGATGGACGGCGAAACAGTTGCAGAACGTCACGCAGATGCAAAAGAACCGTTCAGTGCATTGGCGTTTAAGGTTGCAAATGACCCGTTTGTTGGAAACTTGATGTTCATCCGTATTTATTCGGGTAAATTGACATCCGGTTCATATATCTATAATTCCAACCGTGATAAACGTGAACGTGTTGGTCGTATGTTGTTGATGCACTCTAATAACCGTGAAGAAATCAAAGAAGCATCGGCTGGTGACATTATCACATTGGTTGGTATGAAGGAAACAATTACCGGTGATACACTGTGTGATGAATCAAATCCGATTGTTTTGGAAAACATCCATGTTCCAGAACCGGTTATCAGTATTGCTGTTGAGCCTAAGACCAAGGCTGACATTGAAAAGATGTCTTTGGGTTTGCAGGCATTGGCCAAAGAAGACCCGTCGTTCCGCGTGTCGGTTGACGAAGAATCTGGTCAGACGATTTTGGCTGGTGTTGGTGAATTGCACTTGGAAATTTTGGTTGATCGTTTGCTGCGTGAATTCAAGGTTGACGTTAATGTTGGTGAACCACGTATTGCATATCGTGAAACGTTCCGCAAACCTATTACCGAAGAATATACACACAAGAAACAGTCTGGTGGTTCGGGTCAGTACGCCCAGGTGAAAATTGAATTTGAACCGTTGGAACCTGGCAAAGGATACGAATTCGAAAACAAGATTGTCGGTGGTGCGATTCCAAAAGAATACATCCCGGGTGTTGAAAAGGGTTTGAAGATAGCGCAGCAGACAGGTGTTCTGATTGGCTATCCAACAGTGGATTTCAAGGCTACATTGGTAGATGGTAAGTATCACGAAGTTGACTCTAATGTATTGTGCTTTGAAATTGCGGCGCGTGCATGCTTCCGCGAAGCGATGAAGAAGGCGGCGCCAAAGTTGCTGGAACCGATTATGAAACTTTCGGTTAATACACCGGAAGAATACGTCGGTGACATCATCGGTGACCTGAACAGTCGTCGCGGTCAAATCAACGGTATTGAAACCCAGTTTGGAAACCAACTGATTTCTGCGTACGTTCCGTTGGCGAACTTGTTTGGATACGTCAAAACTTTGCGTTCTTTGTCGCAGGGTCGTGCAAATCCGTATATGGAATTGTCGCACTATGACGAAGTCCCACAGAACGTTGCAGATGAAGTTATAAAGAAATTAACAAAATAATAAAAAAAGATTGAGATTTTTGATTTCTGGTTTATGATTGCGTTTGAAATCCAATGAATCGGAAATCAAATTTCGAGATTTAATTAACAAGCCAAGCCTAAGGAGAAAACTATGGCAAAAGAAAAGTATGTAAGAACCAAGCCGCATGTTAACATCGGTACTATCGGTCACGTTGACCACGGTAAAACCACTTTGACAGCGGGTATCGTTCATTACTATGGTGTCGGTGCAGACCGTGAAAAAGGTGTTGACAACATCGATAACGCACCGGAAGAAAAAGCTCGTGGTATAACAATTAACACAGCGCACGTTGAATACGAAACAGATTCACGTCACTATGCACACGTTGACTGCCCGGGACACGCCGACTATGTTAAAAACATGATTACTGGTGCTGCACAGATGGACGGCGCAATCTTGGTTGTGGCTGCAACAGACGGCCCGATGCCTCAGACACGCGAACACATCTTGTTGGCACGTCAGGTTGGTATTCCAAAAATCGTTGTTTACTTGAACAAATGTGATTTGGCAAACGATCCAGAATTGTTGGAATTGGTTGAAATGGAAATCCGTGAATTGTTGTCTGCAAATGATTTCGATGGCGACAATGCTCCGATTATCCGTGGTTCTGCTGTTTCCGCAGTTGAAGGCAAAAGCGATGGTTTGGGTAAAGAATCTATCGATGCATTGTTGAAAGCATGCGACGAATACATCCCAATGCCAGAACGTCCAACAGACAAACCGTTCTTGATGCCGATTGAAGACGTGTTCTCTATCACAGGTCGTGGTACCGTTGTGACAGGTCGTGTTGAATCTGGTATTATCAAAGTTGGTGACGAATGCGAAATCGTTGGTCTGCGTCCAACACAGAAAACAACAGTTACCGGTGTTGAAATGTTCCGCAAAATGTTGGATCAGGGTGAAGCCGGCGATAACGTAGGTTTGTTGTTGCGTGGTACCAAGAAGGAAGATGTAGAACGTGGTCAGATTATCTGCAAACCGGGTACAATTACACCGCACACAGAATTCGAAGCCGAAGTTTATATCTTGACGAAGGAAGAAGGTGGACGTCACACAGCGTTCTTCTCTAACTATCGTCCTCAGTTCTACTTCAGCACAACTGACGTGACTGGTACAATCACACTGCCGGCTGACAAAGAAATGGTTCTGCCGGGTGACAATGTCCGTATCACAGTGCAATTGATTGCACCTATCGCTATGGACGAAGGTCGCCGCTTTGCTATCCGTGAAGGCGGACGCACAGTCGGTGCCGGTGTTGTATCGAAAATTATTAAATAATTAAACAGCTTTTGGCCGGTGTAATTGGATGAAATGACGCCAATGATTACCGGCCTTGGCAAGCATAAGGAAAATGAACAATGGTACCAACTTCTAAAATTCGCATTAAACTGACGGCGTTTGATCACCGCGTTTTAATGGAATCAGTTGATGAAATTGTAAAAACAGCAAAACGTACAGGCGCAGATGTTGTGGGCCCGGTTCGTTTGCCGACATTGATTCAGAAATTTACAGTAAACCGTTCACCACACGTTGATAAAAAGTCTCGTGAACAGTTCGAAATCCGCAATCATAAAGCGGTCGTCGATATTGTTAATCCAACCCCTCAGACAGTTGATGCCTTGATGAAGTTGGACTTGGCGAGTGGCGTTGATGTAAAAATTAAATTGTAAAAATAGGTATGTTGCCGGTGTTGGGACGGGATGCACTAAATAAAACGTTGCCAACCAAACGGCATAAATAAAGGCACAAATAAAATGAAACGTAGTGGATTAATTACAACAAAAATAGGAATGACGCGTCTGTATGATGATGGCGGCGTTGCACACCCAGTGACAGTATTATCTGTTGGTGACTGCGCGGTCATTGGAAATCGCACGCAGGAAAAAAATGGATATATCGCGAATATTTTGGGTATGCGCGAAGCCAAGGCAAAACATGTTGCAAAACCGCAGGCTGTGGCCGCGGAAAAGGCGGGCGTAAAACCATATCGCAAGGTTGTTGAATTCCGCGTATCCGATGATTGTGTTATCCCAGCGGGGACCCAGTTGTCGGCGTCTCATTTTGTTGCCGGACAATTCGTTGATGTCCAGGCGACCAGCAAGGGTAAAGGCTTCCAGGGTGCGATGAAACGTCATAACTTTGGTGGTAAGGAAGCAACACACGGTGTATTGAAAGCCCACCGTTCTTTGGGTGGTACAGGTATGCGTGAGTGGCCAGGCCGCGTTCTGAAAGGCAAAAAGATGTCCGGTCAGATGGGTAATGAAACCGTCACCGTTCAAAATTTGAAAGTGTTTGGCACAGATGCTGCTGAAAATTTAATCTTTGTCGAAGGCGCAGTCCCGGGTGCAAATGGCACATTTGTATTGGTGACAGACGCAATCAAAAAAGAACACAAAGATTTGCCAGTTCCGACAATGTCTGTAAAGGACAATGCTGCTGAACAGGCGACAAGTACCGAAACAGAAGCTGTTGCGGAATAATAATTGGTGCAACAGAAGGTGATTAAAATGCAATTAGACATTATAAATTTTGATGGCAAGACAGTTGGCAAAGTTGAATTGGCCGACGGTATCTTTGGAATCGAACCACGCGCAGATATTTTGCACCGTGTTGTCACATGGCAACGTGCAAAATCTCGTGCAGGTACACATGCAGTGAAAACTGTTTCTGATGTCGCCGGCAGTGGTAAGAAATTATTCAAACAGAAAAAGACAGGTAATGCCCGTGAAGGTGAAAGATACAATGTTCACATGCGTGGCGGTGGTGTTGTTCATGGCCCAGTTGTCCGTGACCACAGCATTGATTTGCCAAAGAAGGTTCGTTCTTTGGGCTTGAAAATGGCATTGTCTTCCAAGGCAGCAGATGGTAGCCTGGTTATCATTGATTCTGAAAAATTGTCGGCTGCAAAAACAGGTGCGTTTGCAAAACAGTTGAAAAAACTGGACATTGCATCTGCATTGTTTGTGGGTAGCGACACATTGGATGAAAACTTCAAGAAATCCGCAGCAAATATTCCGAACATTGACGTATTGCCGACAATCGGTTTGAACGTCTTGGATATCTTGAAACATGATAAGTTGGTTTTGACAGCAGACGCAGTCAAAGCGGTAGAAGCAAGATTGGCATAATAAAGCCAAAGGTATAAGACTAAAAGGTTTATCAAATGGCAGAAAAAAAAGTAAATGCAGAGAAAAAAATCGTTGCGACCGCTGGTATTTATGATATACTGCGTCGTCCGATAATCTCGGAAAAGGCAGCAAAACTGTCTGAAAGCAACGGAATTGCGTTTGAAGTTGCGATTGATGCGACCAAAGAAGATGTCGCACGTGCAGTTCAGGCAATATATAACGTAAAACCGACCAAGGTTAATATCGTTGTCGCAAAAGGCAAGGTTAAAACTTTCCGTGGTCGTTCAACAGGTACACAGCGCACTGTGAAAAAGGCCTATGTATCTTTGCCGGCAGATGCGAATTTGAATCTGGCAGCAGAAGCAGAATAAAAAATTAACCGCCATGGCAGAGAATCCGGATGTTCTGGACGTTAGTGTCGTGGCAAAATAAAAGGTAAGAAAAAATGGCATTAAAGCATTATAAGCCAATTACCCCGGGTACACGTGGTTTAACATTGGTTAACCGCAGTGAATTGCACCGTGGTGCGCCGGAAAAGGCATTGACAGTTGGCTTGAAGTCCAAAGGTGGACGTAATAATTTTGGTCATGTGACAGTTATGCACCAGGGTGGTGGTCACAAACGCAAATATCGTTTAATTGATTTTGCGCGTAAAAAGACAGATATGCCGGCGACAGTTGTTCGCTTGGAATATGACCCGAACCGTACCGCGTTTATCGCATTGATTGAATACAAGGATGGTACACGTTCTTATATCTTGGCACCACGTGACTTAAAGGCAGGTGATATCGTTATTTCTGGTCAACGCGAAGATATCAAACCGGGTAATGCGATGCCTTTGAAAAATATGCCTATCGGTACAATTGTGCATAACGTTGAATTGAAACCGGGTGCTGGTGGCCAATTGGCACGCAGTGCAGGTTGCTATGCTCAGTTAATGGGTAAAGACGGTGTTTATGCACAGATTAAGATGAACAGCGGTGAGTTGCGCAAAGTTCATTCTGATTGCCTGGCGACAGTTGGCAGTGTTTCAAATCCTGACCAGCGTAATGTCAATCTGGGTAAAGCGGGTCGCGCCCGTTGGTTGGGTGTTCGTCCATCCGTTCGTGGTATGGCGATGAACCCGAACGATCACCCGATGGGTGGTGGTAATGGTCACTCTAAGGGACACGAACCAGTATCACGTACAGGTATTCCAGCCAAGGGATATCGTACCCGTAGCAATAAACGTACTGCAAAGATGATTATCCGCAGCAGACATTTGGCAAAGAAGAAATAATAATATCCCCGTCACCTATATGGGGGCGGGGGCACAAGAAAAAACGGAGTAATTGATGTCTCGTTCAGTATGGAAAGGTCCGTATGTTCATCCGTCCCTGTTGAAGAAAGTCGCAGTGGCGAACGAAAAAGATGACCGTAAACCAATTAAAACTTGGTCTCGTGGCAGCACAATCGTGCCACCAATGGTAGGGCTGACTTTTGAAGTTCACAATGGTAATAAATTTATTCCAGTGGCCGTCGTAGAAGATATGATTGGACACAAATTGGGTGAATTTGCACCAACTCGTACGTTCAAAGGGCACGCTGCAAACAAGAAGGCGGCTGCGGCCAAGAAATAAGATTTCTGACGAAATCATAAATTATAGGGTAAATAATTATGACAACGACAAGATATGGAATTAAAGATAATCAAGCGCGTGCGTTCAATAAAATGATACGCGTCAGCCACCAGAAATTGAATCTGGTCTGCGATATGGTTCGCGGTCTGCCGGTTGATCGTGCGATTGATGTCTTGAAGTTTTCGAAGAAACGCGTTGCAGGTGAAGTTTTAAAAACTTTGTTATCTGCGGTTGCAAATGCTGAAAACAACAAAAATCTGCCGGCGGACAGCCTGTTCGTCAAAGAAATTTGGTGTGGCAAGGCTTTGACAATGAAACGCATTATGGCCGGCCCACGTGGCAGTGCACGTCCGATTTTGAAACCGTTCTCGAATTTGACGATTGTTTTGGAATCTGGCACCGCGCCATCTAAGAAAACAGCAAAAAAAGAAAAAGCAAAATAATAAAGACGCGGCCGGTGGTATGGGATAACCCTGAATAAAGTCTATATGACTTCAAGAACACCGCGCCGTCAACATAAGGAAAAAGAAAATGGGACAGAAGGTATCACCAATTTCATTGCGCGAATTTATCAATAAGATTACTGATTCGCGTTGGATTGCCGGCAAAAAGGACTATGCAGCCCTGTTGGCAGAGGACGTAAAAATCCGCAAATTCATTGAAAAGAAATTGAAAAAAGCGGGCTTGGCCAAAGTTGTTATTGAACGCTTTGCTAAAAAAGTAGTCGTCACAATCCATACATCACGTCCTGGTATGATTATCGGTAAAAATGGTGCCGATATCGAAGCCTTGCGTAATGATATCAAAAAATTGGTTAAAAATGATCAGGTTGTCGTGAACATTTATGAAGTTCGCCGTCCAGACCTGAACGCTCAATTGGTCGCACAGAATATTGCACAGCAAATCGAGGGTCGTGTTTCTCCAAAACGTGCAATGAAAAAAGCGATTCAAAACGCCCAAAAAGCCGGTGCCCAGGGTATCAAAGTTATGTGCTCGGGTCGACTGAACGGTGCGGAAATTGCACGCAGCGAACAAATCCGCGAAGGTCGTATTCCTTTGCATACTTTGCGTGCGGATATTGACTATGCATCTATCCAGGCAAAAACCACGTACGGTGTTATCGGGGTTAAGGTTTGGATTTATACAGGTGATGTAGTTAATAAGGAAAAGCTGGCATCTGAAATGGCACGTCCGTCCGAATATGCCGGCAGCAGCGAAAGAAAAAGTAAATAAATTTTTGCCGGCATCTATATGGTGCCGGGGGAACAAAAATTAGAACAGTAATTAAAGGTTGTTATCATGTTAATGCCAAATAAAACAAAATTTCGCAAACAACACAA
>CAZJGX010000009.1:0-20839 GCA_964545825.1 uncultured Muribaculaceae bacterium
CCACAACCAAGGATAATATTAAAACAAAGTATAATGCATTGGCGGACATATCGGGCAAGTGGGGCAAAAGTCATTGGAAAACAGCCAGTGGTAATTTTAATGGTGCGCGCCTGGCATCTGATTCTGTGGCGGGTGTTGTATTGGGTACCGTCGGCGGTGTAATTACCAGTAATGTGATAAAGAAAAATCAAGTGCGTGGTGGATTTGAAGATTTACGCTGTGTAATTGGTGGGCAGACGGTTGCCGATTGGGGTGATCAATTTATGGTTGGTGTGCAATAGGCAGTGGGGATATCGATGAAGAAAATATTTGTCTTTTTTATATTTGCGATATGTATGCCATGTGTTTCTGTGTATGCTGCATCTGTTGGGGCGGGGTGCACGTACCGTACGGCCGACGATATGGTCGATGGTCAAACGATGGATGTACCGTGTCGTGAATTGAACTTGGCCGGTGGGGCAGAGTGCTTTGTATATTGTGATAAGGGTGCGCTTTACAAAGGTGTGCGTCAGTGTAATGACGGGTATTTTAAACTGAATCCGGTGGCTGGTGTTGCCGGGATGTATGAAAAATGCGGCACAAAAAAAGAAGCGTGCGAATCGTTTGATTCGCGCAATTCCGGGGCGCATTGGGATAGTGTTTACAATGATTGTATCTGTAATGGCAACCGTCAGGTCTGGGATAAAAATACTATGAAGTGTACAGATGCCGACGAATATACAAAATGCAATGACGATTCTGAGGCAGAGTGGGATTATAAGGGCGGATTTTGTTGGTGCAAAGATTCAAACAAAGTATGGTTTAATTATAAATGTCGGGTGCGTTCTGAAAAGCGAACATGCGATGAAATAATCAAAAAATTGCCAGCATTTTATGCGGGCAGTATTGCGTGGAACGCATCCGTTCAACGGTGTGGGTGTGTGGCCGGTAAAATGGCCGCCGATGGCGAAAAGATTGTAAAGCCGGATAATTATTATATTGGGTATATATATGATTATGCGTATGTTGATAAAGATGGGACGCCACAGACAAAACGTATTGATGCAACGGTATGTTATTTGAACGAAAGGTCTAAATATAATCAAGATTCAGATCGGACTGCGAATTCGCCTGAGACCGCGAAAACCCGTGGAAACATCAAAACAAAGTATAACGCATTGGCGGATATATCGGGCAAGTGGGGGCAAAGTCATTGGAAAACAGCCAGTGGTAATTTTAATGGTGCGCGCCTGGCATCCGATTCGGTGGCGGGTGTTGTATTGGGTACCGTTGGCGGTGTAATTACCAGTAATGTGATAAAGAAAAATCAAGTTCGTGGTGGATTTGAAGATATAAACTGCATGATTGGTGGACAACGTGTTGCTGATTATGATGACCAGTTTGTTGTCGGTATTCAATAGATTTGTATAAAAAAACGGGGCAAATGCCCCGATGTTTTTTTATTTGCGCTGTTCGTATTCTTCTTGCTCTTCAACAGTCATGGTTGCCAATGGGCGTGCCATCATACGTTGCAGGCCGATTTCTTCACCGGATACAATGCTGTATCCAAATGTGCCGTTTTCTAATCTTTCCAATGCACTGTTAATTTTGCGCAACAGATTGTTATCACGTTCTGACATGCGCAGATTCATTGTGATTTCTTGTTCATATGTTGCGTTGTCTGAATCATCACCAACACCTGCAGCCTCTGTCTTTTCGGCCAAGCGTACCGCGCTTAATACAGAATCTGTTTCATGGTCTAATTCCGCCTTTTGTGCAGTCAGCACTTGGTAAAAATACGCTTTATGCATCGGGCACATGTATGGTTCAGATTTTTTTGGCGTGTATTTTGGTGCCAGTTCAATTTTCTTGTAATCTTCAGTGGCCATTTTTCTATTACCCTTTTAGTTCATTTATCCATTGCATTAATGTGTCTGCATCCATTAGGCCTGCGCGTGCCTCGACCAATTCGCCGTTTTTAAATGCCAATACGCTGGGAATACTGCGTATGCCATATTGGGCCGGTATGCGACGGTTTGTTTCATCAATTTCGAATTTTACGAATTTTACATCTGGAACCTGATTAGATACCTGTTCAAATATTGGGCCAAACATACGGCATGGGCCGCACCATACTGCCCAAAAGTCAACCAGTGTTAATCCGTTGTCAATCAGTGATACAAAATTTGTGTCATTTGCATGTTCCAAAGCCATCTTTTTCTCCTTCCTTGGTTGATATTTTTATCGAGTGTATTATAATCAGCATAAAAAGCAAGAGAAATCATAAAATGAATAAAATCATATACTTAGACGCGGCGGCCAGCAGTTTGAAATCAGACGTTGTAATTGATGCGGAAAGTGCATTTTTGCGTGACGGTTATGCAAATGCAGGGCGCGGTGTATGTGCACGTGCGACGGCTGTTGATACGATGGTTGGAGACACGCGTTGTGCAATGGCCAAATTTTTAAATGCGGATTTTAATCAGGTTGTCTTTACATCAGGGGCGACAGATGGATTAAATCGCGTGGTAAACTTGGCGCGTCAAATGGTGCATGTGGCACATCCTGTGGTGTGTGTGTCGGATTTGGATCATCACAGTGCACGTTTGCCGTGGGAAAACTTGGCGGCAAATGGTGGGGCTGATATCGTTGTCGCACCACTGGATAATAAATATAGTATTGATATATCACGTGTGCCATACGCAGACATTATGGTTATAACGGCGATGAGTAATGTAATGGGTGTGCCCCAGGATGTTGGTGCAATAATTAGTGCCGCACGTAAAAAAAATCCAAATGTTGTGACAATTGTTGATGCCGCACAGTATGCTGCGCACGATGTGATTGATGTTAAAAAATGGGGATGTGACTTCTTGTGTTTATCCGGGCATAAGATTGGTGCGGATACGGGCCTGGGGGTGATGTATGTTCGGGCGGCGGATACTTTATCGCCTGATAAATTTGGTGGCGGTATGGTGACGCGTCTGGATGGGAATAAAATTATTGCGGCCCCATCGCCAGACCGATTCGAGGCAGGAACATTGCCGTTGACCCAGATTGCGGGACTGATGCCGGCAATTGAATATATGGCACGGCATCCTATTGATACAGATTTAATCAAATATTTGTATGACGGGTTGTCCCAGGTTCCACGGATAAAAATCGTCAGTCCACGGGATGCGTCTTTGGTGTCTTTTGTAATTGATGATATGCATGTGTTGGATTTTGGTGCATTGGTCGGTGCACATGGGGTTTGTATTCGTGTTGGTAATATGTGTGCGACATGGATTCATCGCGTGTTAGGTGTGCCCGGTACGGCGCGCATATCTATCGGGCCATGGAACAAAATTGATGATATAAAATATGTAATTGATGTTATAAAAAAATTGGTGAAATAAAATGGCTGTTTCAAAGCAAGATATTATTGAAGCACTGCAAACCGTGTATGATCCGGAAATACCTGTGAATATTTGGGATTTAGGATTGATATATGATATTGCAATTAATACGGATAATGTTGTTATCACAATGACTTTTACCAGTCCGACGTGTCCCATGATGGAAGAATTGTTGGCCCAGGTACAATCAGTTGTTGAAAATGTTGCACGTCCCATGCCGGTGCGTGTTGATTTAGTATGGGAACCGGCGTGGGATTTATCGCGTATGTCGGATGCGGCGCGTTTAGATTTGGATTTAACATCCCAAGGGTGGTAGGTAATGACATACGATGAAATAAAGCGTAATTTGGATATGTTGGATAATCCGGTTGATAAACTGGAAATGGTTATGGATTTGGGTGCGCAATTGCCGCCGGTGGCGCCAGATGCTGTGTGCAGTGATATTGTGGGGTGCGCGTCACGTGTGCAAATTTGCATGTCAGGTAATAGATTTTATGCGGTGGCAGATTCTGCGCTGGTACGTGGGATTGTTGCAATTTTGATATCAATTGTTGATGGATGCACCCCGGATGAAATTCGCAAAATGGATTTATCCCGTATGTTTGGTGATTTGAATTTAAACCTGGGGGCAGGGCGACTGAACGGTGTTAATTCTATGATTCGTTTTTTGCAAAATTTATGATAAACTGGTGTATCAGGGAATGTGGTGATGAACGAAGATATAAAAATGTTTCATATCAGTCTGTGGATGCTGGGGGCGGTTGCGATGCTGACCGTGGCGTTGCAGGTGTGTTATCGAACCCAGGACAGGGCACGCGCCCGGGTGCGCAGTCAAATTGTTCAGACCCAACAGGAGATTGCCGCACGTCAGGCTAATTTCTCGTCATATGTGCGACCGGAGATTTTGCGTAATTTGGTTGTGACGATTTCTCCAAAATCAGAAGTAATCAGTTTTCAAAAATCTGTTCAGATTGGTGATTTAAAAATGCGGGCGGTGCATGAATAAATGTTTGAAATAGGACACGATATTTTTAAACGTGGTTTTAATGGGGCACCTGGAAATATTGCCGGCCATCGGCGGTTGCGTATAATATATGGACTTTTTACCATTATATTTATTGTTTTGACTGTACGTACATTACAGTTGGGAATTCAGGGTACGGACAGGGCGCGCATTGGGCGTGGTGCCGGCCAGTGGAGTGTGACGCGTGCGGATATTGTCGACAGAAATGGTGATATTCTTGCCAAAAATGTTATGTCGGGGCATATAACATTGCGCACGCGCCAGGTCAAAGATATTGATGCAGTCGCGAATTTGATTCATCAAGTGTTGCCGTATGAATATTCGTTGGCCCGGGCGTTGGAACTGGTAAATTCGAATCGGTCTTTTATATATATCAAAAAATATGCGTCTGATACTGTGCGTAATACGGTGGCAACCGCGAAATTGGCCGGGTTAGAGGTGGAACAAGTGCAAACACGCCGTTATCCAAAGCGTAGACTGTTTTCGCATATTGTTGGGTTTGTTGGTACCGACGGCCATGGGTTGGAAGGCTCGGAACGCATATATGACGATTATTTAAGCGAAAATACCGACCCGTTGCAGTTATCGTTGGATGCGCGAATTCAGTCTGTTTTCTATGAACAATTATCTGTTGCCATGGAAAAATATCAGGCTAAATCTGCGATGGGTATGCTGATGAATTCGCGTACTGGTGAAATGATTGCAATGGTATCTTTACCTGATTATGACCCTGAAAATTTGCGCGCAGACCCGGCGGCAAATCGCTTGTTTAAGCCTTTGCGTGGTGTATTTGAAATGGGGTCTATATTCAAAGTGTTTAATACCGCCATGGCTTTTGAAAACGGGATAAATAAAGAATACTATATTGCAAAGCCTTATAAAGTCTTGGATAAATTTGGGCGGACAGCGGCCTCTATCGGTGATGTGCGCAGTTTTAAACCGCCGCGTCCAAATCTAAATGTTGAAGAAATTATGTTGCACTCTTGCAATGCGGGCAGTGCGCAAATCGCGCTGGATTTACCGGATGGTACACAAAAAGAATTCTTTCACAGGATTCATTTAGATGATGCGTTGGAATTGGAATTCGGGCGCACAGAACGTCCGCTGATGCCGAAAAAATGGGGGCCGGTTGAACGTGCAACAATGTCTTTTGGACATGGAATTGCCGTGACACCGATGCATTTGCTGATGGCGGTAAATTCTATGACAAATGGCGGGGTGTATATTTATCCGACATTGCAAAAGCGCAGTATTGGTGCCGTGCGTGGCCAGCGTGTGTTGGATTCAGAAATATCTGCACGTCTGCGTGGGGTGATGATTCGTATTGCCGAAGAAACCAGTGCAAAACAGGCCAGAATCTCAGGCATTACAATTGGTGGTAAAACAGCAACCGCAGAAAAACGCGACCCCAATGGCAAAATTAATCATAAGAAAAATTTTACCGCGTTTGCAGGAATTTTCCCAGCCGAGGCACCACAATACACAATTGTTGTGTTTTTAGATGAGCCCCAGGGAATAAAAGAGAATTTTGGTTTGCGTACCGCGGCGTGGAACGCCGTGCCGACGGCTGGAAAAATTTTGGATGGTATACTGCCGTTGCTATTTGAATAATTTTGCATTATAATACACTTGATAATAAGAAAAGAGTGTAGCGTGAAAAAGATAGTAGAAAAATCCATGCTGGGCAGGGCATGGACATTAGCAACATATGATGCAGAAAATATTTCACTGTCAAATGATAATCTGTTGAATCAGATTTTGTCATCGCGTGGCGTGATGGGGGATGATGAGATTCAAAAATTTTTAAACCCCAGTATCAAAGAATATATGCCTGATCCTTCTATCTTGTGTGATATGGATGTGGCGGCCCGTACGATTGCAGATGCCGTGTCGGCGGGTGATAAAATCGCGATATATGGTGACTATGACGTTGATGGAATAACATCAACGGCGGTATTCGTAAAATATTTACGTGCGTTGGATGTGGATGTGATTTGGCATCTGCCAACACGTGAAGGCGAAGGTTATGGTTTAAATATTGCGGCAATTGATGATATCGCGGATGCGGGCGTCAAACTGATGATAACGGTTGATTGCGGTATCAGTGGTGTTGCGGATGTTGCGCATGCAAATGCACGCGGTGTGCGTGTGGTCGTCACAGACCATCACTCGCCAGATGCGGTGTTGCCGGATGCGGTGGCGGTTGTAAATCCAAAACGCGCGGATGATGTGTCCAATATGTCTTATCTGGCGGGTGTCGGGGTTGCGTTTTTAACACTGGTTGCGGTTCATCGCGAATTAAAGGCGCGTGTGTCTAATTCGCAATTACGTGAAAAATTAGATGCGATAAATCTGTTAAACTGGTTGGATTTGGTGGCACTGGGGACAATTTGTGACACAATGCCGTTAATTGGTCTGAACCGTGCATTTGTTGCAACCGGGTTAAAAGTTTTAGGTTTGCGCCAAAATTTGGGCCTGCGTACATTGATGGATGTTGCGGGTATTTCAAAACCATCGGTCTATGCGGTGGGATTTGCGTTGGGGCCGCGCCTAAATGCCGCGGGACGTTTGGATTCGGCGGCGCCGGCGTTGGAATTACTGTTAACTGATAATCCGTTGATTGCAAATGATTTGGCTGCGAAATTGCATAATATGAACCAAGAACGTATAGATATTCAAAATGCAATAATGTTGCATGCGACAGAAAATGCAGAAAAATATTGTGCCGATGGGCGCGTCAGTTTATTTGTGTGCGGTGATAATTGGCATGGTGGCGTGATGGGGATTATTGCAGGTCGCCTGAAAGATAAATATAACATGCCGGCATGTGTTGCAACACGTGTTGATGGGGTTATAAACGGGTCTGGGCGTTCAACCGCAGATATTGATTTGGGGCGCATAATTCATGATGCATTGGCGGCCGGTGTTATATCCGAAGGTGGTGGGCATGCGGCGGCGGCGGGGTTTTCTTTGCCGGCGGAAAACGAGCAGCGCTTTTGTGAATTCTTGGAAAATGCGGTGGCAGGGCAACTGGGTGGTCACAGACCTGTGCCGGAAATTATTGCCGATGCAGAAATGGATGCAGGTTTCGCCAGTCTGGATTTGATTCATAAATTGGATGCGCTGGCGCCGTTTGGCCAGGGAAATCCGGAACCTATGTTGGTTTTGCAGGGTGCACGTTTACACTATGCGGTTGCCATGGGCAAGGGTGCAAATCACCTGCGTGGGACTGTGACAACATCGTCCGGCAATCAATTGGCGTTTGTAGGATTTAATATGGTGGGAACACCGGTTGGTGATTTTTTGCTGGACGATGCAAACACAAACACTAAAATAATGATGTTGGGGCGCTTAAAAGAAAATGAATATAACGGACGCGTCAGCGCACAGTTCTTTTTAGAAGATATCGCGATATAGGATTATATTTATGCAGGAAAAATTAAAAATATTTGATGAAAAAATACGCGACGCGAAAACGATTGTGATTTTTGCGCACAAGAATCTGGATGGTGATGCAATGTGTTCTGCATTGGCGTTATCACGATTGATTGAATTGAATTATGGTGTGCGGCCGTTGTGTGTGTATGATGGGAATTTGCCGGATACTTTGGACAGTATGCCTTTGCGTCCACGCATGAAATTCTTTGGTAATGCGGATTTATCTGCGCCGTTTGATTTGGCGATTGTATTGGATTATGGTACGGCAAAAAATATCGGTGGGCCGTCAATAATACTGGAACGTGCAAAATATATTGTTGAAATAGACCACCATAAAAATGATGAACCAATTGCACAGTTGCTGTTGAACGATGATACCGCGGTTGCAACTGCACAGATTATATATCGTATAATGGTGGCGCAAAACTGGCAGTATGATGTAGATGTGTTGGGCCTGTTGGCGGTGGCAATTATTACTGATACCGGGTATTTGAAATTTATTCATAATGGTGAGCCTTTGCGTATAATGGCGGACTTGGTTGATAAAGGTGTTAAGATTCGACCATTGATGGAATCAATGAATAACAAGGATCGTAAAACCGTTTTAACCGAGGCAGCGGTTGTGTCTGCAACAGAATTCTTTTATCATCACAAATTGGCATTGGCCACGGTTCCACATAAAAATTATAAGTATCTGGATGGTCGCGGTGAAATGATTTTGGGTATGTTGGGGCAAATCCGCGGTGTTGAATATATTGTTTTATTAAAACATCAAAAAGAAAATCAGATTGGCATATCTATCCGCAGTCGCGGTACACCAATAAACCATATTGCCGCGGCATTGGGTGGTGGTGGGCATTTGTGTGCGGCGGGGGCTGTTGTCAATGACAGTTTGGATAATGTTCGTGCCAAAATTTTGGAACTGTTCAAAGGGATGTAAGAGATGAGAAGTATTTTATTATCATTATGTTTTGCATTTATTGTAATGTGCGCAAATGCGTCGGTGGATTCAAATTTGGTCAAACGCGCCGAAGGATATTTGAATTCTGTGACGGGCCTGACGGGGGATTTTGTGCAGACAGCGTCGGGCATAAAGCAAAAAGGTACGTTTTCGATGTTGCGTCCGGGGCGCGTTCGTCTGGATTACAAAAATATGCCGATACAGTTGATTGCAGATGGCAAGGATTTATATTTCTTTGACAGTTCGCTGGATCAAATAACAACGGTGCCATTGACCAGTACGCCGGCTGGAATTTTAATCCGCAAAAATATAAATTTGCAGACGGCCGATATAAATGTTGTTGAAACGACGGATGATAAAAACACGTTCGCGTTAAAAATGAATCTGCGCGGGCAAGAGGGCCTGGGGACTATGATGGTTGTGTTTGATAAAAGTCCGGTGAAGTTAAATTCATGGACTGTGACAGATGCAACGGGGGCGACCACGGATGTTGTATTTCATGATTTGAAAACAAAGACCAATTTTGCCAAGGATTATTTCCAGATTTCGCGTCACAAGACGGTCAGCAACAGTGGCGGTGACGACTTCTATGATTAACGTATAAAAGAAAAATGTTTGGAATAAGTTGGGCCGAATTATTTGTAATATTGTTGGTTGCGGTGGTGGTGATACCGGCGCGACTGTGGCCGGATGTTGCGCGATTTTTGGCACGGTTGATTAAATTTGTGCGCAATATAATTTGGCGCATTACTGATGCGTCAGAACAGATAAAAAATCAGATTGAACTGGACGCGCCGATTGATGATTTGATTCATACAACAACAGATGAAATATTGGCGGATTTTGCAACGCCATTGCGCAAAAAACGTACGGTGCGCACAACAAAAAAGGGTGGGGCAAAAAAATGCAACGCATGACACTGATGCAACATTTTGCAGAATTGCGTCGTCGGATACTGTGGTGTGCGCTGGTGTTTTTATGTGGCCTGTGTGCGGGATGGGTGATTGCGCCTTTTATCCAAGAATTTTTAACCGCGCCATTAATAAATGCATGGGGTGGGGGGACAATGCTGTATACGGCGGTGACAGATGGCTTAATGATTCGGTTTTCGCTGTCGGTTTTGTTCGCTTTTTTGATAACATTGCCGGTTGTGTTATGGCATGTGTGGGCATATATTGCACCGGGATTGCATAAAAATGAACGTGGGTTTATATGGCCGATTTTGGTTTTGTCGCCGGTATTGTTTTTTATTGGTGCGGCATTTGCGTTCTATGTTTTGTTCCCATCGGTATTTCGTTTCTTTTTGGATTTAAATCAATCTGCACCGGTGCCAACTGTTTTAATGCCGGCGGCGCGTGATTATCTGACGTTTGCAATTGGATTATTAAAAGTTTTTGGGTTGGCGTTTCAGTTGCCGCTGGTTATGGTCTTGTTAAATAGATTGGGTATAATATCACGTGATGCGGTTATAAAGGCGCGCCGGTATGCAATTGTTATAATCGTTATTGTGGCGGCAGTTTTAACCCCGCCAGATATTGTGTCCCAGGTGATTTTGGCCATACCGATGTGGGCACTGTTTGAAATAAGTATTCTGTTCATGCGACGTGACGGTGCGCATTAATGTAAGTGTTTTATTTAACGCCTTTTTATGGTATAATTGGCGTGTGAAAAAAATCTGGATATCTTTGGGTTGTGTGTTGTCACTGGTTATAACTGCGTGTGATTTGCAACCAAAAATAATGTCGTTGCCCGATTCGGTTGGGGACTTTATTTCCACGCGATATCCGGCGTTGTTGGCAGACCCGTATGCCCAGCCAGAAATTTATAATTCTGCGGCGACTGACTATGGCGTTTATGCGTCGCCTGAATTATATGGATCGTCGGCGACTGATGATTATGTTTTATATGCCAGTGTCAGTGATTATATAATTCCACCCCAAGACGTTGTGGCAGATACGCCCGATAATACCATTAACACGGATGTTGAAAATGCGCCTGCTGTTGTTCAGGAGGCAACTGTTGCGGATGTGCCAACCGATGACTATTTAATGGTGCCAATGTATGGTGCGCTGGATACGGCACCGGCCGCCGGTGAAAACCAAATAACTGTGGCACGGGGTGATACATTGTATGCCTTGGCGCGCAGTCATAATATGACGGTTGCAGAATTGGCGAAAATAAATAATTTGTCAGAACCGTATGCGCTGTCTGTTGGTCAGGTATTGCGTACCGCAAAACCAGCGGTGACGTATGTTGCGGCGCCGGCAAATGATGCGGCGGCAACTGCGGGAAATATGGTTGCGGTGGCTCCGCCTGTGGTGATAAAAAATCCAACACCAACAACCACACGTGTTGAATTACAGGAAATAACCGTTGGGGTGGGGGATACGTTGTATTCGTTGTCGCGCAAGTATTCGATACCTGTAAATGATTTGGCTGTTATGAATAACCTGACGCCGCCATTTGGATTGTATGCAGGACAAAAGTTAAAGGTGCCAAATTTATCCGACCCGGATGTTCGGGTCGCAACCCAGGTTGCCTCAACATCAAATGTTGCGACAAAAAAATCTGATGCGATTGTTGTAAAGCCTCAGGCTAAATCCGCAACGACAACCCCAACGCCCAGTGCGCCAAAGGTCACATCAAATAAAAATACCGATTCGAAGAAGACTACGTCATCGCAGAGTGCAAAGGCGTCAGATAATAAAACAGGCAGCACACAAACAACGAAAAAGGCAACCGAAAAGATTTCATCTGATCCGTCAAAAAAATTGCCGAAGATTGCGACGCGGTCGTCATCTAAATTTTCGTGGCCGGTGCGTGGACGTATTCTGTCCGGATATGGTGCAAAATCAAACGGATTGTTTAATGATGGGATAAACATCAGTGCAACGCGTGGCACATCTGTCAAGGCGGCAGAAAATGGTGTTGTTGCGTATGCCGGCAACGAAGTAAAGGGCATGGGAAATTTGGTTATAATTCAGCATGATGGTGGTTGGATGACTGTTTATGCACATATGGATTCAATGGTTGTACGGCGCGGCGCGCGGGTTAATGTGGGACAGAAAATCGGAACAGTTGGTGCCACCGGCAAGGTTGATACCCCGCAATTGCACTTTGAAATCCGCAAGGGTACCAAGGCATATAACCCATCATCGTATTTAAAGAAGTAATAAATCCTTGCAAATATTGTAAAAAGATATATAATCTGCACGTCTTGAACGGATGTTTTGATGTTCAATACGTGTTTTGGATGCGTAGCTCAGTTGGTAGAGCAACTGACTCTTAATCAGTGGGTCCAGGGTTCGAGTCCCTGCGCGTCCACCAAAATATAAACGCCGCTTGTCGGCGTTTTTATTTTGGGATGAGACAAGCGGACGAGAACCCAAAAAGGGTTCGAAAACAAGTAGGTGAGACAAGTGTTAACGTAGTCGAACCGTCACGGTTTCCCCGCAGGGGTGTGCCCGAGGGAATCCCTGCGCGTCCACCAAAAATTAAAACGGCCTTGTGCCGTTTTTGTTTTTGGATGATACAAGCGGACAAGGAACTAGTCCACGTCGTGCACAGGTATTTTATGCCAAGTGAAAAAACTATCTTTTATTTACCGGTGTGGTGGATTTATTTTTTAATATGTATGGTCGCCACCTGTGACACCATAGATTTCAGCCGTTGTATAACTGGATGCGTCTGATGCCAGTAAGACATACGTGGCCGCCAATTCTGCAGGCTGGCCCGACCGTTTCATTGGGGTGTTGCGGCCAAAGTCAGGGATATTTTTTTCTGCCTGACCGCCTGTCACCTGTAATGCCGTCCAGATTGGGCCCGGTGCGACACCGTTGACACGTATTCCGCGTGGTGCCAATTGTTTTGCCAGGGCGCGTGTGTATGCCATGATTGCCGCCTTGGATGCGGCATAATCCAGCAGGCCGGGGCTTGGTTTAAATGCCTGAATTGATGTTGTGGTTATAATAGATGCCCCGGGGTTCAGTAATGGTAATGCACCTTGGGTAATCCAAAACATAGAAAACAAATTTACAGAAAAAGTTTGGGTCAGTTGTTTGGTGGTTAATGTCAAAATATCATCGTTGTATTGCTGGTATCCGGCGTTCATAACAATTATATCCAGCCCACCCAGTGCACGTGACGCGCGCGCGGGTAAAGAACGTGCGAATTTCTCATTTGATAGGTCGCCAGGAATTAGCACGGCGCGACAGCCTGCCTGTTCAATATATTTTTTGACGACGGTGGCATCTTTTTCTTCGGATGGCATATATGATATGGCAACATCTGCACCTTCGCGGGCAAAGGCAATTGCAACTGCACGGCCGATTCCTGAATCGCCGCCTGTGATTAATGCGTGTCGTCCGGCCAAGCGATTACAGCCAACATAACTTTCTTCGCCGCAATCGGGTTTTGGGGTCATTTTTTCTTCGATTCCGGGATATGGTTGCGATTGGGTGGGATACTTTTTATGCCAGTATTTTGTCTGTGGATTTGATTCGGTTTTTTTCATGATTGCCTCCTGTGCTTTGTTATGTTTATTTTATTTATGAAGAAATATTGGCGCTATAGGATAGAAAGTTTCGTCACGTGTAAATTATGGTGTGCATATCGGATTTTATGATGTTTGTGTCTTTTTCTGATGGGATGGCTATAAGAATCCTTACCTATGCAAAGATTGGAAACGCTTTGATAGAATTAAATCGTTGACATGAAAACCTTTAAACAAACACAAACAGAAAAAAAGGAGAAAAAATGAAAAAAATAATCGTATCAACACTGGCAGTGCTGATTGCATGTCCGGCGTTTGCAGGGATGCACCACGCAGACCAGGGAACATGGCAGATGTGGGGTATGGATCCTTATATCGGATTAAGGGGCGGTATCACATGGGAAAACATGAATTATAGTTTCAACAATAAAAAAGACACAATGACCGACCTGGTGTTCCAAGGACGTGCAGCATTAGGTTTGGAAGTATGTGACACCGTTCGTTCTGAAATTGAGTGGTCAATCTTTTCCAAGGCCAAAGATCATGCAGACTTTAATACACCAGAACGTATAAATGTTGATACCAAATTACAGACATTGTTGTGGAATTCTTATTGGGAATTTGGTGGATACCAGGTTGTTCGTCCGTTCTTTGGTCTGGGTGTTGGTGCCGCGTTTGCAGATGTTAGCCGTCACGGTGGCATCTATGGCGACCACAGCAGCAGCAAAACACGCGTTGCAGCCATGGGAACATTGGGTGTATCGTTTGATATGGAATATTTCGCGGTTGATTTGGCGGCCCGTTATAACTATATCGACGTTCAGTCCAGTATGCATAATGTCGGTGCCGATATTGGTATCAGATTTATGTTCTAAAATATATAAATACCGCCTGTGGTTATTCTGCGGGCGGTGGTTATCCGTGTTTCGTATGTTAAATCGCCGAGATGTTTTCGGCGATTTTTTAACTTGATTTAGATTTTTTTTGAACATATAATTTTGCGAAATTTTTAATAAAAATAAAACACAACGTGCAGTGTCCGCAACACATAAGTCCAGTTGCAGACACTGTTTTTTTGTGGACTGTAAAATAAGCAAAGGGGTAAAATATGAAAATAAACTTTCCGCAAAATTTAAAAGAGGCACTAATAATGTCATTGCCAAATTGCACAACAATGGTGCTGGGGATGATGACGTTAAACCTGTGGATTTATGGCGCGCTGAATTGGGCAAATTTTTTACATGCATTGCCGCGTATCTATATTACTGCGTTTGTATTAGATTTCTTTATTGTGGGGCCGTTTGTCATGCGAATCGTTCGCAAGTATGATATTTATAAATTTATGCCATTGATACGTGTCGGATTTATGGCCGGGATATTAACATTTTTGGCACCTGTTTTAGAAACCGGATATATGCCGTCGGCGTTGCGTTATATTATTGCGTTGCCGCGAAATTATGTTGCGGCGTTGGCTTTACAGGTATTGATTGCATTTCCGTTTGGAAATTTTGTATTGGGATATTGGCGAAAAATGCGCAAATGTGATGTTAATATGAAATCATCGGATTTGGATTAAAAATCACCCCCATTTTATATGGGGGATTTTGTTATGATAATTTTGCCAGGGCTAATTTGTTTAAAAATCCTTCTTCGATTGCGGACAGCAATGATGCAATGCCTTCGTTCAGGTCGTCGTCTTGGATTTCTTCCAAATGCACGATAATCGATTCGCACATTTTGACCAGGTCTTTATCAATTAATCGTGGGTTTAATAAATCAGAACGCAGTTGTTTTTGTTCGTCACCTGCCATGAAATAGCATTCTGCAATACTATCCACCCATGCGTCTATGTCTTCGCTTAACCGGTCAAACAACAGATGCTGGCCATAATTATTTGTGGCCCAATGGCGCAGTTTACATGCATATTTAAACGCGACCAGGTGTTGCATTAACTTATACATTTATCTCTCCTTTGGTTGTGGTAAGTATAATTTACAATGTGTGCGTTAAAATGCGTACAGGATTGAAATACTAAATGCGCAATGTGGCTGAAATGCGCCAGTTCCTAGGGATTCAAACCTGACGAAAAGTGCAAAAAAATATTATAAAATGTGTTTGAACCCGAAAGGAAAAAAGGAGACAAAAATGAAAAACTTAATCAAAAAAACATTAACATTTACATCTGTGTTAGGCATGGTTGCAATATTGGCGGGTTGTGCCGGTATGTGCCCCAGCCAAAAGCGTATGCATCATAAAAAGCAGCCTGTAAAAACAACACAGACTGTCGAATACTATCAGACATACAGTAATGCGGATATCAACCGTGTAAAGGCGACAATGTATACTCACAGCAGCCAAGGTGGCGAGTCTAAAATGGGATACATCAAGTTTACAGAAACAGACAGTGGTTTGAAAATGGTTGTTGATGTCAAAGATTTGCGTCCAGGTGTGACTTATACTCCGCGTATTTATCAGTGCAATCCATGTGCGTCAAATGCAACCACTTGTTGCAGCCGCACAATGTTGACGGCAGATTTGCCACGCTTGCGTGTTGATGAACCAGGCCGCTTGGAAGAAACATATATGATTCGTGGTTTGATGGCGGGTCAATTGCAAAATGCACAAATCTATCTGGAACGTGACGGTGGATACAAAGCCGCATGGGGAACATTGGATAAAGATTTGTTCTAAAAAAATGTGTTCGGTATTTCTTGGAATATATGCCCCGGGGACGCCCGGGGTATTTTTTTTGAATTTTTTCTTTGTGATATAATTCCTAATGTGGTAAATTAGTCTGGTGGTAGATAGATTTATAATTCGTTTCATAATTATTTGTTTTATGTTGTGTGTCGGATTTTCTGATGCGGGTGCTATTTATGTCGATTCGGGGATAACTTGGCAATCACAGTATTTAGATGAAGATTTATTCGTGACAGAAAATGGCAGGTTTGAATCGTTGACAGGTGCGATAACTGTGACGCGCAGTGTTTCAATATTAAATTCCGGCCAGATGTATTCTGATTTTTATATTGATGATATTTTTGATGTTTATGTTAAAAATTCCGGAATTATTGACGGTAAGTTTAACTTGGTGCCAAATGCACGCTTGGTTCAGATGGTGGGTGGCATGGATGATTTGAATTTTATAGACGTGTCATCCGGTCATACGGTGTGGGTAAATCATGCGACAGATATATCTTTGGCTGGTGTTTTGAATATATCCAGTGGTGCAGATAAAATAGTGTTAGAAAATTCTGTATTAAGTCTGGCGGCCAATATGCCGCGGGTGATGTCTGATGCAATGGATAATATAGAAATTGTTGGTAATGTTATTATGGTGTTGGAATCTGTTAACGATATTGATTTTTCAATGCCAGTGCTTAGAAATATATCAGGTGATGGTACAGTCAGTTTTGATGTCGCAGAAATAAATCCATTGTATCGGTTGGCATCGCGGATAGATGATGGAAATTTGTATGCCGCATTGGAACGTGAAACAGAATATCGCAAGGTTTTTGGTGGCAGTCTTGGCGAGTTTTTGGACAATTTGCGTGTTGATTATCCAAATGATAATTTGTTGACCGCAATGGATTCTGCGTCAGATATGGCTGGGTTGAATTCCGTGATGTCGCAATCTGTGCGTTTGAATCCGATACATCTGATGGATTCAGTGCGGCGTATGCAAGTATTGGATGTGTTGGGTGGCAATCGTTCTGGAAATGGAATAGATTTTGATACCAGGTTTGATGTTATCTTTTCTGATACAGATGCAATATATCGCGGGCATCTGTTGGGTGCTGTATTGATTACGGACGATTTGTCTTTGCATATTGGTGGTTTTGCAGGGTTGCAAAATACATCTGATGATATTAATGATTTTTCGGCGCGTCTGTTTGGTGGCGATTTGAAATTAAATTATGATGATGGGCGGGTTGTCAGTAATAGTGCGATTGGTTTTACATATGGTATTTTTGATATAGGGCCCGTATTTGATGGAACTGGTACCAATTACAATCCAACAGGTGTGGCGGGATTTGTGTCATCGGATGTTGGTGTGCGTATTGCAAATATTTCTGATGTTGTGCTGACGTCATTTGTCGGTGTATTTATGGATTGGGCCAGTGTATCACATGACAGTGATTCATCTGTTTTGGCAAATATTGGATTGGCGGCTGATTTCAGCATAGATGATTTTGATGTCTGGTATGATTATGGTGTACGTGGCAATGTCTTAACAGATGGTGCGATACACATGGCCGCATTTGTTAATTTTTATGCGCCAACCGACAGTGTCGGTGGTGGCGCAGATTTTGCGATTATTCATGATGACAACGGTGCAGGATATCAGATATCTGTATCGGCACGTGTGGCGTTTTAATATTAGTCTGCAAATTCACCACGCAGTGACGCCTTGTTTGCCGCCGTTATACGAATATTGGATAATGTGTTGTATTCGTGTGCTGGTGCGTCAACAATGCATTGCTGCATATATGGTGTGCGAAATACAAGGTGCTTGCCTGTTTTGTCTGCGCCTTCGCACAGGCATTGAAATGTTTTTCCGACACAACTTTCATTAAATTCGCGTTGTATTTCGTTCAGTCGCGCATCCAAGTGTGCCAGTCGTACGGCCTTTATCTGTTCTGGAATTTGATTCTTCATCAGTGCGGCGGCGGTGTGTGGGCGCGGTGAATATTTAAATGAATATGAATTTATATATTTTATTTTATTTGCGATGTCGATTGTTTGTTGAAAGTCATCATCTGTTTCGCCAGGGAATCCGACGATAAAGTCGCTGGATATTTGAATATCTGGGCGTGCCGCATGTAATTTGTCAACAATATCTATATATAGATTTAGCGAATACGGACGGTTCATCTTTGTCAATACATCGGGGCTGCCGCTTTGTATAGGCATGTTTAAAAATGGCAATAATTTGGGCTCAATCCGGAACATGTCAATCAAGTCATCTGTCATTTCTGTTGGATAACTGGATGTGAAACGTATGCGTTTTACAGAATCTATTTTGGCGGCCTCTCGTATTAAATCAGACAGGCGGTATAGTTTACCATTTTTATCGGTATATTTATATCCGTTCACATTTTGGCCTAAAAAGCATATTTCTATTGCACCTGTATTTGCAGCATGTTTGCAATCGTGAATAATGTCGTCAAATGGTCGGGATATTTCGCGGCCACGTGTGTATGGCACGATACAATATGTGCAACAGTGGTCACAACCTTCTTGGATTGGTATATATGCCACGGCTGGTGATGTGACAGGCTGGGGCAGGGCGTCAAACTTTTCCAAACCTGTCAAATCAATGTTTAATAATTTGGTGTCGGGGTCTGACAATATTTCCGGTAATTTATGATAACTTTGTGGGCCCAGTACAAAGTTTAAATCAGGGATGCGTTTAAATGCGGATGCGCCAGCCTCGCGTGCGACGCAACCGACAATACCGAACAAAGCATCCGGACGTTTTGCCTTGCGTATACGCCCCAGGGCAGAAAATACCTTGTTCGTTGCCTTTTCGCGAACGGCGCATGTATTTAATATAATAATATCTGCATCACTGACATTATCTGTCGATTGCATGCCGTGTGCGGTCAACATTGCTGCAATGCGTTGACCGTCATATACGTTCATCTGACAACCAAATGTTTGAATAAAAAATTTTTTCATAATTTAATTATTTATGCTTTGTGTTGTTTTTGCGAATTTGTGCTTTGCGCAATTTTTGTAATTCAGTTGCCTTGCGGTACGCATTAATTATAGATTTATCATTTGGAACAGGCGCATCCAAAATTTCTATTTCGCCGTATTGAACGCCTGTGATGTGATTGTCTTCAATAATACCGATTACTTTCATTTTTTGTCCTTTTGTTTTTATGATAATTTCTTGCGCATGATTTCATTTACAACGGCTGGATTCGCCTGACCCTTGGTCGCCTTCATAACGTTGCCAACAAAGAAGCCCAACAATCCAACCTTGCCTGATTTATATTGTTCAACCTGGGCAGGGTTTGCAGCGATAATTTCATCCACAATTTTTTCAATTGCGGCCGTATCAGTCATTTGTTGCATGCCATACTTTTTTGCAATGTCACGCGGTGTGCCCGATTCGCCATCCAGCATTTTTATAAATATTTCTTTGGCCTGTTTTCCATTGATGTCTTTTGCATCAATCATGTCAACCAATTCTGCCAAATCAGATGGGGTAATAATTCGCGGTGCACCAGGCTGACGTGCATCCACAGCGTTTTTTACGTCCCAGTTTTCGGGGTGTGCAAACAGTTCTGAAATCATCCAGTTTGCAATCGGTTTGCCACGTTGTTTTTTATCACCGACCGCCGCGTCATACCATTTGGATATATCGGTGCTTTCTGTTAAACGTGCCGCATCATATTCAGATAAACCATATTCTGACATGTATCGTGCGCGTGTTGCAGATGGCAATTCCGGCATTGTTTTACGGATGCGTTCGATAGTTTCTTCGTCAATATCCAGTGCCAATAAATCAGGGTCTGGGAAATAACGGTAATCCAGTGCGTCTTCCTTGCTGCGCATAACTGATGTTGTGCCGTCGGATTGTGAATAACGCATTGTGTCCTGGGAAACGGTACCGCCATTTTCATAGATTTCGATTTGACGGCGTGCCTCGTACTCGATGGCGGATTTTATGAATTTAAATGACACCATGTTTTTTGTTTCGGTACGCGTGCGGAATTTTGTGTCACCCACAGGACGCACGGAAACATTAACGTCGGCACGCATGGAACCTTCTTCCATGTTTGCCTTGGATACACCCAGGGCACGTGCGATTTCACGAATTTCGCGCAGGTATCGTTCAGCCTCGTCCGGGGATGAAATATAAGAATTGTTTTCCGGATTTTTTGTGTCCAAGAACGTGACTATTTCCAACAGTGCGACACCTGTACGGTTATAGTCCGCAAATGATTTTGTCGGATGCATGTCGTGTTTTAATTTTCCGGCGTCTTGTTCCAGGTGGGCACGTTCGATAAATATTTTTTTCGGATTACCATCATCACCCATAATTTCAACCCAACCGCGGCCGACAACAGGTGGCTGGTCTGCGGGCTGTGAAATCTGATACCCCTGGGGCAGGTCTGGATAAAAATATTGTTTTCTGGCAAATGTGCTGTGACGCGATATTTCGGCATTAATGCCAAGTCCAAATTTTATCGCCTGTTCAACACAGTATTTATTTAAAACAGGCAGCATACCAGGCATTGCAACGTCAACCATTGACACCTGGGTGTTTGGCTTTACCGTTGGGTTATAATCTGCGGATGCGCCACTGAATAATTTGGAATTTGATAATACTTCGATATGCGTTTCCAGACCGATGACTAATTCCCAATCTGTTGTTTTGCCTTTTATTGTAAACATTTTTTCTTTTTCCTTGCTTTTTATCTTTTCATATCTTATTATGCATGCCGGATTGGCTAGGTAGCTCAGTTGGTAGAGCAAGGGACTGAAAATCCCTGTGTCAGCGGTTCGATTCCGTTCCTAGCCACCATTTTTTT
>CAZJGX010000010.1:0-20235 GCA_964545825.1 uncultured Muribaculaceae bacterium
AGGGCCCCGACAGCAACGGTTGGCGCATTGATTGTGCAACGGGCGAAATTGCGCCGTCTGCATGGGATTGTGGTACACGTGTTCGTGTTGAAAACCTGTTTGGGCGTACGCCTGCACGATTAAAATTTTTGCGTGGTGACAGGGCCGAAATGATGTCGGTGTTAGAGGTTATAAAACGTCTGGCCATGGCGCGTCCGGATGTTGGATTTACGTTAAATAACAAGTGGCGATTCCCAAAAAATCAGGATTTGGCCGACCGAATTGCGGCCGTTATGGGTGATGATGTTTCGGGACGCATGTTGGCGGTAGATGCCATGTCCCAATCGCGCGCGGGTATGCGTGTGCATGGATTTATATCTGAGCCGACCCTGCGTCGTGCGTCATCTGTCGACCAGTTTTTATTTGTAAATGGGCGCCCGGTAAAGGACAAGGTTTTGGTGGCTGCACTGCGTGCGGCATACATGGATGTAATGCATGCACGTGAATTTCCGCTGTGTGCGTTGTATTTGGAAATAGACCCACGCAGTGTTGATGTAAATGTATCACCCGCCAAGACCGAGGTGCATTTCTTAGAACCATCCCATATTCGTGCGTTTATTATAAAGACTTTGCGTGGTGTTTTATCAACGCCACTGGCGTCACGTGTTGCACAGGATGATATAACGCCATCTGCATCGGATGGGCGGATTGATTTTGGTCTGCCGCGTGTCAGTGTGGCGCCGCCTGTTATGCGTGTGTGTGAACCGGTGCGTAATATCGATAGTCAGATGATAAATTTGTTTGGTGGTATCACACCATCAAATGTATCAGAATCTGTGTCAGATAGAAAAACGGAAAATGTGGCGCCTGTGGCGCAGCCTGTTGTAGATTTGCCGTTGGGACGTGTAATTGGCCAGATTGGTAATAAGTATATTTTGGCCGCCGCCGGTGAAAATTTGGTGATAATTGACCAACATGCGGCACATGAACGCATTACATATGAACATATGCGTCACCGCACGTTAAAGCGTCAGCCATTGTTGACACCGATTGTTATCAATATGCGTGATGTGGATGTAATGGCCGTGTTGTCAATCGCGGACAGTTTGCGTGACGGTGGATTGGTTGTGGATAGTTTTGGTGATGATGCGGTTGCAATTTTTGAAAAGCCATCTGATTGGGATTTAGACTGGGCGGATTTATTACAAACTGTTGCGGATGAGGTTCGTGCCAATGGTGCATCATCAAATTTGGGCGAACGGTTGCATTTGAAACTGGCGAACTATGCGTGTCACAGGTCTGTACGGGCAGGACAACGCCTGGATATGGCACAAATGGATGCGTTGTTGCGTGATATTGAAAAAACAGAACGTGGGGGCGAGTGTAATCATGGACGCCCGGTCTATAAATTTATCCCATTGTCCGAGGTTGATGGGTGGTTTGAACGCATATAGTGTTGTGCGGTCAAGACCTTGATTTTTGTGCTTTACAGGTATGAATTTTTTTACTATTCTGGCATCATAATAATTATAATTTAAGGAGAAAATTATGGAAAACGCACCGGTTGTTGCAGAGGCCACAATTGATACGATTACCCAGACGACAGGTCAGGTGGCACAACAGCCATCGTCTTTGTTTATGTGGGGATATATTTTATTCATATTGGCGGTATTGTATTTATTTATGTACAGACCAAATAAAAAACGTATGGCAGAATACAAAAAAATGCTGGATTCTATTCAGGTTGGCAATCGCGTTTTGGCGGCCGGAATTTATGGAACTGTTAAAAAAGTAAATGAAAAATCAATAGATGTTGAAATTGCAAAAGGCGTTGTCGTTGAAATCAACAAAAACGCGGTTGCAAATGTTGAATAAAGGGTGGGGCAGAATTATGTTTAAGAAACTGGCAATCTTATTTATTGCAGTATTCGGTGTTTTGTTGGCGGTGCCAACAATGTCGCCAAAATTGGCACCTTATTTTCCGTCATGGATTAAACCAATTCCGTTGGGATTGGATTTAAAGGGTGGGGCACAACTGTTGTTAGAGGTTGATACCGATACCATGTTCCGTGAAAAATCGGTTCAATTGTATGACGAGGTGCGTTCTGCACTGATTGACCGTGACAAGGGCGTTATCAGATTTTCTAATTTGCGCAATAGTGATGGTGTGGTGTCTTTTGTTGTGCGTGATGCGGACGATATATCGCGTGCCAAGGGACGTTTGAAAAGTTCTTTGGGTGGCGGTGTAGATATATCATCCGATGGGGATACAATTGTTTTGTCTTATTCTGAAAAACAGAAAAAAGAAATGGTTGATGACGCATTGAACCGCAGTATTGAAATTGTGCGTCGTCGTATTGATGCGCTGGGAACCAAGGAACCGTCAATTCAAACCCAGGGTGGAAAATATATCTTGATTCAGTTGCCGGGTGTTGATAATCCGGAACATATCAAAGAATTAATCGGACAGACTGCGAAAATGACGTTTCATTTGGTTAATGAAAATGTGACGGCAGAACAGTTGGCGTCAGGTCATGCGCCGGCCGGTACGGAGTTTTTGCCCTATATTGACATGCCGGGCCAAATGGTTCCAGTTTATTCCAGGGTTGAGGTGTCGGGCGAAAGTCTGAAAGATTCCCAGGCGGATTTTGACCAGAACAACATGCCTGTTGTGACAACCAGTTTTGATTCAACAGGGGCGCGTCGTTTTGCAAAATTGACGACCGAACATGTTGGTGAACGTTTTGCGATTGTTTTGGATGGCAAGGTTTTATCCGCCCCAAATATTCGTGAACCAATCCCGGGTGGTCGTGGCCAGATTTCAGGTGGATTTACATTACAGGGCGCAAAAGATTTGGCCGTACTGTTGCGCAGTGGCGCATTGCCGGCACCATTACAGGTTATTGAAGAACGTACCGTTGGGGCGGGCCTGGGGGCGGATACAATTGCGGCCGGTAAAATCGGGTCTGCGGTTGGTGTGTTGTTTGTAATGCTGTTTATGATATTTGTATATCGCGCGTTTGGTGTCGTGGCAGATATCGTATTGTTGGTAAATTTGGCGATGATTATTGGTATATCCGCGTTTCTGGGGGCGACATTAACGTTGCCTGGTATTGCGGGTATTGTGCTGACACTGGGGATGGCTGTGGATGCAAACATATTGCCGTTTGAACGTGTTCGCGATGAAGTACGCGAAGGTGTCCCAACACTGCGTGCGGTTGATATGGGCTTTACACGTTCTATGAAGACGGTTATGGACGGAAATTTAACCAATTTGATTTGTGCACTGATTTTGTTCCAATTTGGCGCGGGCCCAATTCGTGGATTTGCGGTGACGCTGTCGATTGGTGTTATTACAACATTGTTTACATGCCTGTTGTTGTCACGTGTGATGATTGACTGGTGGATGAACGGCAAAAATAAAAAGATTGGTTATATCAGAAACAAGTAAGGGATTTGTATCATGAAACTGCACTTTATGAAATATCGGAAATTATCGTACTGGATATCCGGGATATTGGTTGTTTTGTCTGTTGTGTCGTTGTTGACGCATGGGTTAAATTATGGAATTGACTTTTCCGGTGGTATATCGATGGAGGTGACGCCGACATCAGCCGACATGACCATTGATAAAATGCGTAATGAACTGGCGGCGTTCAGTCCAGAATTGCAAAGCGTGGATGGTGGCGCAATATTGGTGCGTGTCGGTCTGCCAAAGGGGGCGACTGATGCCGAACAGAACACGCGTGTGACAGAAATAAAAAATATCTTGGGTGACCAGGTGACTTATTCCCAGGTTCAGATTGTAGGCCCCAAGATTGGTGGCGAACTGGTGCGCGGCGGTATATTGGCGATTTTGGTATCATTTGTGTTGATGAGTGTTTATATCTGGATACGTTATCGCGGTGGTTATGCGGTCGGTTCTTTTGTGTCACTGGTACTGGACTTTGTGTTGATGTTTGGATTCTTTTCAATCACTGGGTTGGAATTCAATCAGACAGCAATTGCGGTTATATTGATGGGTATCGGATATTCTATTAATGACAAGGTTGTAAACTATGACCGAATTGATGAAAATATCAAAAAGTATCATAAAATGCCGATGACAGATTTAATTGACCTGTCGGTGAACGAAATGTTTCGTCGTACCATTATGACCAGTATTTCAACAATCTTGGCCATGGTTGGGTTGTATCTCTTTGGCGGGTTGATGTTAAAGGAATTTGCAATTGCGATGACTTTTTCTGTCGTGATGGGGACATTGACCAGTATCTATATTTCAAACGTGATTTTGTATCACTTTAATCTGCGCGATACAAAATATTAAAAAATGTGTCGCGCAGTTTGCGCAGAACAGGAACAGGGGGGATGTATGCAAATGGGCAAATTATTTAGGTTGTTGTTATTTGTTATATCAATATCGGCGGGTGCGATGGCACACGCCGACAGCCTGTTCTTTGATGATGAACCGGTGCAAGACGGTTTGCATGTGTTTGATGTGTCAAAAACTTTTGCCGATATTTATGAAAAACTGGACGGGGTTAAATGGGGCGGTAAAAATATCAATGTCGCAATAGAATCATTGGAAAACCTGAATCCCAATGCGCATATTGCAGCCACAGACGAACGTGTTGTTTTGGTGTGGAAGGATAATATTATCGCAAATTATCCGCGCCCGGCGGCCGGTGATTGGAACGGTTTTGGTGAAATTACAACGGCATTGGTATTAAAACTGCGTGAAAATGATTCTTTCCTGCGTCACGCCACTGAAAGTGAAATGTATCAAATGGTTGTAGACAGCCTGATGCGTGGTGTTGATGAAAACGGGCGGTATATATTTTCGCGTGCCGCAGAAATTTCCGAAGACGGGCGAATACTTACGCACTCTGGCATAGAGGCGGTGCGCGACGAGCGTGGTAATTTCCGTATTTCCGGTGTTTATAAAGATTCGCCGGCCGATATTGCGGGTGTGCGTAGCGATGATTTGATTGTCGCGATAAATGGGGCGGATGCTGCAACTGTATCAGATGCGGATTTTGCGGCGATGGTGTCAGGATTTAATTCGGGTACATCTAAATTGAAATTGCTGACCCCGGCCGGGGAAAAGGATGTTGTTTTGCGTCGCGCAACGATTATTGTTGCGGATTCTGATATTGTGCATCGGGGGATGCATGATGGTGGTGCAATTTTGGATATTGTTGTGCATCGGGTGTCGCCAAATGCCGTATCAATTGTTTCTGATGCATTAAATACGTATGATGATATTACCGGCATTATCCTGGACATGCGTGCGGCAACCGGTGATGATGAACGTGCGGCTGCAAAATTTGCAAGTCTGTTTACAGGTACTGCGCCAGTGATGCGTATTGTTGAAACCGCCCGGGACGAGGTGGAAGTATCGTCAGCCGCGGCGGCGGTGACAGATGTGCCGGTTGTTGTATTGATGTCGAATATGACACGTGGCACAGCCGAGGCTGTCGTTGCCACGTTTTATGAAACACATCGCGGTGTGTTGGTGGGAACGCCGACGGCCGGTGCGGCACGTATTGCAACGCGTATTAATTTGAATAATGGTGGGGCGTTGGAATTGTTGAATAAATCCATAAAAACAGGTCAGGGGCGTCAAATAGACGGGCGTGGAATTTTCCCGATTGTATGTTTGTCTAATATTCGGTCAACCGCCCAGCAAAATGCATTTTTCCTGAACGTTATAAATAATGATTTTAATGCACACGATTATAATCGTGATGCGGATGTGTCGGCTGATGCGGTGCGTCGTGGTTGTCCGGTTATTACCAGTGGTGCTGATGAAGATGCACTGGCATCTGCGGTGGCGGTTCAGATTTTAACTAGTAAAAAAGTTTACAATCGTCTGATTGCAGATGAATAATTAATTTGAGGCATAACATGTTTTTAAGCAAAGATAATAAAATCAAATGGAAATTATTGGCGGTGGTATCCGTTGTGGTATTGGTTGCCGTGTTTACCGGTGTGATGTGGTGGGATAGGCCGTTATTTATGTTTATGCGTCAATTTAATTGTCCGTTATTTGGATGGATTGATGCGATATTCGATGCAAAAATTTGGATTATTGTATCAGGAATTTTATTAATGGCTTTTTATGTAAAAAAAGCAATAGAAACAAAGCCTAATTTCAGAAATTCTAAGCGTTATATTAACTTGTGGGCGATTTGGCGCGATTTTATAGAAAAAACAAAGCATAGTTATGCGTTTTTCCTGTTTTGCAGCGTTTTGTCGGCAAGTCTATTGGCCAAGGTGTTAAAAGTGGTAATCGGTCGTGCCAGACCAATATTTTTTGAGGCATTAGATATGACCGGATTTTTTCCGTTTACATTGGATTGGGCATTTAATTCAATGCCATCGGGTCATAGTGTGGCGACATTTGCAGGATTGGTTATGTTGGGTATGTTGGTGCCTAAAATAAAGTGGGCGACATGGACAATTGCAATTGTTGTTGGGGCATCGCGTGTGGCGTATGGTGCGCATTGGCCGACGGATGTGTTGCTGGGGGCTTTTATAGGTATGGTGGTTGCAGATTTTGTAAAATGGTTTATTGTGAAATATCGTGACCAATAATTAAAATATTTTTTGTTTTCAATATGATAAAGTCGCATAGTGATATGCGACTTTAAGTTTAAAATATCATAACATTTTACCTTTTTTTGTGATAAAATATTTCGTATGGAAAGTAAGTTTTTACCGGACAGTATATCCGGCGCATTAAAGAGTTTGGCACAGCGTGCATTGGGTACCGCATTGATGGTGTTTGCCACGTTGGCGATATTTGGGCTGTTTTTTTATGACCCGTTCTTGGATGGGTTCGCCGCCGCCAGTACGTTTGGCGACCAGTCATTTATGGGCCAGGTTGTTGGCTTTGTGCGATATGTAATCGGATTCGTGCCGGCGTTGTTTTTGTTTTTAATGCTGGGGCGTGTGGGATTGTCGTGGATGGCAAAGTGGGAAAATGATGGGGCCGGTGTTTACAATTTCCTGCGCGGATTTGTTGCGATATGTTGTGGGGCGGTGGCGTTTGGTTTGATTGCGCCGGCTGCAACATTTGGTGGTATGCTTGGCGTTATTTGTGCCACAGATTTTGCATCTGTTTTTGGTGGATGGGGATTTTTGATTGGATTTGTTTTTCTGGGGGCGTTTTTTTATCTGGTGGCCAGTTTGTTGCATATAAAATGGTCACATATTCGTGGCACGATTGTGGGTATGTGGCGTTTTGTTCGTTGGGTGCTGGGGGTGTTTCATTTGGCGACGCCTGTTGCGCGTGTATCAGATTCAGATGATGAAACGGAATCTGATGAAGAAGAAGCGGAAGAATACGAGGAAGAGGATGAAGACGATGCAGCACCGGTCAAATCGTGCAAGCCGCGCCGGCGTGCAACTGCGGCAATTGCGGCGCCATCATCCGGGCGCAGTCGCAATTCGGATGCACAGTATCAGTTGCCAGACCCGCGGTTCTTGGAAAAGTCTAATTTTGGTAAGAATATTGTCACACCTGAATTAAAGCGCAACGCCCAAGCGATGGAGGTGCACTTTGCCGAATACGGTGTTCGTGGTCGTGTTGTTGGAATTCGACCGGGGCCGATTGTCACACTGTATGAATTTGAGCCGGACACCGGTATGCGTATCGCCAAAATCACAGATACGGTCAAAGATATGACCCGTGCCATGGCAACTGAAAATATTCGTATTTCGCATATTCCAAATACCAATTTGATTGGCGTTGAAATGGTTAATATTAATCGTCAGACGGTGCGTTTCCAATCATTGATAGATAATCCGACGTTTACAGAATCGAAATATAAAATTCCATTGGCGTTGGGCGTAAATATTGGTGGAAATCCAATGTATTATGATTTGGCAAAAATGCCGCATATGTTGATTGCAGGGCGCACGGGGTCTGGTAAATCTGTATTTGTGCAATCTATTATTACATCAATTGTTTACCATTTTACACCCGACAAATGCAAGATGGTGATTATCGATCCAAAAGGTGTGGACTTTGGTTTTTGGGATGATATTCCACATTTGATTACACCAATTGTAAAACTGGACCCGGCGGCGGCGGTAAATGCGCTGAAATGGGCGGTGCGTGAAATGGATGAGCGCTATGAACGGATGAAGGTGGTAAATGCCCGTAATTTTGAAAGTTATAATGAAATTATGGCGAACAAGCGTGCGTCTGGCGAAAAATTAACCAAACAGGTTGCCGTTGGCACGGATGAAGAGACTGGTGAATTATTATTTGAAACCCAGGAAATAGATATGTCAGATTGGCCGTATATTGTCATCATTATTGACGAGGTGGCCGACCTGATGTCCCTGGCCCGTAAAGAGGTTGAGGCATGCATCCAACGTATCGCGCAAAAGGCGCGTGCGGCGGGTATTCACCTGGTTATGGCGACCCAGCGTCCGGATGCGACAACCATTACCGGCGTTATCAAGGCGAATTTCCCAACACGTGTATCGTTCCAGGCACGCAGTAATATTGACTCTATGACAACACTGGGTGAAAAGGGTGCGGAACAATTACTGGCATGTGGTGATATGTTGTTTAGCGAGGCCGGACGTGTTCCTGTGCGTATCCATGGTGCGTTTATAACGGATGAAGAATTGACAACGGTTGGTAATTTCCTGCGCGGGCAGGGCGCGCCGGAATATGCCGACGGTGTGACGGACGGTGGGGATGATGCGGGTGCGTCTGCTGGCGGGTTTGCAGGTCTGCCGGGTGCGGCGCCCAGCAAGGCGGATAAAGATGGTGACCTGTATGCCCAGGCCAAAGAGGTTGTTTTGCGCGATAAAAAGCCGACAATTTCATATATCCAGCGGCGTTTAAGTATCGGGTATAACAAGGCGGCGACATTTATTGAACGTATGGAGGAAGAGGGGATTGTCAGTGCCCCCGACGCCAATAACAAACGTCACATTTTGTAAACAATTAATTAAATATTGGATTTTTTGTTTCTGGTATATATAATATACATACGTTGACATTAGTTGACTATCGGGTTTAAACGCCTGCAATCTTTATCAATTAATGTCCCGACCGATGGTCGGGATGCTGTTGCTATATAACAGACGTATGTCAAAGGCAATGGAAGTTTAGATTGAACTCGTTTAACTCCCGACCACATTAATTATGTGGTCTTTTTAATTACTGAACACAGGAGTTATAACATGCAAAAACCAGACCCGCGGCCGGTATCGCCAACAACCGGGTATTTGTTGTTGGTGTATTTGAAATTGCAACAGGTGATGAAAAATTTGCAAGATTTATGTGAATATATGAAACAAACAGAGCCATGGTTTGACCCTGAAAATCGTTGCCAAAATTAATCGTCAAATATATTTTTAGTGCTTTTTTTGTATTTGTGTTTGTGGTATAATTTTTGCAAAAGGAGAATCTATAACATGAAACATCAAATGTCTTTGTTTATTTGGGCGGCGGCGGTTTTTGGTATGTCGCCGGTTTTTGGTGCAACAAATTATGGTACGCGTGCCGCATCTAGTGCGGATTTGTCTGGTATGCCGGCTGTGCGCGAACGCAACAATGTAAATTATGAAAAGTATCAAACACGCACAACAACACGCGTATATGAAACAGAAGATGCAGGGAACCTGTATTACACACAACCTGTAAAGCGCAGTGATTTGTACAAACAATATGATAATGGTGCAGGTGCCCGTACAGTACGCACAACACGCGCAGAAACCGTACGCAGTGAAATGCGCCGTAAATATTTCTTGGCACATCCGTTCTTTCAACCGGTAAAGGGCAAATTTGGGTCTGTGACGGATTTGTCATATTCTATGATTAATTATAAGATGGATTTAAGTCCGCGTTCCAGTCTGACGTTGGGTGATAATATTTATACATTTGCGCTGGACGATACCAAGGCAAAGTGGGACATGACCCAGTTTTCTGTTAAGGAAGATTTTAGTTATGGTATTACAGATAGAATCGCAATCCTGGGGATGGTGCAGTATGATATGGCGGACTATAAATTAGATTGGTCTGTCGCACCGGATGATAAAATGGACAATAATGGCTTGAATATGTATGGTATCGGGCCACAATTCCGTTTCATTGACAATGCAGATTGGATTGCAACGGCGTCTGCTTATTATCAGCGTCAAAAGGATATATCCAACAATTTTGTTTTGGAATTAAAGGCCGGATATAAGGTTGCATCCACAACAATCTATGGTTTGGCACGCGGATGGTATGTATCGTTTGATGATAACTCATACGGTAATGGTATCGAGGGCATAAATAAAGAAGGAAACAATTCTTCTATATTCGTTGCATATAAAACAGATGCCGATAATGCCTTCTATGTCGAAGGTGGATTGGGTGTGTTCAGTGTTCTGGAAGAAGATTGGACATTAAATGTAGAAGCAATACTGGGGAACTATGACTGGCATAACCAGGCGTCAATCAAGGGCGCAATCGGTTGGCAGCCAAATGACTGGTTCGCATTGAATTTGTATGCCAAGACATCGCTGTATGACAGTGCCGATGACAAGACATTGGGATTCTATGGCTATGGATGGACATTGAAAAACCAGGACGGCGAAGAAGTCTTGATGAATAATTGGATACGTTATGGTGATGCCAAGTTGTCTGATTATCGTGAAACGACAATCGGATTGCAGGCGATATTCATGTTCTAATATAATTTGATGTATATGGCGTCGGCATTGGTCGACGTCATATTTTGTATGTTTTTATTTCCAGGGGTGTGTTATGCGTAAGATTTTTTCAGTATTTATTTGTGGGCTGTTTCTGATGGGGGGACGTGCGTATGCGGATGGTGATTTGGCGCGTGATACATCAGATCCGCTGTATTTGCAGGCAATAGAAGAAATTTTATCCAACACAACCCTGACGTATTCGGATAGCATCTTGCGTATCGGTCAGGCGGCGTCATACGGTATTAATAATCGTTTGACACTGGGGGCAAATGTTCATTATCAAAATGATTTTGATGGCGGGCAGGATGGATTTTCGGCAATTGATGTTGGTGGAACATATCGATTGATGCGGGCCGAAGACAATGACCAGTGTATTATCACTGATGTGATGCTGGGATTGAAATTCGGGGGCAGTTCACATGTTCGAACCCCGTACTTTGCGGATTCTACATATTATGCCGGATTGCGTTTTGGCCGCCAATGGTCAGGATTTACATTGGCCGCATCAATAAAATCAAATTGGATTTTTGATGATACGCGCGGTATGAGTTATCTTGACTTTGTGCCAGAGGCGTATTTCAGAATCAATCCTGATTGGCGTCTGGGGGCGGCATTTACATGGCGCAAGTCCACAAATCCTGATTATGACCAAGAGTGGTTGGATTTCAAAGTGGTGCGTCAATATGGCAGAACCCAATATGTCGGTCAAATCGGGTATGAGTTCGAAGGCGATGATGTCAGTGTAGGTACACGCGTTAATATATTGTTCTAGTTGACAATTTTATAAATTAGTATAATATATTTTATACTATGACAGAACGAACAATTTTTGTTTTCCCGGGTCAGGGTGCCCAATATGTTGGCATGGGACGTGATATTTTTCACGACTTTGCGGTTGCACGTTATACATTTGAACAAGTGTCGGATTTGTCGCACCGCAATATTGCACATATTTGTTTCAACGGGACAGAATCAGAATTAAATCGACCGGAAAATACATCTCTTGCGACATTTGCACACTCGGTTTCAATTGCAAAGGTTTTAGAGAACGAGTGTGGAATCCCATTGCATGAAATGGCATATGCAATGGCGGGGCATTCCATGGGGCAATATACCGCCGCCTATTGTGTGGGCAGTATGAAATTGGAAGATGCGGTATCTGTTTTATATGCGCGGTCGACTTATATGACACTGTCGTCACGTGGTGGTATGGGGGTTATTGTCGGATTGCCGTTGGATGTAATTCAGAAATTGTTGGTTCAGGCGAATTTAAATGGATATGTTGATATTGCAAACTATAACGCTCGTGACCAATTTGTTATCAGTGGTCAAGATACGCCATTAAATGCAATGTTGGCCAGTGCAATAAAATCCGGTGCACGCGTTGCAAAACGATTAAATGTTTCTATTCCTGCGCATTGCGCGTTGATGGCGCGTGGTGGCGTTATGTTGCGTGAAAAGTTATCAGATATTGATTTGCGTATACCGCGAACAAATTGGTTTTCAAACCAGACGGCTGATTTAATGTGGGCGCCCGATGATATAAAAGATTCTTTGGTCAGTCAGATGACCAATGGTGTTCGTTGGGTTCAGATTATGGATAAATTCCCGGAACATAAAATTACACGTGCATATGAATTAGGGCCGGGGCGGGTGTTGTCACGTTTAATAAATCGGGCAAATATCGGTACTGTTGCAAATGCGACGGATACTGTATCTAATGTGCGTAATATTCTGGCGCAATTGGGGCACGGGCGTTGATTTATTTTTTTCGGAACGAATCCCAATACTCGACACGTTTTTTTATTTCCCTTTCAAATCCGCGTTCAATCGGGCGATAGTATTTTTCGCGTTGCATAGATTCTGGGAAACAATTCTGTCCGCTGCATCCGGTTTCTGTATCCGGGTCGTAAATATATCCGGCACCATATCCCATGTCTTTCATCATTTTTGTTGGTGCGTTCAGGATGTTTTTTGGTGGTGGCAGGCTGCCAGTACGGCGTGCGGCGGCGTATGCGGCCGATTGCGCACGATAGTTTGCAATGCTTTTTGGGGCCGTACCCAGATATATCACCAGTTCGGTTAAGGCCAGGTCACCTTCGGGACTGCCCATGCGTTCATAAATTTGCCATGCGGTTAACGCCATTTGCATTGCGTTTGGGTCGGCCAGGCCCACATCTTCCATTGCAAATCGTGTTAATCGGCGGAATAAGTACATTGGGTCTTGGCCGGATGTCATCATGCGGGCAACCCAGTATAGTGCGGCATCTGTGTCTGATGCACGCAGTGATTTATGTACCGCAGAAATCAAATTATAATGTTCGTCGCCGGATTTGTCTGACATCGGTGCACGTTTCTGAACGGCGGTATCCAATGTGTCTGGGGTCAGGTCTGTTTTAAATTTTGCCGATACTAAATATTCAATTGTGTTTAATAAAAATCGTGCGTCGCCGTCCGCCATCTTTGCCAAATGTACGTGTGCATCATCGTTTAATGGCAATTTTTTGCCTAAAAATTCTTCGGCCCGTTTCATTAATGTCAGCAAGTCATCCGTATCCAATGCCGACAATACACCCACATGGCAACGTGATAACAACGCGTTGTTCAGATTAAAACTGGGGTTTTCGGTGGTTGCGCCGATAAATACAACCGTGCCATCTTCTAAATAAGGCAACAGCGTATCCTGTTGTGTCTTGTTAAATCGGTGTATTTCATCAATGAACAGCAATGTGTTTTGACCAATTTGACGGCGCAGTTTTGCAGCCTCCATTGCTTTTTTGATATCCGCAGTTCCGGAAAATATAGCCGACATTGGCATGAAATCCATGTCTACTGAATTTGATAGTGCGCGTGCAATTGTTGTCTTGCCACAGCCCGGGGGGCCCCATAATATTAAATTAGATAACTTTTTATTATCAACCATACGTCGTACCAGGCCGTTTTCACCCAGCAGTGCACGTTGACCCACAACATCATCAATGTTTTGGGGGCGCATTAAATCGGCCAATGGTCTGTTATCTGTTTTCATTATTATGTTTTACTTTGGTTTTATTTCATGTCTATTTGTGATATAATCATTTTATTAGATATTTAAGGAATTGGCAATTGGTAAATAGTGATAAAAATTCTGAATTTACGTTGGCGGTCGCTAATTTGGCGGCGGCGGCAATTGCGGCAAATCCGGCATTGCCAATGGATGTGGCGGTGCGCAATGCACGCGAAATACTGTCGTCGCATGTATGTGCCACACCGCAACAGATACGGGATTCTGTATTGCGTGATAAAATTCAATGTTTTGAAGACGGCACATGGCATGTCATGTTGCGTCGGTATTTAATGCGCAAATATGCGATGACGCCTGAACAATATCGGCGCAAGTGGGGATTACCGGATGATTATCCAATGGTGGCGCCGGCATATGCATCGCGGCGCAGTAAAATTGCAAAAAAATCAGGACTTGGTAAGAGAGGGTAGGTAATGAGTGAAAAATTCCGCAAGATTGTAAATGCACCACATCGGGCCTTGGGGCGGCTACGTAAGAATATATCGGCACAAAACCCAACAAGCACCAACGGCAAAATCGCGCGTGGGGCGGGAATCGGTTTTTCTGGGATGATGCAGTTTTTGTTTTGGGCAACAAAATACTTTGCGTTGGACAATCATGCAACACGCGCGATGGAGCGCGGCTTTGCCAAAATGACAGTTGGTAAAAATAAAAAAGGTCAGGATAAAAAGTTATCGTCGTTTGCAAAAAAATATCCAAATCTGTCGTCGCATTTGCTGTATTACACTATGTTGGCGATGGTTGCAGGTGGGGTAAAGGGATATGATGCGTTAAATAGTGATGAACGTGATGACGCCGCTAATAAACCGGTGGTGGAATTGACGTTGGATTCGACAGATAATGAATTAAAGGTGGAACCAAATACCTATGGTGCATATCTGGCCCGTGTTCAGCCAATTACACCGTATTTAATTGCAGACCTGATTGCCAAGGAAGGTGTGCATGTTGATCCGACCACAGGATTGCATACGCCGTATCTTGATTCCAGGGGAATTCCAACAATTGGATTTGGGTCAACGGTTCTGATGGATGGGGCAAAGGTGACGATGAATACGCCGCCAATTACCACCGAACAGGCATTTGAATTGGCACGTTGGCATTTAAGTGAAGAAACTTTTTTTATAATGTATTGTTATGATATCGCAAACCAAAATATCAATATTAATACCACGCAAGAGGCACTGAGTATCGGTTCTGTATTTTATAATTCTGGTTCAAAATTGATTGAAGACAAAAAGGATAAAAATCATCAAGAACGTTTTGCGGCACTGCGCCAGGATTTCAAGGATTATGGTTTTGCATTGCCTGATAGTGTTGTGTTGTCCAGATTTGATTCTTTGCCGATTGTAAATGCAGAATCTTTTGGAGACAAGTGGATTTCAGGTAAAACCAAAAAAGTATTGGCCGATGAATTGGGTAATTGGTTGGCGGGGGGGGCAGGGTTGCAATGGCGTCGCTGGATAGAGGCGGGGCTGATGACTGGTGATATTTCACCCCAGATGTTGTTAGATTGTCCAGTTAATGGGATTTATGAATTCTATGAAGTCATGGGGCGCCAGAAAGAGAAGTTCTTTACAGGTCTTGCGCCAAACCGTCAGGTTAATCGGGCCACATATGCTGATTTTAAATCATGGCTGGCGAATCCTGTGAATCGACGCGGACAAAGTTTAAAGGGATGGAAAAAAGTATCTGATTTCTTGCCGACCGATGTGCTTATGGCGTGCAGGGATGGCAAATGTACTTTGGGTACATCCGATGTAATTCATGTTATACCCCAGCCACCAAAACAACTGGCGATTGATATGTATACGGCTGATTACGAAACGCAATATACAGATGCGGTTGCATTATTCCGTCAGTTTGAATTTGAGGCTGCGGCCAGTGCGTTTGAAAATATTTTATCATCGCATCCAGATAATGCACTGGTGCATAATGATTTGGCGGCGACTTATAATAAAATGGGGCGGTATGATGATGCGATTGCACATGTTCATGAAATTATAAATCGTATCGGTGATAAAAAGCAATATGCCGCCGCATATTATAATGCAGGTGTTGCATATGAACATCTGGGTAATTTTCAGCGTGCGCTGGCCAATTATAAACTGGCGGTTGCCAATGGGAATAAACGTGTTCAGCGTGATGTGACCCGTATGGCAAATAAGTTAAAACATGGACGGGGGACAACCAAAAAATCTAAACGCAAGACCGCATTTCACAGTGGTTCACATCAGGTTAAAACAAATGCGTTTATGAAGGGATTGACTGCGTTTAACCGCAATAATAACAATATGGCGTAAATTATGAAGGTATATGTAAATTATAATGACGCGCGTTGGCGCAAGTATAAAATTGATTTTGAAAAAATCGCGTGCATGGCGGCAGGCTCTGCATACAGCGCGTCAGAGGTATCGATTACATTGGTGTCTGATGATGAAATTCATAAACTAAATCGTCAGTATCGTGAAATAGACAGGCCGACAAATGTTTTGTCTTTTGAATTGGGTGATGACATTTTAATGGGGGATATTTTTATTTCATTGGATACTGTCCAGCGTGAGGCAGCGGCGGCAAATATCTCGGTTGCAGAACATACGGCGCATATGGTTGTGCATGGTATGTTGCACTTGCAGGGATATGATCACATTACAGATGACGAAGCCGCAATTATGGAATCATGCGAGGTTAAGATATTAAAAAAATTAGGAATAAAAAATCCGTATGCTGAAACGGATGTATGTGCATGTGGGTGTGGTGTTGCGGATAATTGTCCCGGTTCGCGTGTTATAAAATTTTTAAAAAAATTAAAGGTTCGTCAGGGCAGTGTAATTCAATATTTATTAATGGCATTGTGTGGTGCGTTGGCGGCATTGGGGTTTGCGCCGTTTCATCTGTGGTGGGCAACATTGATTGGCATCGGCGTTGCATATTGGCTGATAACGCGTGATGTGACCTGTGGCATATGGCGTACGTTTTGGCGTGTATTGCCGTTCAGTGCCATGTACAGTGTTGTGATGTTTTGGTGGATGTTGCACTCTATATATGTGTTGCCGGAACTTGCGGCGCAATTTGCGGTTTGGACAGTGCCGGCATTAATCGGAATTGCGTTGGCGGGCGGGATTGTTTTCTCTGTTCCGTTTGTTGCAGTTGCATGTGTTCGTGTGACACCATCGGCGCGACCATTTGTCTTTGCCGGTGTGTGGGCATTTGTTTTGTGGCTGCGCGAGTGGATGTTTACCGGTTTTCCATGGAATCCTGTTGCAAATATTACAATGCCGTTTGGGACGTTGGCGAATTCTATGGCCTTGTGGGGTGCGTTGGGATTGACGTTCATAATTATTGGCACAATTGCAGGTTTTGTTGAATTGATACGCAACAGAAAAAATCGCATGTCATGGTATGTATTTATATTGTTTGTTTTATTGGGTACGGGCGGCGCATGGTATGGATATCATAATATGCGTGTTGCATCGTTGGACAGTGATATGTCACCGGTTGTGCGTATTGTGCAACCTGCGCGCAGTGCCGCGCACAAGGCCGCGGCCACACGTGCGGATGCGTTGGCAATGGCAGAATATAATGTTAGAAATTTGTTTGATTTGGCATCAATTGATGGCGATGTGGATTTGATAGTCTTTCCGGAAACATCATACCCATTTGTTGTTGTGGATGGTGATGATATGCCCATGGCAAAAATGTTGGATAAAAATCTGATACTGGGGGCGACGTCTTATAATGATGGAAAACTTTATAATTCAATGGTGGTGGTAAATCGCGATGGTGGTATTGAAAAAATATACAGCAAATCTCACTTGGTACCGTTTGGCGAATATGGCCCGTTTGGTACAATTGTACCGTCGCCGGGCAATTTGACGGCGGGTGCCGGGCCAGATGTTATATCAATAAGTATTAATGGACGCGATTTTCTGTTTGCACCTGCGATATGTTATGAGATTATATTTTCTGATGCATTGTTGCCAAACGGGTCAGGTGCGATTGATGCAATAATAAATATTACCAATGACAACTGGTTTGGTAATACGCCTGGTACGTATCAGCATTTGGACATGGTGCGTCGTTATGCAATTGAATCCGGATTGCCAATTATTCGTGCGAATTATTCTGGTATCAGTGCGTTTATTGCCGCAGATGGTCAAATTGTATCTTTTCTGCCGGTTGGAACGCCGGGTGTATTGGATGGCATGGTAAGTGGTGCACATATGACGCCATATCGTGCAATTGGACGTGACGGGATTATGATAATAATTTTGATTTGTGCAATTGTGGGATGTGTCGTTTTGTCACGCAAGCGTAAATAATAAAAAAATGCCGGATTTATCCGGCGTTTTTATTTTTGATTTCGGTTAAAATCCAAACGCGTACGGCCGATGACAGGTTTGTATCAGGTGTACGTTCGTTATCAATTTGTTTTATGATTGATGCAATTGATAGACCGCGTTTTTCTGCGATTTCACGCAGGGCGGATACAAATTCATCTTCCATTGTGATACTGGTTTGATGACCGGATAAAGAAACGGATATTTTTTTCATATTTATATTTTGCCCCCGTTCAGACAATCAATCATTGCGCGGTATGGATCATCATATTTTCGTAATGGGCGCAGTGATAAATTATCCAACATATAACATGTGCCAAATGCATCAAATGCAAACCAAAACAAATCGTTGCGACCAAATACAGTCTTGCCAGCGATTGCAGGGATTGATGATATTTCTTCATTTATCTTTATAATATTTGGAACAGGGTATGTTGTATCATATGCGATGTCCATCGGGCCAAATATATATCCCGCACCCAGTCGCGCCCCACCGATTGCGCCATACAAATCAATCATATACATCGGCAACATGGCCGCGCGCAATCGTTGCAATGCGGTGTTTGTATATGATATTTGTGCCGCCGATACCGGTGGCGCGGTCTGAATACCGCGGGTTTCCAGTGCTGATAAAAATTCAGTTTGTGTTGTCATGCTTTTATTCCATACCGCGATTTGCAGCGATTTGCGCCGCAATTTGTGCCAGTCTATCTTCTGTTGCGTTTCCGCCATCGCCGCCGCCGATTGTATGTGCAGAAACATATATTTTTTTTGCAGGATTTGGCAACCAAACAGTATCTGCACCGGTTTGTGCAATTATGAATCTATCCAGATTGTGTGATATTGGAAATGTTCGGCACATGAACAGATTTGATATTTCCATTTTTCCGCCCCATACCAGTGGTGTGCGAAATCTGATTGACATATTGGCGGGCATGCGTCGCCCCATTAACAGCCCCATAAATTCATCCTGGGACAGGTTCAGAAATGACAGCTCTTCGACCGAATCGGACAGTGTCATCATAAATTCGCGACATAATGTGCGATATTGTGAAAACCAATCGACCCCAACAGAGCATGGAACAGGGCGCACAGCAATCAGGGGCATATCTGTTATACCCATATCGCTAAGTCTTTTTTGTGCGGCGTCTTGGGTCAGTTGCATCACAGTTTTCCTATGTATCCGATGACTGTATCAATGTATTCGGAATATGCGTTGAAATTTTCTTCCTCGTCCGGGGTTGGTTTTGGATTTTGATGTTCTTGCATGTATTGATTTAATGCATCAGTTGATGGGAACATTAATATGTCTTCAAATTCTGTTGTTGTTGCATCTGGGGCATTTATTGCAAAACCGTTTATTGCGATATATACGTCTTCCAATGTGTCGGAAAATATTTGATTTAATTTATCAATTGCATTGCGAACCTGGACGGTGGTGGCGCCAACAGCACCAATCCACAGGACTTCGTTTGTACCAATTGCCAACAGGTTTGGTCGAAAACCGCTGATGTAAGGATTGGTTTTTACCATATATCCGGCGTGTTCAAATATTTGGCGTAATTCGTTATTGGTTGTGTCGGTTGTATTTGTTTGTGTGGCAAGGCGTTGTGGGGTGGGGGCTGCAACATAAGTGTTTTCAGGACGTAATGTCAGGTGTGGTGGGCGCATTGGTGTCGGGCGTGGTGACGGTGCATCGGGTTGCGCCGTGGTATTTTGCTGATTTGATGGTTGTGGGGTTGGAACCTCAGCCGTTTTCGATGTTATTATAGGCTGGGTTGGTTCAGATGGTGCCGGTGTGTTAGGCACGCTTAATTTGCGTATCGGAAAAACGATTTTTCTGAAACTGGGTTGTATCAACAGATATAATCCTGATATGGTTATAAATACTATGATTCCCATAGAAATATAAAACATCGGTATAACAGGTGTATGTGATGCCTGCATATATCCCAGATACTGCCAGTGCGGGGCGGAAAATATATTGAATCCAAATTTTGTGTTAAACCAAAAACTGGCCCCCAGGGTTGCCGCCAGCAACCACAGTACGCCAAGTAGAATATTATCAAGTCTGGTTCTCATTTGTCTTTGATTATATCATATTTATGATAAAGTAAAAAGTGTAATGAT
>CAZJGX010000011.1:0-11051 GCA_964545825.1 uncultured Muribaculaceae bacterium
AATTGTTGGAAATGGCCCAGGGTGAATACCTGGCGATATTTGACCATGATGATATATCAGTGCCGACACGATTGGAAAAAGAAGTGGCTTTTTTAGACACAAACCAACACATTGGCGTCGTTAGTGGTTGGCTGCAAAATTTTGGAAAATCAGATAAATTGTGTACTAATCCTGAATTCGATATTGATATAAAGATTGCCTTGACTGACAATTGTGCCGTTTGGCATACCGCCAGCATGATACGCAAATCCGTATTGGCTGAGAATAATATTAAATATGAAGAATATTACTCACCTTGTGAAGATTATCGCCTTTGGTCGCGGTTAATGGACGTCACATATTTTCATAATTTGCAATCTGTATTAGTAAAATATCGAACCTTTGATGAACAAACATCATCGCGCCAGAAGGCATATATGGCAATGTTTCATCAAGTAATACAGTTAAACATAAGTAATCGTTTTCCTTTGTATTATCAGGCGTGGCGTAATTCTGACAAATGTGCAACTCGTTTCCGTATACGCTTATTTGGATTTATTCCGATGATAAAAATCAAAAACAACTGGGTTTTGTTATTTGAAATAATTCCGCTGTTTAAAATTAAAAGGAAATAAAATGCCAAAAATTAGTGTAATTATACCTGTTTATAATACAGAAAAATATCTGGCAGCCTGTCTGGATAGTGTGTTGGCACAAACATTTGCAGATATAGAGATAATCTGTATAAACGATGGCAGTACGGATAGGTCTGGCGACATTTTGGCCAAATATGCAAAAAAAGACAAACGCATAAGGGTTATTACACAAACAAATAAAGGTGTTGTGGCATCCAGAAATATAGCGATTAAAGACGCCACTGGTGAATATATTTATACTCTTGATAGTGACGATATTATAGATTCAACAACACTTGAAAAATCATATAACGCAATTATGGCTGGCAAAGGTGACATCATCACGACACGGGTTGGATTGTTTGGTGACCAGCATGGTGAAATGTTTTTGCAAACACCAACCAAATTTAACATGGCACAAGGTAATTGCCTGGTTAACGCCGCATTATTTAGCAAAGCCATATTCATCAAATCCGGTGGATTTGACACAAAGTTTCGTGCAGGCATAGAAGATTACGATTTTTGGTTAAATTTGGTTTATAACCATAATTGTAAAATATATAGAATTCCTGAAATCTTGTTCTTTTATCGTATAAAATCAGTCAAAGAAAGCAGAAACGAACAACAGAAAAATGCTTGTAATAATAAGTTATTGGGACTAATAAATAAAAAATACCCAATAAAAAGATGGTATAGATTAGTTGATAATATTCGTAAATGGCTGTTTCAAATAAGATGCAAGAATAAAAAACTAATCGTACGTTGTTTTAAATTACCGGTAATCAGTATCAGACAAAAATCCAGGCTGTATTTATTTGATTTGTTGCCAGTTATTAGAATTAATTGTAATGAATATAAATTTTGTATAAAGATATTTGCTGTTATTCCTATTTTTTCCAGTATCAAATATAAATCTGTATGGGTGCATAAATTATTTTGTATTCTGCCAATATTTTATACCAATGAATCCACAAAATTAAATACTCGCTATAAAAAGCATATAGAACATTTAAAACATAAAAACAAAATACGTGTAGGATTTTTTGTTTGGGAAAATTCTAAATGGTCTTATGATTCTATTTATTCAAAACTTGCCAAAGATAGTAATATTGAACCAATCGTGCTAATAGTCGCAGAAGACAATATGCTGTGCGATATTGGTAAAAACATAGCGTTTTTTAAGAAATACAATTACTGCGTAATAAAAAACGTGGCAGATTTTAAAGCCAAGAACATAGATATCGTATTTTATGAACAGCCGTGGTTTGCGTTGAGTGGTGATTTCACGCCACGTAATATATCCAAATATTCCATAACATTATATGTACCTTATGGTATAGAGTTGGATACACATCATAATTTAGTGGTGACGACACAATGGTTTTTAAAATCAGTTTATTGTATTTTTACTTTTGATGATAAAGCCTCACAAGAACTTTTGCACTATGGTATCGCAAACACAAAAGATTTTGGACACCCAAGACTAGATACATATCTAAATCCTGCCTCTACGTTATCTGTATGGAAAAATAAACACAAAATAAAAATTATATATGCACCGCATCATTCCTTTGCAGACTCTGTTCTAAAACAGGCCACATGGGATTGGAACGGTCAATATTTATTGCGCCTTGCCCAGGAAACACAAGATATAGCCGAGTGGGTATTTAAACCACATCCCCGGTTCAAATTGGAATTATCAAAATTGTTGGGCGACCCAGATAAGGCAGAAACTGTTTTTAATGACTGGGCCAAAGTGGCAACAATTTGTGACAGTGGGGATTATTTTGATGTATTTAAAACAGCTGACTTAATGATATCAGATTGTTGCAGTTTTAAAATAGAGTGGTTGCCAACAGGTAAACCTTATATAGACCTGGTGTCTCAATATGCAGATGCTTATAAATTTAAATTACTAAATCATTATGCCAAAGCCTATTATAAAGCAAATAATATAAAAGAATTACAAAAGTGGTTCGACTTATTGGTTTATCATGGTTTAGATCCCAAATATAACGAACGTTTGTCATTAATCGACGAAATCTCTTTAAATTCTACTGATAAAATATACGGTTTCTTAAAAAATATACATGGCGCAAAGAAATAAAAAGGCAAAACGGATGGTAAAAATTATAACATTTGGTGTTTTTGATTATTTTCACTATGGGCATTTACGTGTATTTCAACAGGCGAAAAGTTTTGCGCCTGATACATATTTAATTGTTGCAGTCCAAGAATCAGAATATATAAAGAAAACAAAACCAGATACAGAAATATTTTATTCTACCGATATTCGCTGTGAATTAGTGTCTGCTTTAAAAATTGTGGACAAAGTTATAACATATACAAATGTCGCAGATATAATAAAAACGGCTGATTTTGATGTATTCGCAGTTGGGGAAGATCAAAATCACGAAGGATTTCAGCAAGCAATCGATTATTGCAAAAAACATGGAAAAGTGGTCTTTAAAATGCATAGAACACCAAACATATCATCAACACAAATAAAACAAAATATAGGAGACTAACAAAATGAATAAACATATTGTAAGACTGTTTGGTTTTATACCTGTGTGGAAAACAATTATAGGCATTAATAAATCTAAACATTACCTTTTTGCATTTATTCCTGTTTTTGCTGTAAGACACAAAAAAATGCCATTTGATGGCCATAATAATCAATGGACAGAATTTAATAAAAAAGAGTGTGCCACCGTAGGGGCAAATTTATATTGTGGTGGAAAAACGATTTTGACTAAAAATACGTATTTGGGTGAACATTGTTGTTTTAACGGATGTGAAATACATGGAAATGGCAGAGTGGTTATAGGAAGCCATTTTCACTCAGGTGTAGAGTTGTTAATAATAGCGCAAAATCATAATTATGATAACGGTCAACATTTACCATACAGCCCAGAAGATTATATTTATAAAGATATTGAAATTGGGGATTGTGTATGGATTGGGTCAAGAGTTACCATATTGCCTGGCACTAAAATTGGAGATGGCGCCATTATACAGGCGGGTTCTGTCGTTCATGGCGAAATACCATCTATGGCAATTGCGGGTGGAAACCCTATAAAGGTATTTAAATATAGGGATAAAAATCACTATATGAAACTGAAACAACAAAAGATGTTTAACTAGGAAAATATAATGAATCATAATCAAGCCCAATGGGCATTAATCACGTCTTTTAAATTAAAGAATCGTCCCAGAATATCTTATAAGATAGCACACGGCTTGTTGATACGTATAAAACTGCTGATGTATTTTTTTATCAATAAGCAGAAATATAAAAAATGGAGTAATAAATTACAGCAATTTAAATTATCCGGTGGAATAAAGTTAATAGGCCATGAAGGTGTTTTATTGGCTTTAATAAGAGGCTTTAAAGCATTAAACATACCATTTACATATAATAAAATAACCAAACAAACTAAATATGTGATTTTGTTATGGGCGGACACGGCACAAATACATAAAATAACAAAACTAAAACAGAAACAACAAATAACCGTTATTTCTGCACCAACTGCAAATGGACATGATTATGATTTCCAATTCCGGTTTGCCCAAACTGATTGTATAGATTTTTCATGGGTAGCAAGTAATTGGGTAAAAGAATTTTATAAATCTAAAATGGACAGTAAATATTGGGATAAAATAATAGTATGCCCAAGTGGGGTTGACGTAAAACCATTACAGATTTCAAGCGTTCCAAAAATTTTTCATAAATGTCTTTGTTATTATAAAGGTCTGCCTATAAATGAAAGAATAACGGAAATGTTGCAGAAACGCGGGATAGAAATCTGCAATATAGAATACGGAAAATATACATACGATGATTATATGCGAATACTTGATGATGTTGATTTTGTAATTTTTCATCAAGATATGAGAGAAACTCAAGGCTTGGCACAAGCGGAAGCATGGGCACATAACAAGCCTACGTTGGTTCATTACGTGCCCAGAGAGTTTAATTCTAATAGCAGTCCGTATTTAACACCTTTTACAGGTACATTTTATAATTCTTTGGAAGATTTAGAAAAACTATTAGACAAGTATATCGCTAACCCCTGTCAATTTTTAAAACAGTTCCAGCCATATAGTTGGGTTTATACAAATATGTCTGATTCGAGTTCTTTATTGTCTTTGATTAAACTGATTACGAAATAATACATATTACACACCCATTAACGGTATAATATATATATTATAATCATATGGGCCGCCACCGGTTGGGCTCATATAAAAAGTGTCGCCTCTTTTTAATGGTAAAGTTAAATTATTTGATTGATATATTCCCTGGTTATTTCCTCTGCCGACAACAAATGTATTGCCATTTATAACGCAGTTGATTTGCTTGAAGTAATTTCCACGAACTTCTATATATAACAAACAATTATCACTAACCTGATATGGGTTTGCAGACAACGGTGCAGTTATGGTTATTGCGTTCGCATAATCAGGAAATGCCGCACTAATCAATGATGTTAAATCTGGTGTTTCATTTTCCTTGGCCAGGGTTATTCCGCCGGGTGTTGTGCCGTCGTGCACGCGTAGTGTCTTGGTATCTGTATCAAATGTTAATTCACCTGGTGCGCCGGTAAATGTGCTGTGCGCTGCGGCGGTACCGCGCCGAATTTGTATTTGTCGTGACATTAAAAATCCTTTTATTTAGTTTGAAGTAAATTTTGGATAAAAAAATCACCGCCCAATGGACGGTGATTACATATTGTTATTATACCAAAAAACACATCAAAAATCAATCTATTTCAATTCATCTGCTAGGTTTGCAATCGCAATCGCATACCAATTTGAATTGTTCCACTTTTTTATCCGATAGAAATTTGGATATGTCAGATACGCAGTTATAACAGGTTGTGGCGCAACATCTGTATCAGAATCTATAATCTCCATTTGTGACGACGCCAATTTTGATTCTATTTCTTTGACATCTGCAACCAGACCTGCGGTCATATCTGCAACCGGAATTGGCGAACCATCAGGATTCATCACACCCATGGCCGCCCAGTCTGACAATGTTTTTTTTGTACCGCCATCTAATAACGATAAATCAAAATTAAATGGCAACACAACACGGCGAACAATGCGCTCATTTGGATTCCATCCCAGTTTATGCAGATAGTTTGCCGCACTGTACATCGCATCGCCCACGCTGTGGATTATATCAATTTTACCATCCCCGTTGCCATCAACACCATATGACGCTAATGTTGTTGGAATAAACTGAAAATGCCCCATGGCACCCGCCCAACTGCCATAGATATCATTTATATCCAAACCGTTTTGGTCGGCAGTCTTCATCAATGATAACAACTGATTGCCAAAGAACGTTTCACGACGACCGTCATACATCAATGTGAAAAAAGCGTCTTTTAAACGATGGGCGGCCTTGAATTCGCCATAGTTTGATTCCATACCCCAAAAAGCCAATATAACGTGCGATGGAACACCATATGTATTTTCCACCCGTCCCAACATTGTTGGATAACGTCCACGCATCGTGCGCCCGTTTTTTATTCTGGTTGGACTTACAGTACGGTTTAAATACTGGTCTAATGTCAGTTTAAATTCTGATTGGTTTTTATCACTATGTACAATTGATGGGATAAATGATGGTGACTTTAATGTTGCCTTTATCGTTGCATCCGATATGTTTTGGGCGGCCGCACGGGTGCGCACACCGTCTAAAATCGCATCCCAGCGTTCCATATCAAAATCACCACGGTCGGCATGTGCTGTCGATAGAGCACCGGCACAACACATCAGTACACCACATAGGCGAAAAATCATATTTTTTGTCATAATTGTACCTTTGATTTAAAAGGAATACTTAATTCCCAAATGGATACCGAACGATTGCCAGTTGGCTTCCTTCAGCGATTGGCTGACATCTACTGTTGATGCAGGGTCTGTTTTTATATAAGGCAGATCATTATCATCAAACATGATATTACCTTCGTCATCAACAGCCCAATATGAATATTCTGCCAAGTATAATTTACCCGGAATTTCACCAACATGGAAATAGTTTGTATCAACCTTTAACGCCAATTGAACACGATCAGACAGTCTGAAATTATATTCCATTTCGGCCGCATATGAATATGCGCCGTCACTGCCTTCGTCCAAGAAACTGGGGTTCTGTTGCCAGTCGGTACGATTTGGCCAAATACCTTCGGATGAATATTTTGGCAACCCAAACTGCACATAAAAGCGCAACTTGTCGGTCAATGTCATTTGTTTTTCAACCTCTAGCCCGACATAGAACCCAGACCATGTCGTGTTATAGATATGGGTTGTACCTTCGACAATTACCGGGCCATCCCCACCGATAATAACGCACTCATTTGGCCCAACACCCCATGGAATCGTATCCATCACAGGGTTATAATCACCTGTAATCAATGCGTCGCCCAGAAATCCATTATTGTTGGCATTGGTGACAAGTTTGATATCTTCTGGTGACATACAAACCTGGTACCAACTATCGTCAATATTACCCACATTGTTAATTGGTACGGCATAGTAATAACCAGCATCATCACCAAATACATATTCGCCATTTTCTGTCAACAGTGGCAGATAAATCCCCGGATTTGGATAATAGTGGTTGCCCATTTTCAGATTATGTTTGAAAATCTCGTACCCAATTGATGGCGACAGTTTCCAGCCACCAATATCCCATACATGGTGTGCACCGATACCAAACTTAAAATGATGCGTCTTGCCCGATAGGTCACCCATAGAAATCGTGAAAATACCAACATCTTTCTGTGAATTATCAAATGGTTCCAAGTCATAGTCCATAGACAGACCACCATGATCCAGCATACCATAGGCATAACTGGCATAGGCGAACATATCAAAATTGCGCAGACTGAAATTGTGCTGGGCACCAACCTCAATCTCGTTAAAAATCATATCATCCCATTCCAAAATGGAATTTACGCCTGTTTTAAACTGAAAATCTGCGAAACGCCGGGTATAGCCAGCATAAATATTGGTCGCAGGCGCATCAGCAACCGGAATCGCAATACCATTTGTGGTCATTGTGCCGCTGATTGTCGGCACCGTTTGACGCGGCACCTGATACGAATAAGTCCGCGAATCCACAATCTGTTTATTTCCGGATTGGCCCACGTATTTAGTATATCCTTGATTGGCATATGAACCATATGCCGCCTGGTTTGCGGTTTGGTTGCCGTACATTTGATAGTATGACGGCACACCCTCGTTTGCAGCCATTGCCGCAAACGGCGCAAAAATCCCAGATAAAATAAATTTAAATGATGTTTTCATACCTACCCTGCATTTGAAATTATATCATAAAAATCCCGATTGAAAAAGCGTTTTATCAATTATACAATGCCTTTCATGACAGCCCCACACAACATATATATTCATGTGCCGTTTTGTATGTCCAAGTGTAATTACTGTGCATTTTTCTCGCGCGCATGTAATGCACCTGACTGGGATGCATATGTGACCGGTATTATCAATGAAATCAACACCTGGGGTGAACGCTTGGGTCATATTGATGTGCCAACTGTATTCTTTGGCGGGGGCACACCGTCATTGATGCCAATTGCCGTGTTTGAAAAAATAATGATTGCCCTGCGTGCAAATTTTAACCTGGCGCAAGATGCAGAAATAACGCTGGAATCAAATCCCGGCACATTGGATACGGCCAAATTACATGAATTTATATCATTGGGCGTCAACAGATTGTCTGTTGGTGTACAAAGTTTTGATGATGCGCGCCTGCGTTTCTTGGGGCGCCGACACAGTGCGTATGACGCAAAAAAACTATTAGATGCGGCCATGGCATGCAATATCCGTGTGTCTGGGGATTTTATATATGGTCTGCCGGGTGATACGGTGCGTGATGTAATTAAAACATGCAGACAAATAAATGATTTAAACCTGACCCATTGTTCAATGTATGAATTAACAATTGAAGAAAATACGCCGTTCGGCAAAATGAATCTGGACATGCCATCAAATGATGAAATGGCGGACATGTACTGTGCAATTGCCGACAATCTGCATATCCCCCGGTACGAGGTTTCAAACTATGCCACCACCGGCAATGAGTGTCGTCATAATCAAAACGTATGGGATGGCGCGCCATATATCGGTATCGGCATGGGGGCGGCGGGTCGTGTATACATGAACAACACATGGTATGAACAACGTGGCGCAAACGCTGAATTTACACCAATGACAGAACGCGACCGCGCAATTGAAAAAGCCATCACAGGCATGCGGACAATGCGTGGTCTGAAATTAAGCCCGGATGTTTTAGGTATAATAAACACTGATTTTATAAATGCGCATCCTGAACTGATTACGCAAACAGCCGACGGACGCATTGTGGCGACAAATGCATCGCTGTTGATTTTAGATGATTTAATGGTACAATTAATAGGATGAAAAAATGAGAAATAAATTCTTGAATATTTTAGGCGTTGTTTCGGTTATAATCGCATTATGCGCCGCATATTTTATGACAAAGGAGAAAGTAATGACCGCAGGTATCAACCCACAAGACATGGATTTGACTGTTAATCCAGGGGATAATTTTTATGAGTATGCGAACGGCACTTGGCGTAAAAATAATCCGATTCCGGATGATTATACCAGATATGGTACATTTGAAATACTGCATAATAAAAATCTGGAACGCGTGCGCGAAATCGCCGAAAACGATGACGGTAAAATTGGCATGCTGTATCGCATCGCCATGGATTCAGATAAATTAAATGCGGACGGTACATCGCCGGTTGCACCATACTTGGCGGAAATTGATAAAATAAAAACGGCGGCCGACCTGCCGCAATATCTGGGGGCAATGCACCGGTTTACATCGGCATTTTGGGGTGATGGGGTCGGCCTGGACGAAAAGGACAGCGAACATTATCTGTATAATATTTGCCAAGGGGGACTGGGACTGTCGCGTGATTATTATTTCGACACGGACGAAAAATCCGTACATATCCGCAAAAAATATAAAGAATTTATTGCCGCCCAATCTAAAAACTTTGGATTAAAAATTGATGCAGATAAAATCTATGCATTAGAAGAACGCATGGCAAAATCATTTTTCCCAAAAGAAAAACTGCGTGACCCGCATGCGAATTATCACAAATTATCAATTGATGAAATAAAGCAGGAATTTTCAGGTTTTGATTGGGACACGTATCTGACCGCACGCGGGGCAACGGCCGCCAAATTTATAAACATCGGGCAACCATCTGCAATATCAGAATCAATTGCAATCATGGGTGATACAGATATTGAATTAATCAAAGACTATCTGAAATACCGGATTATAACCGCGGCAGATTCTGTATTGGATGACAAATCATATGATATATCATTTGATTTTTACAATCGCACCATGGCCGACCAGGCAGCACAAAAACCACGCTGGAAACGTGTAATCAGTTTATTGGATGACAGCCTGGGCGAAGAAATCGGCCACCTGTATGTTGATAAATACTTTCCACCGGCGGCCAAGGCACGCATGGAAAAACTGGTAGAAAATTTGCGTCGTGCATATAAAATGCGTATTGAAAATCTGACATGGATGAGTAATGAAACCCGCAAAAGTGCACTGATAAAACTGGATGGTTTTAACGCAAAAATCGGATATCCGGACAAGTGGCGCGATTACACTGGACTTGAAATAAAAGATGACAGTTTATGGGAAAATGTTGTACGTGTTGCAAAGTTTGAAGATGCGTTTTGGTTGGCCAAAATTGGCGGCAAAAAAGACCCGAACATCTGGTATATGAACGCGCATGAAATCAATGCTTATTATGACCCGTCAACAAATGAAATATGTTTCCCGGCCGGCATTTTGCAATATCCGTTCTTTGACATGACGGCCGATGATGCATTTAATTATGGCGCAATCGGCAGCATTATCGGACATGAAATGACACACGGATTTGATGATTCCGGACGTCAATTTGACGTGGATGGAAACCTGCGCGATTGGTGGACGACAGATGATGCATCTGGATTTGAACAGCGCGCAAATGTGATGCGGGATTTCTTTAATAAAATTGAAATCGCACCCGGGATTTTTGCAAACGGTGAATTCACACTGGGGGAAAATCTGGCAGACTATGGTGGTGTGACGATATCGTATACCGCATTTGACAGTTTTGGTGATAAAACAAATGACGTTGAGGATTTGAGTCCACAAATGCGGTTCTTTATCGCATATGCCGGCACATGGGCGCAAAATATTCGTGATGCCGAGGCACTGCGCCAAACAAAAACGAACGAGCACTCGTTAGGCCATAATCGTGTAAACGGAATACTGCCACATATTGACGCATGGTATGACGCATTTAATGTGACACCCGACAATAAAATGTACATCGCACCAGAACAACG
>CAZJGX010000011.1:11151-15488 GCA_964545825.1 uncultured Muribaculaceae bacterium
TCAATGAACGAATTATATCCTGTGACAGACATACATGTGTTGATAGTCGGACGACATGCCGCCACAGCCACCGCAGACACAGAATCAGACGTATTCAGAACCTGATTCAATGATGTGTAATTATTCTGGCTGAGGCATGATGCCACATCAGATATGCAACTTTCAGCATAGTCTGCCAAGACTTCGTCCTGGGCGGCCTTTATCTGCATGGATACACGTTCCAGATAGTTGCGAACAACATCATTGTTCGGATTATATATTTTGGTATTTCCTTTTTTACTGGTGTATGTATAATCCTGGCACTTGTTCAAGATAGATATGCACATACCAAAATTTTTACCATCTTCGTTTGAATATCCGATTTTTTGTTGCAGATATTTTGCCATGTTCGTTGGTGCACCATTAAAGTCACCAACGGCGGTATTCATATTGGCCTCGACATACGATGCGACACTGCCATTACCAAATGCACTGTAGGGCTGCGTCTTATTATCTTTATCAACAGCCGAATAATCCCATACACTGTACAGGCCCGCCGGATTTGCCTTGGTGCTGGATGCAACCAATCCGCCACCAGATACCCCCGGTTGGCCACCGATTACAACCTCGCCATTAACGATATATTTGCCGGTTGGATCCAGACAGTTTTCATAATCCGAACCACATACAAATTCATCCTGCATACATGTATCCAATGCATTTACGCATCCACGCAGATCATACACATTTTTCTGTTGCGCAACCATCAAACGTGCCTTTTGCAATACGCTTTTCGCATTGCGCACTGTTGATGACATCTGGTCGTTTGCATCAGACAATGAACGTTCATATGCAATACACTGTTTATCAATTTCCAAATCATACGAATTGGTGATTACAGATACATCAACACCCTGGTTTGCACAACTGTTCAATACCGCCGCCTTGCAACGTGCGGTTGCTGTTTTATACAATTGTTCGCCACGCTGGTTGCTGATTGATGCGGTGCTGGAATTATTTGCTCCGAACAATGAACCCAGGTCAAATCCGGTACTGCTGATAGAGAAATCCAACAATCCTGATAAATCAAAACTCATCCCCGTGTCGGTGACAGATGCAGTTCCAGACTTTACATCAACAATCATGTTTTTGATTCTGTCCAAATCATTTTTCATCTGACTGTTGTCAGTGGTACTTTGCATTTTTAATTCAGCCTCGGTCTGGGTGAACAATGTTTCAATTTCATCCTTGGTCAGACCAATGTATTGAATCTGTTGCGCGACATCCTGCAAGTTTTCAGTTGCCTGCTTTAATGCGGTTTCTGTTTTTGAATAGTTTTTCAGGTTTGTACTGCAACTGCAACGGCCCTGATTATCGTCCAGAACATTACAGAAATTATCCATACACTGGGTATATTGCGCCTTGCAATAATCGGTCATTTGCGCCAATTCATCCAATTCATTGACAGTATCCGCCTTGGTCTCAGCCGTACTGGCCGCAGTAGTAGTTGTTGCAGAAGACGCCATACGAACCGTCGGAACACGTGCACGCACCGTGTTCGCCGTACCAACACGCCCCGTATACAACGGTGTATTTACAGTATCTGTTTGAACAATTGATACACGCGCAGGATTTACCCCACCAGTTGTTGCGGCACGCGCAGTTGTATTTTGCGCGGCATTTGGCAAATTACGTGACGCAACAACATTACGTGTTGTTGTTCCAGATGTAGTTGCGCGCGATGCCGCCGTAGTACCGGCACGTGTTGTACCCGCACGAGATACAGTTGTACGTGCAGCGTTTACACCCGCCGCATTATTTGATGAACGCGCAGACAAATTGCGTGTCGTCGTATTAGCCACATTTGTAATATTTGTACGCCCACCTGTGGCAACCGCACGTGATGAAGATGTGCGACCCGCACTGCGCGAAGTGTTTACACGCGCATTCGACACAGTCGGTGCCGGTGCAACATTTGCGTTGGTTTGCACATCAATATCTTCAACATCAGCAACATCTGATTCCATGTCCATCATTTCAATATCGGAATCATAGTAAAGCGGCGCAACCTCCGCAAATGCGGGCAAAATCAGTAATCCACTTAGTACGACAACAAGTCTTCTCATAGCGAAATAATCCTTCCTAGTATCTGTATTTTATCACAAAGCCCAATGTCACGCAAACAAAAAGTTAACGCAAGCCTCAGTTTATTAATAATAATTGCCGATGAAATTGTCTTGATATAAACATTAAAATTTATCATAATTTGGCGAAAAGGGTTATCAATTGTCTATAATAAAAAAAGTATCAATGTTTATTTTAGCATTGCCATTAATGGGTTGTACGACAGTCCCCACAACCACACATGACAAAAGATTGGATGGATACATTGCCAAAATCACACCTGATGATTTCGATTATGACCCGATGCAGACACCGATTGCCCAATGTTATGCCACAGAATTATCACGCGACGACAACATCAGTGGCGCGACCCTGATTGATGACGGGTTATCTGCGTTTGTTATTCGCGGTGCGTTCGCGCGTATGGCGACCAAGACAATTGACCTGCAAACATATATTTACAGCAATGACTTTTCATCCAAGGTTTTAATCGGCGAACTGAAAAATGCCGCTGACCGCGGGGTCAAGGTACGAATCCTGGTGGACGATTATGGCACACACTCTGACATTGCAGACTTTATGCTATTAAACCAGCACCCTAATATAGAGGTTAAGGTTTTCAATACCGTATCCAACCGGGCCAAGGTTTTATACTATCCGCAATTTATGATGGATTTTTCGCGATTGAATTCGCGTATGCATAACAAACTGTTTATCGTAGATAATGTCGCATACATTACCGGCGGCCGAAATGTCGGCAGTAATTATTTCTATCCGGAAACGGCATCCAACTTTTCCGATACCGACGTATTATTCTTGGGCGACATGACCCGATATGCCACCGCCAGTTTTAACGAATACTGGAATCATCACCTATCTATTCCGGCCGCAGTATTCCCAAAGGCAAAATCAAAGAAGGCATTAAAGAAACTGGAACGCACATTTGCAGAAATTCAAAGCAAAAGCGCCGCAGATGTTAATCGGTATAACAAGATTATTTCGTTGGCACAGCACGAATTCAAAGAAAAACATTTTGATTTCTGTTGGGGACATGGAAAATTCTTGGCAGACCCACCGTCCAAGGTTGAAATGACCATGCCAGAAAAAGAACAATATCACGGCACCATCATCCAGGCATTACAGCATCTGTGGGATAAAACGAACAAAAGCGTTTATCTGTCGGCGGCGTATTTTGTACCGGGCCAGGGGGGCCTCGAACACATGATGCAAGAAGAAAAATCCGGCGTTCATATGACTATCGTCACCAATTCGCTTGCATCTACAAATGCACCGACAGTATATGCAAAATGGGAAAAATATCGCCAAGAATTGATTGAATCCGGGGCAGATGTGTATGAATTCATGCTGTCGGCGGAAAATTTGCGCGGCAAAGAACACGACCGCGAACGCAAACAATCCAGTTTTTCCGTTCTGCACAGCAAAACAATCGTGTTTGATGACGATATTTCTTGGATTGGCAGTTTTAATATGGATCCACGCAGCGCATATTACAATACTGAAAATGTTGCGATTTTTGAAAGCCGCGAATTTGCAGACAAACTGCGCAAAATGATTATCCAAGACACACAAACATCATGGCATGTGACGAACGATGACAAAGGCAATACAATCTGGCGCGGCAGTCGCCCGGGCGACGCCGCCCCACGCACATATCGTCGCAGTCCGGACACGTCAATATTCCGACGCGCATGGAAATCAATTTGCCGATTGGTACCGGAAAAATTTGTATAAAAAATGGGGCAACGCCCCGTTTTTTAACCATGCATTGCGACATGCAACAAGACACTTGCAATAAATATTACCGTTATAACAGTCAGAATAATCTTTTGTACTTTATGCGTGTTATCGCCATGACAATGATCACATGCACATTGACACTCGCGCATTACCAGAACCCATGACACCCCCAGCATCCCGGCCGAGAAAACAAATATCCACGGTTCAATCCAATCCGGGATTATGGTGTTGTTATGCGCAACCTCTGGCGCAAAAAGTGATACAATTGATAACACAATTGGCAACCCACAGCAAAATATATGTGGCAATATACTGGCAATGATTCCTATTTTGACAGCCTTGTTTTTCATAGCATAACCCATTTTATTTTTTGGCGTCCCCACCAGGATTCCCTCGGCGTCAATACGCCTGTGGGCAAACCGTGACGCCTCGACTGCGCCAAGGCTTGTCTCGCCTACTTGTTTTCGAACCCTCTG
>CAZJGX010000011.1:15588-16965 GCA_964545825.1 uncultured Muribaculaceae bacterium
CCAAGGCTTGTCTCGCCTACTTGTTTTCGAACCCTCTGTCCGGTTTCTTCGTCCTGGTGTGGACGCAAATTTTTTGGCGTCCCCACCAGGACTCGAACCCGGATTTAATTCTTAGGAGGAATTTGTTCTATCCCGTTGAACTATGAGGACACGTGCCAATTATTCTATTATTCTGATTTTAATATTGCAAGTCCTTATCCGCACCGATATAATGTGACAAACCAAAAACAGAAGGAAGAAAGGTATGGGCAGCAGACTGATTGGCTATGGTTCTTATTTGCCGACGCGCATTATGACCAACCAAGATTTTGAAAAAATTATGGACACTTCTGACGAGTGGATTGTTCAGCGCACAGGTATGCGTGAACGCCACTTTGCGGCAGAAGATGAAACGGTCGTCGATATGGCAGCAATTGCCGCCAGGCGCGCATTGGAAAACGCAAACCTGACGATTAACGACATTGATATGGTGATTGTTGCAACAACGACACCGGAATTAGATTTTCCATCCGTAGGGGTTCAGGTACTGGGCAAACTGGGGGCGACACGTGACACCCCGGCGTTTGACGTACGTGGCGCATGCACCGGATACATATATGCATTGCACTGTGCACGCGGATTTTTTGCGGGCGGTATGCACGAACGTATCATGATTATCGGTGCAGAAAAAATGTCACGTTTCATTGATTGGTCTGACCGCAGTACGGCCGTATTATTTGGGGATGGCGCGGGTGCATTAATATTTGAACATTCTTCATCCAGTTATTCCGGTATTATTGATACAGTTGTAATGGCAGACGGCAAATGCTTTGATATGTTGCACGGAACAGAAAATCATAAAATCGCAATGAACGGGCCGGAAACATACAAAAAGGCTGTCACATTAATGCCAGAGGCTGCCAGTTATATCATGGAACACGCGGGCATTACCGCAGACAATGTTGACTGGATTATTCCACATCAGGCAAACCTGCGCATTATTCAAAGTGGCGCCGGGCGTTTGGGATTCCCATTGGAAAAGATTTTAGTGACAGTTGATAAACACGCGAATACCAGTGGTGCATCCGGGGTTTTGGCCTTGGCATACGGTATGGACAACGGACTTATCAAACGCGGTCAATTAATTTTATATCCCGCATTTGGCAGTGGACTGACCTGGGGTGCGGCATTAATCAGGGTGTAAGAAATGAAAACAATAACCAGAAATGATTTGGCAAACCGTCTGCGCGAACGCTTTGGATTCACAACCGCAGACGCATATAAACTAGTGGATGTCGTATTTGATGAAATCCAAGAATCTTTAATCAATGGCGAAGAAGTCAAGTTCGCAGGATTTGGCAGTTTCAAAATCTTGTCAAAGCCAGAACGCATGGGCCG
>CAZJGX010000011.1:17065-18834 GCA_964545825.1 uncultured Muribaculaceae bacterium
AACACAGGATTTTAGGATTGTAAATTGCTATTATCTTACCAATACAGTCGAATAAAAACACTAGATTTTTGCAATCTTTGTCTTATTATTACGCCACAAGAAAAAAAAGAAGGAACAAAATGAAATATTCTAATCTGATGCAAAAATTCGGATGCATATGTTTGATTTTGTCATGCATGATGTTGGGCATGCGTCAATATGTACGCGCCAGTATGTATAACGGCAAACACGATTACTATCCACCGGCCGGATACATATTAAATCCAGATGCAAAACAAATTAAATTTTCAATTGTTGGCGATACCGGTCACAATGATACAGTACTGCCAATCGTATTAAACAAAGTCACAAGCGATAACCCAGATTTTATTATATATATTGGCGACCTGGTTAATGGTACCGCGCGCGAACATTTTGCCCACATGGTTGATGTTGTTGATGAAAATGTTGGTGAAACGCCCGTGTATTTCACACCCGGCAATCATGACGTCACACCATCCGGGTTTGGCGCAATTTCTAAACATGAATACACACACAGACTGGGGGCCCCATATTATTGGTTTGGATATGGCAATACATTGTTCATATCATTAGATTCATCCAGTGAAACAATCGATGAACAACAGTGGAAATTCTATGATTGGGTGATGACGAACATCAAGCCCAGGTTTAAATACACAATATTATATACACACATGCCGCCAATCAATCCGCGCGACATGGAATCACATCGCCAAAGCGACCAATCTGCCGAACGCATGATGACCATGATAAAGAAACACAAACCCGATGCTATATTTTCCGGCCATGTACATTATTGGTACCCACAAACTTTCCAGGGCGTTCCACTGTACACGACACCGGCCAGCGGCCAATCACCACGTGGCGATATAAAAGAAATGGGTTATGTAAATGTATCTATTGATAAAAATGGTATTCATGCAGAACCGATATATATAAACGGTATCAATAACAAGACACATAAACAGTGGTCAATTAACCGCAATATTCTAGAAATCAGTGAAGGCAATATACCAAAAATACTGTGGCTGTCAATGACCTTTGCGGCATTGGTTTTAATATTGATTGGAACATTTTCAAAACAGAAAAAATAAATAATGTGTGATATAGGCACAAAAAAACAAGTGGCGCAAGATGCGTCACTTATTTTTTATAACTAATCCAATTTTAAATTTGGACGTGTTTCACGCAGGCGATTTAACGCCGCATTTTGCGCGGCACGAAAACTGTCTGGATTCCAGATTTGAAAACTGTTGCCACGACCAACAAATATTGCCGTATCACTAATGCCGGCATGCGCCAATAAATCTGATGGGATAACAATGCGCCCTGTCACATCAAACGCCAATTGACGCGCATCCGCAAACAGCATTGCCGTTAAATCATCCAATTGATTATCAAAAACACCGAATTTATCCGTTGCAGTGGCCAATTGTTCCATACGGGACATGGACAATCCCTCAATACAATTATTGGTAAAAGACCGGAATAAAACAACGCCTGGGAACTTTTCACCGGACACCGAAGCCCGGAAAGAGGCAGGCACGGAAATTCGCCCCTTGGTATCCAAACGATTTTCATAAGATGAGAGAAACAATGACATTTTATGGTCTTTGTTTTATGGGCTGTGCCCGGTTTCCCTTTCCGACTTCGCATAAAATGTAGCACGCGCATTTATGGTTGTCAATGACAATTTATAATCAATTTATGGGATTTTATGGTCTGACAAATAAAATTCATATTTTTTT
>CAZJGX010000012.1:0-18807 GCA_964545825.1 uncultured Muribaculaceae bacterium
GCAAAGTCACGTAATAAAACCTCGCCCGGCATGCCGGTTGTACGCAACTGACGTTCCAATTCGTTCAAACGCACCAAGACCGCCGAAATTTCAGACGCCGGCCAAATCTTGCGCGCACGATTGAACTTATCTTCAACCTTCCAAAACAGGCGCGGCAGATGCCCATCAACCACCGCCGTCAATAATGTCTTGAAATGTTTATCCAACTTGCGAACCAACATGTTCGGATCCATATTCGCATACAGCAATCTGTCCAACGCCATCATTGTCTGCTGGACATATCCCGCGGTCAAAGAATACAGAAAATCATCCGCATCGGCTGCGCCCGTATCCGGCAAGCACTTTTCCACATCTTCCAATTCAACGATTTTCTTATCATCAACGTACAGTGCAATTTTTGCCAAAAATCCACGCGTAATTCCGCGGTCACCACCCAAATGCGTTGTCATATATGCCATTGCATCCGGTGTAATCTGATTGATACCCGCGGCGGCAGATAATTCATTTCGTATCAAATCGGCAAGACTGCGCGCATCATCCATATAACATGGCAATGCGGCGATTTTATCATCATTTTCAAATAACGTGCGCAGGCCGCCACCCGCACGCAGTTCACCGGCACAAACAATCACCGTTGCCGACAGACCTGGATGCGAAATCAATTCTGATATCAGTTTCGCATCACTGTCACCAGCATTTGAAATTATGACCATTTTGCGACCACCAAACATTGATGGGGTACAAGCCTCAGCAAACAGTGCATCTTGCTTTTCACGCAAATCATCCGCATCCAGCGCAAACAGATTGTCTTTTTCAATTTCCAGTTTTTCGACTGCAATGTCACAAAATTCATCCACCTGGCCGGCATCCGCGCCATAAATCAACACCGCAGGCGTTTTTACAATTGATGTTTTAAAATCTTTTTCCTTCCACTTCATACTTATTTGCCATCGGAATTATGTGCAACCTCTGCAATTGCGCGAGTACTGATTTTCGTTGCCAATACCTGAATAATATTTTGAACCGCATTGTTATATGATGCATTTGACGCAACCAGATATCGCACAAACGTATATGATTCAGATGCAGTTTCGGTACCGGTGGCGATTTGTTCTGTACCATGCGACAAAGTGTATCTGGCAGTCAGACTAATCTGTTGCCAGGTGGCATCACCGGTGCGTTCCAATGCCTTGTACTGAGTACGCGGATCATCCAATGTGACAGTCAATGTATATGGTGACGATGCATCATGCATGCCCCCAAATTGAGCATTTAATCGATTACGCAGTTCAATACCGTTAACACCACGAATTGGCGGAACATATATGTCCGTATTCTGGCCGGAAAACATTGGACGGAATCCACATGCAGACATCGCCAGCGCAAATAATAAAACAATTTTTTTCATCATCAGTTTTCCTGTTGCATTTTATGGTTATATTACCTAGACTTTTAATAAATCGCAAGGGAGAATAATGAATATTTTTATCATGATATTGATGGCTGTGTTGATGATGGGATATTATATGATATCCGCCCCCAGCACACGTGTCGGTTCAATCGATACAGAAACGGCGGTCAATCAGGCAGACCTGCGTGGCATTGCAGAGTGTGCAACGGCGGTGCACAACGCACAAATCCGCGGCACGAAATTTTCTGACATATGTGTGGAACAGGCTGAAATAGATAGCCAATTCATATGCCTGAACAATAGTATGTCTATAATGGATTGCGATGGAACAGGCCGACGCAAACCGACATATCGTTTTATTATAACAACCACCGGCCCACTGGCATACGACAATTATAATTCCATGATGGAAATATTAGAAAAGTATTATGCGGACAGTGGTACTTTTGGCATATTCCAAGACGGCAAAATAGTATCAGGCGGCACGGTTAATAAACGTGCGGTTCCCAAAGCGATAGAGAAAAAATTAGAACTGACCGACGGCCAATTGGTATACATGACCCAGTTTGAAATTCCGGATACCGATCAAGAATATACCGCACAAAATGCCCCGGATATAAATTGTCCGGCAGGCACTGCAAAAATGTACAGATTTGGCCGCTGGCAATGTATCGGATACAATACCAAGGCAGACTGTGGCGGCGATATGATTTGGGATTCTGAATTATTAGAGTGCGTACCAGATGAATCACGCAAACCATTGTGCGCCAGTTCACAGACCGCCGTCATCGTGGATGAAGTATGGGAGTGCATAAATCCTTTCCCGGATAGAGAGTGCCCCGGCAACATGGTTGCCCGCCTGAACTATGAAACATTAGAGTGGGAGTGTGTATCCAACCCATCCGAGGTGGCCACAACAAAAAAATGCGCACACGTGGCCAGTGGCATCATATATGGTCGTGGCGGAACCACACTGCGCGTTTTAAAAAACACTTCGTGTACAGAGTGCGAAAAACTGGTGACTGATCCAGAAACATGCGCATCCGTATGCGTGCCTGATGTATCAAAGATTGATAATCCAACATGCTATTTAAATGCATCAGATTGTACCGGCCCATCACGTGCGTTCTATTTCGGATTTCCAAATTACACATACGGCACAAATGTTTCAGACCTGCGTGGCGTTAATATACCATTGGATATATATCATCAACAGAACCGCAGATTTAACTGTCTGAATTGTGGTGCTGGGGTGATAGATACAGAAAAATCCCGTCCACCATATGTTGCGGTATGCAAATAAAAATCAACGCAGGTAATCATCAGCGATAACAGCCATCAAACTGGCGCGGTCTGCCAATGCCTGCTCATACAATTCGGACGATACATATGCACGATTATCCAATGTAATTTGCAGACTGTCGTTCATATCATCAATTCTGTCCATAGATACATCATATTCAATCGATATATCATCAGATTTCGTCAGGTGTGGCAGTAATCCCGGATTACGCACACGTACAGCATTAATTATTTGATTACGGTACGGGCCACGTTTATTTTTAAAATCCGATACATTTCGCTTTGTTATAATCTGAACGGCATCACGCAACATGCACAGGCGCTTATACATCGGGCCTGTACGCCCATCACGTAATACTGTATAAACGCATCCATGTTGGTCTGTCTTGATTTCATCGTCCCATTGACCGTTTTCATTGGCATTTGCGAACAGAAAATCACGCAGTTTTTTGCGAATTTGTATTAAATCATCTGCGGCCGGGCCGGTCGGCACAACATCAGTACGTGCAAAATGAAAGATATTATTACGCCCGTTATGCATAAACGGATTTACAGTGCCAAAACGTCCAGGATTATATCCCATCAAACGCCACAGCGCACCGCATATAATGTCACCATTTATCTTGCCAATATATACAAGATAACTGTCCTGGGGTATATTACAAAATTCAGAGCGATGTAAATTACTTTGCGCATTATATAAATCGCAAAATCGAAATTCACCAAAGTAAGGATATGACGTACTGTATTTCAATACAGGTATAATTAACGCGTCTTCAGAATTTTTCTTTGGCACGATACATCCCCTTTGGCTCCATTAAAATATAGTACGCATACAATATTTTGTCAATACAAATAATCCCCCCATTAATCGGGGGGAAGGATTTATTTATTCAGCACAGCGTTCAAATGCACCGTTATCCAGCATTTCTTTGACCGCAAACAATTTTACCTTGCGGGCGGATGTCTGGGGCAATTCGTCTTCTGTAATTGCGAAATGTTTCACCCATTTGTATGGCGCAATAGTCAGGTTTGACGCCTTGACCAATGACGCTACACGCGCCACAGTCGTGCCGGGTGCGACCTGGAATACCGCATATGGTACAATTTTACCTTTTATTGTGTATTCAAAGACGGCGGCTTCCAATATCTCGTCATTTTGCAGATACAGGTCGGCCAGTTCATCCGGATACACGTTCTTACCACTGTCCAGAACAATAACTTGCTTTTTGCGTCCCTTTACAATCAGGCGTCCTTTTTTATCCAGTTTGCCCAAATCACCTGTTTTGAACCAACCGTCTTCGAACGCTTCGGCATTGGCGGCATCATTATCAATGTATCCGGGCATAACCATATTGCCACGCATCCAGATTTCACCGACACCGTGCTTATCCGGGTTATGAATTTGGATTTCATTTCCCTGCAATGGCCCCGCATAATACATGCGACCATCATCTAACCGAAATGCAAAGTTAAAGTTTGACGGCCCTGTGGTTTCTGTCAATCCATAGCAATCGCCAACGGCAAAATCCAATCTTTCAAAGAATCGACGAATTGATGGTTTCAATGTTGCACCGGCAGACACCAAAACCTTGGTATTGCCACCAAACAGATCATGGATTGGCTGGGTCACTTTTTTCACAACGACCCCCAGTCCCACCGCACGCAGCACATGGCGCAATGATACAACAATACGCATAAATGTGTATGCATGTTTTTCTTTGGCGGATGCAATTATCTTTTTATAGAACGTTTCCCAAATACGTGGAACCGCCGGTATAACCTCTGGCCGATATTCTTTGAAATCTTTCAAGAATTCACGCGGATTCAAAATTGGCTGCAACAGTAATTTGCCACGCAATACCAATGGTGCAATTATGTTAATAACAACACCATAAATATGGTATAACGGTAAAAATCCATAGAAAGTATATCCGGGCTTTATCACAGGACTGTAAAACAATGCGCCCTGGGCCAGTGATAATATGTTATTATGGGTCAGGCCCACAACCTTTGGATTACCGGTTGAACCAGATGTAAATGACAACATCGCAACATCATCGCGCGAAACATCCGCGGCAACAAAGTCATGTTCGTCTGTTTCATCAATCGTTTCGATATCAAATGTGGTCGGTGCCCCATCAATAAAATGATTGTTTTGCGCCAAAACCAATTTACAGCCGGTACGTTTCATCATGTTCAGATGTTCTGTTTCAGATAAACCTGTATCCAACATCAAAACTTTTGCACCCTGGGATGTAATTGCGAAATACGAACGGATAAAATCCGGTGTATTCCCCGACAGGATTGCAACAGTGTCACCCTTTTTGATTCCGAAACGAGATGCCAATGTGACGGCACGCTGTTTCACCTTTTTTAATAAATCTGCATACGTTTCGTTCTGTCTGACAAAGAAAATACGGTCTTTATTCTGAGAACACACGTCTTGCAGCATTTCGTATATGTTTTTCATCATAATAATATGCTCTTGTTTTATGTGATGTCTGGGCAACCATGCCCCGAACATATGAATTATATAGACAGACAAATAGGAAACACAACCTAAAATTGAACACTACGACAGAGCCCACTTTTGTCAATATATATGCATCGAATCGCAAAAAAGTATCTATATTTTGTATTTTGGGATAAAAAACGAATCATTAAAAAACATAATTATTACTAAAAATCTATACAAAAATACCGTTGGTATGAAAACAGTCTAGTCCGATTCGTGATGAACAATGCGGAATTTAGGCCTTTTTAAAAGTAAAGAAAAAAATACAATAAAAATCATTTTTTATATATTGCGAGATTTTATTAAAAACTATATATTGTGATTAAATTAGATTAACAACCACTATATATTGTGTTTTTGGACAATAAAGGATATAAGATGTCAACAACACAGACTGAAACAAAAATAGAGTTGATTCCAACACTTACCACGTCATTGGTTGCCGTGCAAAAACGCAGCGGCGAAACAGTACCGTTTGACGCCAAGAAAATTTATGAGGCGATAAAAAAGGCGGTTGCCGTGACAACTGAACTGACCGACGAACAGGTCGTTCACGCCACCCAGGGCGTTTTGACACGCCTGGACGTTATGTATGCTGGCAAAACCCCAATGGTAGAGGCGATACAAGATATCGTTATTCAAACATTGATGGATATGAAGGCATACAAGACCGCAGAAAGTTATATTATCTATCGTCAAAAACGGGCTGAAATTCGCAATTCATCCATTGACGCGGTCGAAGTTATCGACGGATATGTCGGCGGTTCAAACTGGCGTATCAAGGAAAATGCAAATATCGGATACTCGATTGGTGGTCTTATTCTGCGAACCAGCGAACGTGTGACAGCGGAATATTGGCTGAACCTGTATCCCAAGGCTGTCGCCGATGCACACAAATCTGCGGCGGTGCATATTCATGATTTGGGATGGTTGACCGGGTATTGCGCCGGTTGGTCTTTACGTGAATTGTTATACGAAGGATTTAACGGCGTTCCAGGATACCTGCAATGCGAACCAGCCAAACATATGGCAACTGCAATTTCGCATATGGTAAATTTCTTGGGTACGTTGCAAAACGAATTTGCAGGCGCACAGGCGTTCTCGTCGGTTGATACTTATCTGGCTCCGTATGTCAGATTGGACAAATTGTCATACAGCGATGTGAAAAACGCAATGCAGACATTGATATTTAATTGCGCGGTACCATGTCGTTGGGGCACCCAGACACCGTTTATCAATTTCACATTTGACTGGACATGTCCAACTGATTTGAAATCACAACATCCATTTGTCGGACACGAACAAATGCCGTTCACATATGGTGATTTGCAGGCGGAAATGGATATGATTAACAAAGCATTTTTGGAAGTCATGACCGAAGGTGATGCCCAGGGTCGTCCATTTACATTTCCAATCCCGACATATAACATCACACCGGATTTCCCGTGGAATCATCCAAATGTAAAACCACTGTTTGATTTGGCGGCCAAATACGGAATTCCGAATTTCCAGAATTTCTTGAATTCTGACTTGAATCCAACGGATGTGCGTTCAATGTGTTGCAGATTGCGTCTGGATGTGCGTGAATTGTTAAAGCGTGGCGGCGGACTGTTCGGGTCTGCGGAAAAGACCGGGTCTATTGGCGTATTCACAATTAACTTGGCAAGACTCGGATACCTGCACAAGGGCGACCGCGATGGCTTGTTTGTTGAATTAAAACGACTGTTGGAACTAGGACGTGATCAACTGGAAATCAAACGCAATATCATATCCAAGAATATGGAACGCGGCTTGTATCCATTTACAAAACGCTATCTGGGTAATTGGAATCACCACTTTTCAACCATCGGTGTAAACGGTGCAAATGAAATGGTGCGGAACTTTACAAATGACCGTGAAAATATCGCGACCACCCTGGGGAAAAAGTTGGTTCTGGATGTAATGGATTTTATCCGCGACAATCTGGCCACGTTCCAAGAACAGACAGGGAATTTGTATAATTTGGAAGCCACACCGGCCGAGGGATGTTCGTACCGGTTCGCAAAAACCGACAAAAAGAATTTCCCGGATATCATTACGGCTGGCACACCTGATGCACCATACTATACCAATTCAACGCAATTGCCGGTGAACTTTACAGACGATCCGTTTGTCGCACTGGAACATCAGGAAGAATTACAACGCAAATATACCGGTGGCACAATGTTGCACCTGTATATGGGTGAACCGGTGTCATCCGGGGATGCCGCACAGAAAATTGTACGCACGATATTTGAAAACTATCGCATACCGTACATGACACTGACGCCGACATTTTCAATCTGTCCAAAGCACGGGTATCTGGCTGGGAACTATGAGTTTTGTCCGAAATGCGACGCAGAAATTGCCGCCGCATCACGGGTATCAAACGATCAATAAAATTAACATAACGCCACAAAAAATAAAGGGAGGAAACACTATGGCAAACACAGAAACATTACAAAGAACACCATGCGAACGCTTTTCACGCTCTATGGGATTCATCCGTCCGGTTTCTAATTTCAACATTGGTAAATATTCTGAATTCTGTGAAAGAAAAACATTTACCGAGGCAAACAGCCTGTCAACAGGTGCACGCCATAGTGAACTGATGAAAAAGGCAGCATAAGAATTATGAGAGAGATTCAGATTGGGGGATTGGTGTCATTTACAACCATCGATTACCCGGGTAAATTGGCGGCGGTATTATTCTTGGTCGGTTGCCCGTTGCGATGCGCGTATTGTTCCAACCCCCATCTGTTAGATGTACGCGATGGTGACTATGCCCCAGACAAGGTGTTTGATTGGATAACACAACGCGTTGGGAAATTAGAAGCCATCGTCTTTTCCGGGGGCGAGGCATTAATGCAGGGCCCCGTTTTATTTGACTATATGCGCCGGGTGCGAGATTTAGGTTTTGCAATTGGGTTGCATACAAATGGTTTTTATCCTGAAAATTTAAAATCAGCCGCACCTTATGTTGACTGGATTGGTCTGGATTACAAGGCGACACGTGAAAAATATGAATCACTGGTTGGAAACGCTGTCGCGTACGACCGCATGATTGAAAGTCTGACTTTCTGGTTATCTACCGGAAAAGATTTTGAGGTTCGCATTACCTGTGACCCACGATTTATCAATATTGATGATTTGCGTGAAATCGCGCATGATTTGCACAATCGCGGCGTCAAAACAATCGCAATTCAAAAATATATCCCACATTTCGAAGATGCGACGCACGGCACTAGTGCCGCTGAACGTGAACAGTTTTTTACCGATGCGGAACTGCGCACTGAGATAAATTCAATGTTCGAAACTGTTGTCTGGCGTGAATAATTAATCTCCGGATGTCTTTGTTAGTTTATTGATTTACCAATTATTCCCCATGGAATAATCAACGATGACAATGCCAACAATATAATCCACTGATTTACATCTAATGCGGTGACATGGAACATTGCGCCGCCAAATTGCACCAGCGCAATTGTTGCAACAAATACCAACGCCATTATTCCTGAAAACATCGGATTTTTGGACAGACCACGAAATATGTTTACACCGACCGTTCTGACATTAAACCCGTTCAGCATCGCAGCAAACACCAATACAACAAATCTTGCAGTTTCTATTTGAAGCGCATTGCCAAACATATGCGCAATCTGTGGGATATACAGTGCACATGTTATCAGTGCAAACCCAACCGCCATCCATATCACCCCACGCATACCACGATGGGTTATCAGTGGCGCGCCCTTTTGCACAACGGGTTCATGCATATATTCAGGCTTTGACGGTTCGCCACCAAACGCCAATGAATTTAAACTGTCCATTATTATATTTATTATCAAAATCTGGGTTGCCCAAAATGCAGGCGTACCCATAAATATCGGAAACAATAAACATGATGTCATCAGCCATATATTTATTGGCAACTGGAATCGTAAAAACATCTTGATATTATGCAAAAACGTTCGTCCCAATCGCACGGCATCAACAACAGACACAAAATTATCATCAGTTATAATTATATCGGCTGCCGCCTTGGCAACATCGGTGCCAGACCCCATTGCTAAACCGACATCTGCCAATTTCAACGCCGGTGCATCATTTGTCCCATCCCCACACATACCGATACATAATCCCGCGCTTTGGGCGATACGAACCAATTTTAGTTTTGTTGTCGGGACTGCACGTGCAACAACACACAGGCGTGGCAATATTTCCAATAACGTTTCATCGCTGTATTCATCCAGTTCGGCAGCACCAATCGCAATATCATCAGGGTTCTGCATAATATTTGTTTCGCGTGCAATTGCGATGGCGGTGGGCAAACTGTCGCCGGTAATCATTATAACCTGAACATGTGCATTATGCATTGTATCTACTGCGGCTGGAATGCGGGCCCTTATTTCATCACGCAATGCCGTCAAACATACCAATACCAAATCATCAGGCAACCCATGGCGTGATATATTTGAAAAACTTACCGCGGTTGCAACCATGCGCATTGCACGCGATGCATTTTTATTAATAATATCGTCAATAACAGATTTGTTTATTTTATGTGTTTTACCGTCTGCGGTCATATATTTCTTGGCATGTGCCAATATTAATTCTGGCGCACCCATATACAGTGTCACATTATTTGCACCATGCAATTGGGTGGCCGAATACTTGTTCGCACTGTCAAAGGGTGATTCTGCAACGACACGGTAATCTGTGCGCAATTTTTCAAATATCGCCCCACCCTGTGGTATTAATCCCAGCAATGCACGCCCGGTTGAATTACCACCAACAATTTTTCCTGTATCATCATATCGTGCGCCACCATTTAAAATCACCCCATACAGAAATAATTCATTTGCAGTACACGCCGCATCAAACGGCAACGCGTCACCATTGCCCAAGAAATTCTGAACCGGCATCAGATTGGCACTGGTTAATGTGCCCGTCTTGTCTGTACACAGGATTTGGATATTGCCGGCCTCGGGTATTTTATTGGCGTATTTGGCCAAAACATTATGGCGCACCATTTCACGTGCATTTTGCGATATAACCAGACTGACAATCAGTGGCAATCCTTCGGGTACAGCGGCGGCAACGATTGTTAATGCAATTACCAATATTGACAGCACTGATTTTATTACCGCCAGATTTCCAATACTAAAAAATGAGACAATTCCACCAGCATGCAAAATATCAACTGAAATCAATGCAACCGCCACAATACATGCGCCGATAATACCAAATTTACTGATTTGTGTGGCCAATTTATCCAATTGTATATCCAGCGATGTGCGTGGTGCAGTAATGGTTTGAACATCTGATAGGATTTTTCCCTGCTCGGTCTGTATACCAACGCGGGTGACAACCATTTGCCCACGCCCAGACTGAATTGTTGCACCAGAAAACAGACTGTTTTTATCAATATATGAATCACCTGTGATTTTGATACGCGGATTATATTTATAGTTTTTAATTGGTGTTTTATGTGCGCGTTTGGTTTCACCGTTCAACACAGAATTATCAACATCCACCGCCCCGGATATCAGATATCCATCTGCATAAATTGTGTCACCGGTATTTAAAATAACGATGTCACCAACAACAATATCCGTCACATTTATATTCTGGATACGACCACTGCGCACGACATTACAATAACGCACATCTGCCATGTCTTGCAATTGACGGGTAAAGCGCTGACTGCGCAGGCCGGTTGCAACATCAATCCATGCAATCAATACCAGAACGGCGATTATACCAATAGCCTCGGTCATGCTGCCCAGACCTAAAATCGCAACCACAATAAACACAGATGCCAAGAATAATAACATCAGGTTTAATTTATCGGTAAACACATCACGCAAAAAATCCCATGCCGTTTTTGGACGCGGGCGCGGCAAAATATTTGCACCATGTTTTTTACGACTTAAAATAACTTGATTCGCGGTCAGTCCGGATAATTCCATTTTATTTCCTTTCCATTGTGCCAAGAATATAGCATAGCCGACCCACGACGCAAAGTATTTAATATTTAATTTTTGAACCTGTACAAATGCAAAATCGTTTTATATATTGATTATAACAGGAATAAAAAAATGGACGATATTTCCAAATTATTACAAGAAGCCGCCCCCATGTATCACGCGCGTCGTGCACGCCGCCGGCGTATATTGTATAACTGTGGCGTATTCACTGTGGTCATGACTATCGGCATACCGTTTTTTATAAATACACACATAAATCATGTGGATATCAACGGGCTGTATACCGAACTGTATTCCACAGACAGTATGCCCAGATACTATATTGACGAATTTGACGCCATAGGAATTATTTAATGTTCGATATGGTGGATAAATACAAATATCTGGTGCGAAAAATCATCCGTCAAAAAACGGGGGTATCAAATCCGGATTTAGAACAAGAGGTATTTATCCGTCTGTGGCAAAAGCGTGACACATATACTGAACAAGGCCGCGAAAAGTCATGGGTTTGTATCATTACAAACAATATTTGTATTGATTACTTTAAAAATAAATTCTATACCCAGGCGCGGCAAAATGTCGAATTGTCGGAACATTTAACCGACGACAAACAAAATCCAGAAGATGCATATTCTGCAATTTATCGCCAGAAAATTATTCTGCGGGCGGTGGACAGGTTGCCCCGCAAATTACGCACGGTGATTGTTATGCATGAATTTGATGGATTAACACTGGAACAAATTGCAAAGAAATTGCACATACCTGTTGGGACAGTAAAATCCCGACTGTTTAACGCGCGCAAAATATTGGCAGTACAGTTAGATTTTTTGCGAAATAAATGAACCTCAAATCGTTTATATTCGTTTAATGCAATGTATAAAGAAAAGGACATAAAATGCAAAAAAATATTATCATAGGAACATTATTTGCGATATTGGCAACAGCATCCGTTATGGCAAATGATGCCATCCCAAAGTCCGCACCTGATTTTGAAATTTTTATGCTGATTGATGCACCGCGTCCAATGTTTATGTTGGATGGCCCAATGCCATCACTGCACAGCCATATGCGTCGTGGCCCACAATTTGGCCCAGGACGACCGGCCGAATTTCCACACATAGACCTGAGTGACAGTCAGCGTGACAAGTTCCGAGAATTAGGCAAAAAACATCGCAAAGATATGGAAAACATGCACAAATCACGTATGGCAATGCATGAACGGTATCAAGAAAAGTTTGAGGCGGTTCTGACCGACGAACAATTTCGCAAGATTGAAAAAATGCGCAAAGAACTGCGACGTGATATGAAGGAACTGGATGAAAAACAGCAAAAATTGTTTGAACAACATCGCCGTGATTTTGAATCAATTTTAACCAAAGAACAAAAAAAAGAATTACAAAAAATGCGTGATTCTGAACGCCATGGTTCCGATAGTAAAAAATAACGTATAAAAAATCTCTTCTCTATCCTTTAAAAGTCCCCGATTTGGGGATTTTTTATTTCTGCGATATTTTTTTGAACCTTTTTTGGAAAAAATACGTTATAATATTCAGACATAAGGAAAAGAGAGAAGTTTTCATGAAAAAAATCTATCTGTTGGCGGCATTTATGCCGACCATCGCGTGGGGTGCCAATGATTGTGCGACTATGCGAAACGCGCCTGCGGATGTTATCGGGTTGCAAGATATCGTAAAATTGGGACTGTGTCGCAATCCCCAGACGGCCGCGGCATATGCGTCGTTGCAATCTGCACGCTTTAACAAAAATGCAGGTTATGCAAGTTATTTGCCCAGTGTTAATATCGGGGCATCGGCCGGCAAAGATTATCGCAATAAAGACTGGGACGATTGGTCATATAGCGCATCGATTTCGGCATCATATCTGATATTTGATTTTGGCAAACGCTTGTCCGATATGAATCAGATGATTGATACATATCGCGCGGCCGGATTTGAATTTGATGAAACAGTACAGAATTTTGTCTATGGATTAGTCGGGTCTTATTACAATTTGTTAAATGCGGATGCGGATGTTAAATCTGCAACATCTGCATTGGCGGTGGCACAAACCGCCCGCGATACCGCGCAAAAGAAATTCAAGGCCGGGGCGGTTGCACGTGCCGATGTATTAAAGGCCGAAACCACATTGGCCAGTTCGGAATTATCACTGGAACGCGCAAAAAATAATCGCGAAATTGCCAAGGGTACTCTTCTGACCAAATTGTCTTTCCCGGCCGACCAAGAAATTACCATTGCCGATATGTCGTCAACATTTGGAACAGATACTGAACGTGAACAAATTGATGATTTGATAAAAATAGCCAGGGAAAAGCGCCCAGACCTGTTGCGCGCATCCGCACAGAAAGATGCGGCGTGGCACAAACGCAATTCTGCATTTTTGAAAAATTTGCCCAGTATCAGTGCATCCGGTTCTGTTTCTTGGAACGACGACAGAATCCCGGGCTTGGTTGATGTGGGCTCTGAAAAAATAAACGGTTCAATTGGGGTACGCGTATCAATGCCTTTGTTTGCGGGTTTTGCAAATATGTATGGTGCACGTGCAGCAATGGCGGACTATGAACGCGCAAAATACAATGAACAAAATACGGCTGATAACGCGATGATGGACGTATTTACGGCATATCAAAATTATAAAACCGCCCAGACTGTTTTGACACAAACCGAAACATTGCTGAAATCGGCCACCGAAAGCGAAAAGGTGACCGCCGGCATGTATAAGGTTGGACGTGCAACCATGCTGGATTGGCAACAGGCGCAATCTGAACTGATTGACGCACAACGTCAAAATAACGCGGCAAAGTATGACTTGTTTATAAAACGTGCGGCGGTGGCACTGGCCATTGGCGATATTAAATCAGAACTAGAGGCAACAATAAATGAAAAATAAAAAATCTATCTTTACACGCCGCGGCATTGTGTTGGTATCAATGTCAGCAATATTAATCGGCACCGCAGGTTATATGATTTTTGGCGGCAGTAAATCTGACAAGAAAAACTATATCACCATCAATATCAACCGCGGCGACCTGTCCTATACGGTCAGTGCAACAGGCGAAATCCAGCCATTAAACACTGTGAACGTTGGGTCCCAGGTATCCGGCACAATTGAAGAATTATTCGTAGACTATAATTCCAAGGTAAAGCAAGGTGACATCCTGTTAAAGATTGAACCGTCCGTATTACAGGCATCTGTGAACGAAGCCAAAGCATCACTGGACAGCGCAATATCCGAACGCAACTATGCCAAAAGTGAATACCAACGCAATAAAACGCTGTTTGCAGACGGGTATATCGCACGTGCAGAAATGGAAAAATCACAAACCAGTTATGAACAGGCCGAACAATCGGTTAATCGCGCACAATCACAATATGACCGTGCTGTGACGAATTTGGGATATGCGACGATTACATCACCTGTGGATGGAACGGTCATATCGCGTAAAGTGGATAAAGGTCAAACTGTTGCGGCATCGTTCCAGACACCAGACCTGTTTGAAATCGCCGAAGATTTAACAAAAATGCAGATTGAAACCGCCATATCCGAGGCAGATATTGGTGTTATCAAAGAAGGTCAAAATGTAAACTTTACCGTTGATGCATATCCAAGTGACACATTTGTTGGTACGGTACGTCAGATTCGCCTGTCGCCGACAACGACATCAAACGTTGTTGTTTATACGGTTGTAATTGATGTTGATAATTCAGACCTGCGACTGATGCCGGGTATGACTGCATTTGTGACGGTTATTGTCGACCACGTGACAGACGCATGGAAGGCACAAAACGCCGCATTTTTAGTCAAGAACTTTAATACAATTACAGATGACATTGACCCGTCAATTACACCAAATGCACACCTGGCAATTCAACGTGACGGACAGATTGTCTTTGTTGAATATACCAAGGGGCTGGAATCTGCGACCGAAACCCAAATTATTTCTGATGAAATTCAGGCTGGCGACAAAATCGTCGTCGGATATCAGGGGCAGGCATCCAGCACTAAAAAATCAAATAACCAGCGCGGTGGACGCGGCGGCCCGATGGGTGGCCCAATGTAAATCAGGGAATAGTATAATGAAACAAACACCTGTTATTTCTATGAATAAAATTTGCAAGGTATTCCCACTGGAATCAGGTGGAACCCAGCAGGTTTTATTCGATAACTCTTTTGACATATATCCGGGTGAATTTGTGTCAATCATGGGGCCATCGGGTTCTGGTAAATCAACATGTATGAATATTATCGGCGCATTGGACACGGCATCATCGGGCACATATTCACTGTACGGGACAAATATTTCAGATATGAGCCCCGACGAATTGGCAATTGCCAGAAACGAATATATCGGATTTGTATTTCAGCAGTTTAATCTGTTATCCAAACGCAGTGTTCTGGACAATGTAATGTTGCCGTTGATGTATCGTGGTCTGCCCATGGCACAGCGGCGTCAACGTGCCGTCGAGATGTTAAAACTGGTGGGCCTTGAAAAATTCCAATCATATCTGCCGACACAATTGTCAGGTGGTATGAAGCAACGCGTTGCCATTGCACGCGCACTGGCCGGTGATCCGAAACTGATTCTGGCGGACGAACCGACCGGGGCCCTGGACAGTAAAATGGGACATGAAATTTTGCAGTTCTTTAAAAAACTGAACAAAGAACTGGGTATCACAATTGTTATGATTACACATGAATTTGATATTGCCCAATATGCAGACCGCCTGATTCATATCTATGATGGTCACATTACATATGATGGCGCGGTGCCCAAATCAGAATCCGTATTACAAAAGGCGCATAAAAAATGACATTTAGCGATATATTAAAAGAATCTTTGTTGTCGGTCAGCGGCAATAAAATGCGTTCGTTTTTAACTGTGTTGGGGATTGTTATTGGTGTTATGGCGGTGGTGATTATGGTTGCCGTTGGTGAAACCGTACAACACCAAATCACTGATCAATTTTCATCCCTGGGGACAAATACCGTTATGATTCGCGCAGGCGCGGCACAATCGGCCGGTGTTCGCAGCGGAAACCGTATGACACTGACAATTGATGATGCAGAATTTCTATCACAGTTGCCCAGCGTAGCCGCTGCAACCCCTGTGCAAAATGCAGGTGCCCAGGTTGTATACGGAAACAAAAACTGGTCTACATCCATGGTCGGGGCATATCCGGCATATGCAACCGTACAAAACATAGAAATGGAGTACGGCACATTTTTTGACCAATCTGCGGTACGTAATGCGGCAACATACGCGGTTATTGGGCCAGAAACAGTTGAAGAACTGGGGATGCCTAAAAATGCGGTTGGCATGGTAATCCGTGTACAGAACACACCGTTTACAATTGTTGGCGTCACCAAGGCCAAGGGTGATTCATCCATGGGCAGCCAGGACGACATGATTATCATCCCCATCACAACATTAAAAAAACGCCTGTCGGGGTCACGCTTTCCAAACGCGGTGCAAATGATTTCAATGAAGTTGTATTCAGATGCAGATAACAATGTCGCGATTGACCAAATGACCGCATTATTGCGCCAGCGTCACAAACTGAAAGACGGCGATTCAGATGACTTTCAAATCACAGATATGAAACAAGTTATGGAAACCATGCAAACAGTCACCGGATACTTGAAATTGTTGCTGATTGCGATTGCGGCGGTATCATTACTGGTGGGTGCAATCGGAATTATGAACATGATGTTGGTATCGGTTGCAGAACGCACACGTGAAATCGGCATACGCAAGGCAATAGGAGCCCGTGAAAAACAAATCATTATCCAATTCTTGTCTGAATCAATACTGATTTCATTTATCGGTTCAATGGCCGGATTAATATTGGGTGTGGGACTGGCCCAGGGTATTGGCCGTTTTGTCATGGGATATAATGTTCCGTTCAGTGCATGGCCCGTTATATTATCCGTGACAGTTGCAGTGGTTGTTGGTCTGGCATCAGGTGTATTTCCCGCATTAAAGGCCGCCAAACTAAATCCAATCGACAGTCTGCGATACGAATAACATTACGCCCCACATGGGGCGTTTTTTTATATCTTGATTATATTTTCAACACCGATGTTTTGTACAAACGACTTGTCATGTGACACCACCAGTAATGCACCGCGATATGTATGCAACGCATCCTCTAATACAATTGTGCTTTTTATATCCAGATTGTTTGTCGGCTCGTCCAGAATCAGTAAATCTGGTTGATTGTCGGTACCGATTACCGCCGCCAATGTTGCCTTTAATAATTCCCCGCCAGATAAATTTTTTACCAGCCGGCGTGACATATCACCACGAAATCCGAAATTTGCCGCAACCGCATGCGCGTCATGAATTTTAATATTTGCAATGTCTGCAATATTTTCAACAATGCTTTTATCACGATTCAACAACGCTATATTCTGATCCAGATACGCAACACGCCCCATTACACGCACGGTACCCGACACCGGTGCCAGTGTACCACAAATCAATTTCAGCAATGTTGTCTTGCCAGAACCATTTGCGCCCATCAGATGAATTTTTTCGCCACTGCGAATATGCAAATTAAAATCTTTGAATATAAATTCACCGCCACCATATCCAAATGACATATCATTAATTATAACAACATCTTTGCCACAGACGGTATCATGACAGGATAATGGTATTTTTATTTTATCATCCCGCATTTTGGTTGATAATTCCTGCATCGCGGCCATATTGGCGGCCAGTTTCTGTTGTATCAGTTTGCGACGTTTTGATTCTGTTTCTTGGCTTTTGCCACGCAGACTGTTTGCAACCAATTTTGAACCATTTGATTTGTTGGCTTTTTCTTTTGCCTGCTTAGCCTCGTGCTTATGGCACATGGATTGGGCGGCAATTCGTGTCTGATTCAATCGCGCCGTATACGTTCGTAAGTCAGAATATCGCTGGGTCAATTTCTGTTGTTGATTGGCGCGTGTCTGACAATAGAAATCATAATTACCACCATAGACAGATAATTTACCGTTATTCAATTCCATTATGTAATCGATATTGTTCAATAAATCCCTGTCATGAGAAACAATAACAACTGTTCCAAAATAACTGTGCAATTTTTTATAAAACCCGTATCGTGCAACATCATCTAGGTTATTGGTTGGCTCGTCCAACAACAAAATATCTGCACCAGAATTGAACACCGATGCGATTGCATCCATCTGGCTTTGACCGCCACTTTTATTATGTTTTATATTAAATTGGTTCAATAATTCACAATGCCCATTTACAATAATGTGCCCGGAATCAGGTTGTATTTCACCAGCCAATAATTTTAATAATGTTGTTTTTCCGCATCCGTTATCGCCAATTATTGCAATATGTGCCCCTTGGCCAATTGAACAGGATAAATCAGAAAACAAATCGCATGCACCATCATACGAAAAAGAAATATTTTGTACAGAAATTGCCGCCATAAAAGCCTCCTATATGTAATATACATCATCACCGTCAAAATCATTTTGACGATAGGTAAAAATAAATATTACATACGGCTCATTGGCATCCCCTTAAACGAAGT
>CAZJGX010000013.1:0-18290 GCA_964545825.1 uncultured Muribaculaceae bacterium
GTCTGTCCGAAGAAGATATCAAAAAGATGGTCGATGAAGCCGCAGCCAATGCCGAGGCGGACAAGAAAAAACGCGAATTGGCCGAGGCTAAAAACAATGCCGAAACCGCTATTTTCAGCATTGAAAAATCGTTAAAGGAACATGGCGATAAAATCAGTGCCGAAGACAAGACTGCAATCGAAGATGCGAAAAAAGAATTGGCAGACGAAATTGCAAAGGCCGACGCAACAGCAGAAAGTTTGAAAGACAAGACAGAAAAACTGACTGAAAAGGCAATGAAACTGGGCGAAGCGGTTTATAAAGCACAACAAGAGGCACAATCCGCAGAATCAAATGCGGACAAACCTGCCGATGACGGCGCAAAAGACGCAGATTTTTCTGAAAAGAAATAATTTGTATAAACTTTCTTCCGAAAATAAAAATCCCCGCCGATTTGGCGGGTGTTTTTTTTATTAACGCCTGGCATTGTTCTTACTCGTCATGCCGTCGAAGGACGGCATCCAGTGCGCCGCAGGCTTGTCATCACGTGGCTTGACCACGGAATCCAGGTAACAAAGACCCACTCCTGCCTGCGCAGGAGTGACAATTGGTAAAGTGCAACATTAACAGTGTCCAATAAGCATTGATGGTTTTTATTGCATAATGTATCATTACCACACATACCGCATGGTTTGTCACCCCTGCGTAGGCAGGGGTTGGGTCTATAAAATTTGCAAAATGTATGTTTACTGGATTGCCGCGGGCTGCGCCCTCGCAATGACAAAGGTGTATCTCTTAACACCGTCATGTCGTCGAAGGACGGCATCCAGTGCGCCGCAGGCTTGTTCATCTTGGTGGACTAAACAAATCCCCCCAATCTGGGGATTTTTTATCTTAATTGTCTTTTTCTATTGCCACAGCCCAATATTTATCAGAAATATCATTGGCGGTGCCACAAAATACACGATACGAATTGTATTTTATATCATTGTTTATAAAACAAAAGCCCTCCTCTATGCTTGGCATAAAATTACCTGTTATAAACATTGCATTTTTATCCATGGCGTAAATGTCTTGCAATTCTTTTGTTGTGGGCACTTTTATTACAATATCGTTATTTTCAACATCATTTACAACATATGCATCCGCTGGTGCGTTTTGAACGATGGATTCTATAATCTGTAAAGGTGTCGAATCCGGTTCTGCACGGCATGCCATCAGTGGTGCGACAATCATCAGTGATAATATAAATAGTTTTCTCATGTTTTTTCCTTTCCTTTATATAAAAAAAGACATCTGGGTTAGATGTCGGGAAGTTCACGATTCAATACCAACAATGAATCCGCGGTCTTTCCAAAAATGGTATTATATAACCAACGGCTTCCCGACGCGTACGTCGGGACGATTAAGTATTTTTAATGTCGGTATGGGTCGTGACACCCGCTACTAACTTATGTCCACTGCAATAATATCATATTTGGGATTATTTGCAAAATATATTTTGGTTATTTAACCTCGCCTATATATATACCCATGTCGCGTGCCAGGTGTAATAATGGGTCGTCTGAATCAACATAGGCGTCGGATGTCTGCATGCCTTTTATTTTTGGGTCATCGGATATGTCGCCCGAATTATAGAAATCAGCCAGACTAACTGTCTTGCATTTGCAATCCTGTATTGCCGTCATGACGTATGTTTCATTGTTTTCAATTGCGTGTAATGCGCAATCTGCCATGAGAGTCGCCAGAATTCTGTCTGATGCAACCGTATCACCACTGCGCTGTGTATGTTCCGGAAATGCCGTACGATTTACAATGCCGTTTGCGGTCAGTTTGCGCGAAATAATGTCGGCCGGTTTGCCAGAGTGCCCGCGCAGGGATACCCCCTCTGATACAACAATAATGCCATAATCGGTTGGCTGGTTTTTTATATGTGCAACCAATGCGTCTATATCAAATTTGATTTCCGGAATCAGTATTGCGGCCGCGCCAATTGCAATGCCGGCATTTAATGCCAATGCGCCGCAATCGCGCCCCATTGATTGTACTACAAACCAGCGATGATGACTGCGTGCGGTCATCATTAATTGATCACAGAAACTGGTCAATTGTTGAACGGCGGTGTCGAATCCAATCGTCTTGTCTGTTAATGGAATATCCATGTCTATCGTTTTCGGTATGCCGATTAATTGGACACCTGAATAGATTTCGCGATTGCACCATGCCAGGGACAGACTGCCGTTGCCGCCAACTAAAATCAATGCATCCAGATTTAAAGAAGACAAGGCTTTCTTTAAGCGTTTGTTAAATCTGTCCAATGTGCCGTTTTGGGCCGCGGTTTCAAAATTCTGGGCGCCGGCGTGGCCGTTGTGCAGAAAACTGCCCGACAGGCGTGTAATCTCTATCGGTAATGTTTCGTCATTAAAAAGAACTGTCTTTGGCGGGGTTTCAAACAGGCCGTCTGTTCCATCCATAATACCTATCAATTCCCAACCACGCATGCGGGCACCGGTGTATACGCGCTGGATTACCGTATTTAATCCAGAACAATCCCCGCCAGTTGTCATAATTCCTATCTTTTTCATCAGTTTTCCTTTGATTTTCTGGGTAAATTATATCATAAATAAATTGACAAAGAAATATAATTTGCAATAATTTGTCTATCGAAAAGATTAAGGAATTGCAGATGTCGAAAAAGTATACTAAAAAGAGCAAAAATAAACAGTCAACAGATGCACTGATTGATAACGCAATCGTTCAGCAAAAGTCTTGGAAGGAAAATCGCAGCGCATTTGCACGTAAATTCTTGGCGTCGATGAATATCTTTGCGCGCCCTGCCCCTGACAAGTCTGTGGTTAATATGGCGACGGATTCGTCAGATAACAATCGTTATGCAAAACAACGTTCGGGATTGCGTGCATATTGGTTCCCAATTATGTGTGCATTGCTGGTGGTGTTGGTTGCGGTATGGGTTGCATTGGTGCGCAATATGGCCGGGCCCCGTGTGACTGTATTACAACCGGCAATTGAACAAGATATTAACAAGCCTGAATACAATGGCGATGTGCCATCATTTGATATTGTGCGTATTGAAAAAGGCGGCATGATTGTTATCGCAGGCCGCTGGTTGCCGCATCAAAATGTATCAATTGTTGTGAATAATAAAATTGTTGCAACAGAACGCACAGATTACAGTGGTGAATTTGTCTATGCGCCACGTAATGCATGGGCGGCCGGTAATTATACAATTTCATTGATTGGGACTGAACCGGATGTTAAATCGGTTGATAAAGTATTTATATATGTTTCACCACATGATTATAAAAATTCTGTATCATTGTTAATGACGCGTGATGGCAGCACACTGTTGCAATCGCCAACTGTTTTACATGATGGTGACCTGAACGTGTCCAAGATTGATTATCTGGATAATGGTCGCATTGTTGTGACGGGTGATGCGTTGCCACGTTTGCGTGTATCATTGTCTTTAAATGATAAATATATCGGATTTGCACGCGTATCAGACCATAAACACTTTGGTTTGGGCGCAGATGTTGATGAACTGGTGCCGGGCAATGAATATAAATTGGATGTTCGTTTGCATGATGGTGATGGCCGTACGGTTTCAACAATTACACATAAATTTATAATGCCCGAAATGACAGGTGACGACGATACTTTTTATACTGTACGTCGTGGTGATTGCTTGTGGGTTATTGCACGCAATTTTTTGCGCCGCGGAATATTGTTCAGCATAATTGCAGAACGCAACAATATTGAAAATCCTGACTTGATTTTTCCAAAGCAATTGTTGCAAATTCCAGTAGAAAAATAAATACGGGTGTCAAATGACACCTATTTTTTTAATGCTTTTTTGTTTCGGTGCTGTGCAACTCTTTTGTTGCCATATATAAAAAATAAAACCGACACAAGGCCGGTTGAATTTTTATTCTGTCCATAATCGTTTGTTTGCAAATGCGTATCCTGAGCCTTTCTTTAAATATGATTCAAAATCTAGTGCAGCATGTTTATCAGAAAATGCAACATATGTTATCAGTTTCCATGGACGGTATTTTTTGGTGTGTGGTGACATGCCAGAATTATGTTCATGAATACGTTGCTTTAAGTTCGTGGTAAATCCAATATATCGTTGTTCTGGGTGTTTTTCAGACTTGATTAAATATGCATAAAACATGTTTGATGATTTTTGTTATAGACCTACTACGCGCTTTGCGCTGCGAAGGTCATTACTTCGCGTAATCGTCTCCGTTCCGTTCGGCTGCGCCATACGAAGCGTCGTCGACGCGAAGTATGGTGCGGGCGAAGGGAATCGAACCCTCGTCTTCAGCTTGGGAAGCTGACGTGCTACCATTATACCACGCCCGCAAATGATGCCCAATTTTATATCTTTTATTGGCAAATGTCCAGTGGAAAACATGCGGTGCTTTTTCCAGTTGATTTGTTTCGTTTAACGTCCTAGCCTATCTAATGCCTTAATAACCGAAAGGAGTAAAATATGGCAAATGAAAATATGAATCCGTTAATGGCCGCGCAACGTCGGGTAAAGGTTGCGTGTGATAAATTAGGTATGCCAGATACGGTTTATGAAATTTTAAAAAATCCTCAACGTATGTTGGAAGTATCTATCCCAGTAAAAATGGACGATGGTTCTATCCGTGTATTTACCGGTTTCCGTGCCCAGCATAATACCGCGGTTGGCCCATCTAAGGGTGGTGTACGTTTTCATCCAATGGTATCACGTGATGAAGTTGCAGCACTGTCAATCTGGATGACTTTCAAATGTTCGGTCACCGGAATCCCATATGGCGGTGGCAAGGGTGGTATCATCGTCGACCCAAAAGAACTGTCGACAGGTGAATTGGAACGTCTGTGTCGTGGTTATGTCGATGCGATTTATCCTATACTGGGTGAAAAGAAAGACGTGCCGGCCCCTGACGTTAACACCAATGGTCAGATTATGGCGTGGATGATTGATGAATATATCAAATTATCCGGCGAACAATCGTTTGGTGTATTCACTGGTAAACCGGTTGAATTAATGGGTTCAAAAGGTCGCACCAAGGCAACAGGTCTGGGTATTTCTATTATTATTGCCGAGGCATTAAAAGCACAAAACAAACAAATGCGCGGCGCACGTATCGCAATCCAAGGATTTGGTAATGTTGGTTCGTTCACTGCAAAATGCAGCAGCGACATGGGCGCAAAAATTGTTGCAATTGCAGAGTGGAACACGACATTGTTCAACAAAGACGGCTTGGATATTGATGCGTTGATGAAATTCAAAGCAGAAAACAAAGGCAGCATCAAGGGATTCCCGGGTGCAACCGAAATCACTGCCGATGAATTCTGGGCATTGGATGTTGATGTTTTGTCCCCGTGTGCAATGGAAAACACTATCAATGAACAAACTGCCCCGTTAATCAAAACAAATCTGATTGTAGAGGGTGCAAACGGCCCAACCACATTGGGTGGCGAAGAAATATTGAACGCACATGGCGTGACCATTGTGCCGGATATTTTGGCTAATGCAGGTGGTGTGACAGTGTCTTATTTTGAGTGGGTTCAAAATCGTTATGGCTATTATTGGGACGAGGCCGAGGTTGAACAAAAAGAAGAAATCGCAATGAAAGATGCTTTTGATGCGATTTACAAAATCAAGACCGAATATAACGTGACAATGCGCGAGGCTGCATATATGCACTCAATAAAACGCGTGGCAACTGCGATGAAATTACGTGGTTGGTATTAAAAATAAAAAATCCGCCAAACGGCGGATTTTTTTTATGAATATTAAATATTATTCATCGCCTTTGCAGACCTCTACAGAATACAATTCCGCAAAGTTTGTGTTTGCATCACCGCAGAATACGCGATAATAGCATTTGTTGTCTGGTGTGCCTTCGTCTTCCATTGTTTTTTGTGGGATGATATCAACGATGCAGAAACCTTCTTTGATTTGTTCGGCGGCAATCGGCGCAGATTTGAACATAGAATTCTTGACACGTGACGCAACATCTTTTAATGCGTTTGTTGCCGGCAGGTATACAGTAAAGTCACCCGACCCACCAACAGCGATGATTTCAGCAGGCGGATTTGCGTTCATTTCATTTTGAACAGTGTTAAAATCTTCGGCGGTTGCGGTCTTTGGGCCTTTGTCACATGCGCATAATGGTAATGCCAACAGTACGGCCAGTGCAATTTTCTGCATGATGGTTCTCCTTTGTTTTGTTGTTTCTATGGTTTTGATATTATCACGCATTTTTTTGTTTGCAAATCATAAATAATGGTTATTTGCAAATTTCAACCGCATAAGGGGTATCAGTGGCCATCGCAACCATTAATGCCGCCTGGGGGCCACAGTATATACGATATGGACAATTATTCATATAATCCAGGCGTGCGTTTATTAAACATGTATCCGGTGTTGCATAATCAGTGATGTCATCGGATTTTAATGGTGTCCAGAATTTAACATTTTTATCACTATTGGCAATTTTTAGTATTTTATCTGTTGCATGTATGCGAACAAATGCAGATTCATCCATCCCCATGCCAATGATTTCTGTGCCCGGGGTTTGTAGTGCATCTTCCAGTGCAATAAAATCAGGATTTATATTATTACAGGCACATATCACAGATAATGGTGTTAATAAAATAATAGATTTCTTCATTTTTGTATGCCGACGTTGTTGTTCTGGATTTGTTTTCAGAATATCAGTAATGTATATTTTATTTCAATAATAATTTGACTTTTGACAAAAAATGGTACATAATTTGTTCGCAAATCCCACAGATTGCCATTATGAATACACCAGTACGCGGTATGCGTGTGGTACATCAACCGATGAGTTTCATCTTTGATGTGTGTCTTGGCGTGTGGTAAAAAGTTAATAATAAAAGGAGCAAAATTATGGCAACAGTTATCAGATTGGCGCGTTATGGTGCGAAAAAGCGTCCGTATTATCACGTCGTCGTCACAGATTCACGCAACGCGCGTAATTCTGGCAACGTTTTGGAAGTCGTTGGTAAATATGACCCAATGCAGTCAAAAGACAGCGACAAGCGTGTTGTTCTGAAAGTGGACGAAGTAAAAGCCTGGTTGGCAAAAGGTGCAAAACCGTCTGACCGTGTATATAAATTCTTGGCAAATGCCGGTTTGGTTGCAAAGAAACCTGTGCCGGTTCAAACAAAAAAACATCTGCAATCTGAAAAGACACAGATGAAAATCAAAGACAAGGCTGAAAAATTGGCAAAGATTGCCGAAGAAAAGGCTGCCGCAGAAGCCGCAGCAAAAGAAGCAGCCGAGGCCCCGGCAGAATCTGCAGAATAATGTTAGTATTCCCGGGTTCGCGCCCGGGAATATTTCAGTAAAGGAGACTGCTTATGGCAAAATGTCCACATAATGAAACAGTTGAGTGCGATAGCGAATTTCGAAAAGCCGAATTTGTACGTCAATTAAATATCGTATTGCGCTGTGGTGGTTTTTGGTTTGAACCAGGGAAACAGGAGTGCCGTGCAAAGTGTACTATGTGTTGCCGATTGAACCAGGCCAGACAACATTAAAGGGTTTTCTTGATGGCAAACAAAACATGTCGATATAATGCAAGTATACAATGCGATGCAAAGTATGAATTTGACGAATTTTATCGTCAGATAAAATCTGCATTAAAATCAGGCCAAGGATACAGTTGCTATATCGGCGGAGAATGCCCTGTTGACAAGAATCTGTGTCCACGTTATTTGACTGGCGTTCAGGCAGCAAAAACATCCGCGACATGTTGTCCATATGATGATACACCGTGTGATGTCAAAGAACAAAAGTTGCTGGAATTTACCGAACGTGTTCATCATTTGGCAAAAAACACGATAAATCAAGTGTTTTTCCAGGACAGTGATAACAAGTGTCCAATAAATCCGGAAAAATGTGTTCGTTATAAACGCTATTTGAATATCATGAACAAAATAAAAGCAAATGAAAAATAACAACAGGTCAAAAGGTGGTATAATGAAAACCGCAATCTTGGTTGGGAAAATTGTTGCCCCCCAAGGCATCCGGGGCGATGTGCGAATTCAGACATATACCGCGCATCCAGATGATTTTCGTAAATTAGATATTATTTCTGACCGATTTAAATCATCTGATTTTAAATTTATACGGCGCTTAAACCCGACATCTGATGTAATTATTGCACATATCGCGGGATTTGATGACCGTACATCTGTTGATGCATTGCGTGGTACGCAACTGTTTATATCACGGGACACCCTGCCCGATGTGCGCGATGGTGAATACTATCAGGCGGATTTAATCGGGTTTGATGTTTTGCGTGACGACAAAAAAATAGGTATTGTTGACTGCTTCCAGAACTTTGGTGCAGGTGACATTATAGAATTAGATAACGGTGACATGATATCGTTTGCAAATGTTATCGTTGATATGGAAAATAAACAATTAAGAGTTATATAAATAAGGTATCATAAATATGGTAAAAGTAAAAGTTGAATCATTGTTAATGAGTTTTAATGCAGAGTGCACAAAAATAGATAAAGAAAATATAAGTGATTGCCCGATACAGAAATATACAGTCATGCGCGGCAAGGTAGCCCAGGTATCATTTAATGATAATGGCGACTGCAACATGTATATAGGTGGCCGTAATATGCAGGATTTGGCAAATATTCGTCAGACCTGCCTGAATTGTGCGCATAGATATTCACGGTAATACAAATGCACTTTAACATACTGACCATTTTTCCTGAAATGTTTCCCGGTACATTGGGTAGCGGGGTTGTTGGACGCGCATTATCGCGTGAACAATGGTCGTATGATGTGATAAATATTCGTGATTATGCACATGATAAATACGGCAGTGTTGATGACGAACAATTTGGCGGTGGTGTTGGCCAGGTAATGCGTCCTGATGTTTTGGGCGACGCATTGGATTCTATAAAAAATCGTGGAAAGATAATATACTTTTCACCACGTGGGCCAACACTGAACCAAAAAATGGTTCGTGCGTTTTCTGCCCAGTCAGATTCTACGTATACCCTGCTGTGTGGTCGGTATGAAGGAATCGACCAACGTATAATTGATGAATATGATATAATGGAATTATCGATTGGCGATTATATACTGTCTGGGGGTGAAATTGCCGCCCAGGTTTTTATTGACAGTTGCGTTCGCGTGATGGATAATGTATTGGGTGGCGGTGCAGATGCCACACAAAATGAAAGTTTCGAAATCGGGGGGCTGGAATGGCCGTTATACACCCGCCCGTCGGCATGGCGTGGACGTAATGTCCCAGAAGTCCTGCTGTCCGGTCACCACGGCAATATCGAACGGTGGCGGAAACAACAATCGGATGACATAACAAAAGAACGTCGTCCGGATTTAATAAAGGAAAAGTAAAAATGAGCATTATTAAAAAAATTGAAGCACAACAGGTTGCCAAATTAAAAGGCGACAAAGTCATCCCAAACTTCAAGGCTGGGGATACATTAAAGGTACATGTCAAAATCAAAGATGGTGACAAATTCCGTATCCAGATGTTTGAAGGTGTTGTTATCGCACGCGATGGTGGCACGGGAAATAATGCATCCTTTACAGTGCGTCGTGAATCATACGGTGTTGGTGTGGAACGTAAATTCCCACTGTACAGCCCGGCAATCGAAAAGATTGAAAAGGTTCGTATCGGTAAAGTACGCCGCGCAAAATTGTTCTTCCTGCGTGGGTTGTCTGGCAAAAAGGCACGTATCGTCGAAGATTTGGCCGCAGCATCTGCAGAAAGAAATGCAAACAAATAAAAAAGATGTTTGTATCAAGAAAAATCCCACAATTGTGGGATTTTTTTATGTTTATTTATCTCTCGAATTTTCGTATTTTTTCAATATGGTTATAGGTATGTATTTTAACGATTTGACTTTACCCCGTGCGCAATATAAAATACAAACCATGAAAAAATTTATTACATCTTTGGTATTAATGTTCGCATTTGTTGGGACGGCCGGCGCATATATTGATCATCAAACGGCTGTTTTGCGCATTATGAACAAGGCCGCCGGCAAGGCACAAACAATTACTGTGCCGGTTGATTCAAAACATCGTTTTGAAAAACTGAATATCATAGTTCGTGCATGTAAACAGACCGATCCGTTTCAAGCCGAAGATTTCTTTGCTTTTGTAGAGATATCTCAATCCACTGACGGACTGATTTTCAGCAATTGGATGAGTCGTAATGAGCCAGGCTATAACCCGTTGCAGAATCCAGATTATGATGTCTGGTTGGTCGGTTGCGAATAACAACATTTGCAAGACAGAAAAGGAATAGGAAATGAACTTTATAAAAAAATATTTGAAATTGATAATCGGTATCGCAGTTTTGATATTGGCGTTGGTGGTATTTGCGTGCACAATGAAAACGACAGATAATCTGGAAATCGGTACATTAAAAGATTGGCAACGTGCACCACTGGAACGTCGGATGGCATCGGCACGAATAATATCCGCATCGGATAATAATCTGGAATTACTGGTTGGGTGCGTGGATAAAATGGCCACCCTGCCCGATGCGTATGAAATGGCGGTGCGTGATGCGATTGCACTTTGCTATACCGGGATTCAATTAAAAGAAAACTTGTAATATGTGGCGATTTGTTCTTATCTTGGCGGCGTTGTGCGGGTGCGTGTCAACGCCGCAATCTTTTGATATCGGCGCGCAATATCTGGGTGTAAAGTATATTCGTGACCCATTGGGCGAAGGAATTGCACCGGATATTGATCCGTTGATACGATATGATGCGTTTGACTGTACGACATTTGTTGAAACCGTATTGGCGGATGGTGATGTTGATAGATTAACCAAAATCAGGTATAAAGATGGCGATATCAGTTTTATAAACCGCAATCATTTTATAGAATCCGACTGGTTGGTGAATAATGCTGATTTGGTGCAAAATGTCAGTCGCCAATATGGCTCAACAGATGTTCGACATGTTATAATTAATCGCGCGGCATGGCTTAAAAACGTACATAACATAGATTCAGATACCCTGCCCGTGGCGGTCGATTTGGAATACATACCATACGATATGTTAAAATCGATAAATAATGACGCGCCGCTGATTGTTCTATTTATTGTTGGTAATTGTCAAAAATGTGATAAGATAGGCACCGATATCGCAGTTGTGCATATGGGATTCTTGTTGCCGGGTGGTGCCGTGTTGCGCCATGCATCCAGCAGTAATGGCCGTGTTATGGATACTGAATTTGCCACATATGTGCAAATGCGACAAAAAATGGATAATAATATTGGAATAGCATTGGTGAAAATAAAATGACAGATGACAAACTGATACGTATGGACATGGGGAAATTAGACAGTGTTTCGCACAATGCGGATATCGCACGCCCGGTTTTATGTTTGGGAATCGAGTCATCGTGCGATGAAACGTCGGCTGCAATTGTTGATTCAAATCGAAACATCTTGTCACATATTATTTATTCACAAATTCCAGAGCATCAGAAATACGGTGGCGTTGTTCCGGAACTGGCGGCACGCGCGCACATTTTGGCAATAGATGCAGTTATAAATCAAACGTTGGCCGCGGCCGGAAAAAACATAGATGACATTGATATTGTTGCGGCGACTGCCGGGCCTGGTCTGATTGGTGGTGTATTGGTTGGCTGGATGGCCGCCACCGGTATTGCACAGGCAACGAATAAACCGTTAATCGCAGTCAATCATTTGGAAGGTCATGCATTAGTTCCACGCCTGCATGCCGCAAACGCCAGTGGCGGTGATGGCGATGTGTCTGTCGAATTTCCGTATTTACTGATGTTGGCATCCGGTGGACATTGTCAGATTTTATTGGTGCGTGGCGTCGGCCAATATGAATTAATTGGCCAAACATTAGATGATAGTGCTGGCGAGGCGTTTGATAAGGTTGCCAAGATGCTGGGGCTGGGTTATCCCGGCGGGCCAATTGTTGATAAACGTGCATCGGCCGGCAATCCAAATGCCTTTGATTTTCCACGCCCATTGTGTAATAAGCCAGGATGTGATTTTTCTTTTAGTGGAATAAAAACAGCGGCACGTACATTTTTATCACGTACAGACACCCCGTATACAGATGAATTTATAAATGATTTTTGTGCGTCTTTCCAGGCGTCTGTGGTTGATTGCATAATAAACAGATTGGGCAACGCGTTTAAAGACGCACGTGTTATTGATGCAAATCCTAAAACATTGGTCGTTGCCGGCGGCGTTGCAAAAAACAGTGCAATACGCAGTGCAATGGAAAAATTAGCCATAAAACATGGCGTTGTGTTTGCTGCACCGCCGATGAATTTATGCACGGATAATGGCGCGATGATTGCGTGGGCGGGACTCGAAAACTATCGTGTGGGACGTATTGTGACAGAACCCGTCGCACCACGTCCACGTTGGCCACTGACCCAATTGTAATTGATTATATTTTCTGATATAATAAGTGCATGCAAAACGATAGCGAAAATTATGTAAAACGGTATGATGCCGCAACCCAACAAATATTAAAACGCGCCGCACAGATTGACCGACGTGCGTTGACGCAATTTGATGCACAATATAGTTTGGTTCAAATTGCCACAGTTCTGCGCGACAGTTTCAAGGATCATTTGTTTCGTGACCGATATGTTGGCGACATGCAATTTATGGGATTTACCCCGTGGCCAAAGGGATTTTGTGCCCTTTCCACTATTGCGATATATAATCTGTATGGTGGTGATACTATATGGATGCCATCAGCGATAAAATTGGGCTCGTGGGATTATGCCCCGGTGGTGTTCCTGCGCGAGAGAGATACAGGCACTCCTTTTGATACAACGGGTGATCAATTTGCACCATTGATTGTGCCATACGAATTGGGTGAACCAATTAATAAACGCATTTCTGATATGCGCACACCAAACAAAAACAAATTCCTGAACGAAATAAAGCAGAAATTAGACAGGCGGTAAAATTATGCAACAACCTGAACCTTTGGTAAATCTTGATAATATATTTAGTGTATCCGACGCATCCGCACTATTAAAGGGCGTTGTTGAATCTGCATTTCCACGGATAAAAATTCGCGGCGAATTATCACAAATTACACGTGCAACATCCGGCCACATGTACATGACGATAAAGGATTCCGGTGCGGCAATATCTGCAATTATTTGGCGCGGCACACCAATTGCATTTAAATTAGAAGAAGGTATGGAAGTCGTTATTACCGGACGGTTTACCACGTACCCCGCACGCAGTAATTACCAAATCATTATTAATGAAATTGAAATGGCGGGTGTTGGTGCAATTCTGAAAATGCTGGAAGAACGCAAACAAAAACTGGCACGCGAGGGATTGTTTGACGCGTCCCGGAAAAAGCCACTGCCGCGATTACCACAATGCATCGGTGTTGTCACCAGTCCGACAGGCGCAGCATTTCAAGATATTCAAAACCGATTGCGGGAACGTTTCCCGGTGCGGGTTTTACTGTATCCTGCAACTGTTCAAGGTGCCACCGCCGCGGCCGAAGTTGCCGCCGGTATTGAATACTTTAATAAAATGCAAAATGTTGATGTAATCATTGTTGCACGTGGCGGTGGTGCACTGGAAGACCTGTTGCCTTTTTCCGAAGAAATCGTTGTACGTGCGGCGGCGGCCAGTCAAATTCCGCTGATTTCCGGTGTCGGACATGAACCGGATTGGATGCTGATTGATTATGCCGCAGACTTTCGTGCCCCCACCCCAACCGGCGCGGCCGAGGCTGTTGTCCCAACCAAACTGGTATTGTTTCAAGAATTGGATAATATGGCGCATCGTATCAGTACGAATTTTACAACCCGTTTGGGCAACGCAAAATCGCGTATTGAATCAATAACAATTAAAAGTCCGCATCAAATGCTGATGGAACAATCCCAACGCTTGGACGACGTATCACGAACAATGTCGATTATTATTAATAACAAGGTCGCCACCACTCATCAAAAAATGGATGCCGTTGCAACATTTCCGATTATATTGCAAAACAAAATGCAGAACTTGAATCAGCGTATCGAACACTTGGGCCAAATGCTGAACTCTTTAAGTTATAAAAACGTCTTGGCACGTGGATATGCAATCGCGCGTGATGCAAATAATAATATCATCAGTCGTGCATCATGTGGTGCGAATATCGCAACTGTTGAGTTTGCAGACGGTGTTGTTAATGTTTGATTAATGTCTGCGCCATGGTCAGGGATTCCGGGGTAATTTCGGCACCGCTGATTATGCGTGCAATTTCATTTAATCGTTCATTGCCCGATATTTCATGCACATTGGTTGTGGTTATATTATCCGTCGCATTTTTTTCTATTTTAAAATGACGGTCTGCGAATCCTGCAACCTGGGCACTGTGTGTGATAACCAATGCCTGGGATGCAGCCGCCAAACGATTTAAGCGTTGCCCTACAGCTGATGCGGTGGCGCCACTGATACCGGTATCAACCTCATCAAAAACAAATGTATGCATATTATCGTCATTGGCCAATACAACCCGCAACGCCAGCATTAATCGCGCCAATTCACCACCAGACGCCGCACGATTTAATGGCGCAAAAGGTGTGCCTGGGTTTGCCTTTATCATAAATGTGATATCGTCGTGCCCTGTGGCGGATGGTGCACAGTCGGTAATTTCAACCATAAAATCCATGCCGGCCAATTTTAATTCTGGCAATTCTGCCAAAATGCGTGTTCGCAGCATATCTGCCGCATTGTGACGTACATCTGTCAATTGCGCGGCATATTTGTTAAACGTTGTACGCATCTGAGATACGGCGGCAGTAGCCTTTTTTAATTCTGCATCTGAATTGTCAATTGCATTTAACTGGTCTGACATTTCTTGCAATTTTGCAGGCAATTCATCTGCCGACACCCGATGTTTGCGGGCGGCCGCGCGTATCGCGAACAAGCGTTCTTCTATTGCATCCAAATTATCAATATCGACATCTGTGGGTGTCAATGTGTCGGCAATTTCTGAAACAGATTCCGCAATGTCGTACAGTTTATCAATTTGTGCCTGATACGGATTTGGCTCTGTTTTTATGCGCTCTAAAATATGTGCCACAGAGAAGATTACAGAATCCAAAGACTGGCCGCGTGGCGACAAGGTGTCAGATGCCTCTGCCAATATGGCGGCATCTTTTTCAGCGTTCATCATCGCCGCACGATGCGAGGACAAATCCTCTTCCTCGCCAGGTTGTGGATTTAATGCACGTAATTCATTTACATTATGCGCCAGAAAATCACGTTCGTTTTCTGAACGGGATAGCATGTCCTGCAATTGTTGCATACGCTTTTGTGCGGCATGATATTGTAAATATGCATCACGTGTATTGGCCAATATATCTGCAAAACCATCGATGTTAGACGCGGCAAACGCATCCAGTGTTGCACGATGTGTTGATTGATTTAACAGTGCATGATTTGCAAATTGGCCATGCATTTCAACCAGTATGTCACCGACCTGCTTTAACGTTTTTATTGATACAGGTGTATCATTAATCCATGCGCGACTTTTTCCGTCGGTATTCAATGTACGACGCAAGATTACACAGCCCTCATAATCAATACCATTGTCAATTAACAGTTGTTTTAAATCATCACCTGCACCGTCAAATTCTGCAACAACCGATGCCATGTCACAACCATGACGCACCAACCCCACATCAGAACGCGCCCCCAGGGCCAACGACAGTGCGTCCAACAAAATACTTTTACCTGCACCTGTTTCGCCGGTTAAGATATTCAAGCCCGAACCGAATTCCAGATTCAGTTTTTCAATTAATACGATATTAGAAATATGCAAACTTGTTAACATGTGTAAAATTATACTAAGGTTCTACATCCTATTTCAAGATGTTTATATCTTGTTCCAATACCCAATCGTGCGTCCATAATATATGACATTTAATATCAAAACCCGGATATATTTCAGATATTAATTTTTTATATTCGCCCAGTTGTGCAAGATAGTGATGACGGCGCAATGTCTTGTCAATATCTGTTTTGTAATCCAGAATATCAATCGTTTTTGCAATCATGTCGATGCGCAGACGATCAATGCGGCGACTGATAAATTTTCCGTTTATGTATCCGGCGACGGGTACCTCGCAACGTGAACTTGCGTCGAATAAATGCATTAAATCCGGATTGGATTTTATATATGATGAAAACGGATTGGTATCGTCTATATTTTCCGAGCATATGTTTTGCAGGCATGCATGAACATGTGTACCATGCGACGTCGCCGCATCCTGTGCATGAATTTCGTTTAACAAAGATTTTAATGTGTCAGTCATTTGATATCCTGATTACTTGTTTGGATTCGTCTGTAAAGCGTTCCGGATTGCATGATAAAACATCCCATAATTTTGCAATCCAAGTATCTGGTGATACGGCACCCTTTGAGGATTTGAAACCATAAATATACAGTCGCTCACACGCACGTGTCATTGCAACGTACAACAATCGATAGTATTCTGCATTGCGGGCGGTTGCGGTATCTTGTAAAGCGTACTGAACACACGCATCCGGGGCGGATTTATCAAAATTTTCACGTGCAGTCACACCTGTCAACCACAACCATATTGGTGGCATCGTGATGTTTGTATTTATCCCATATGATTTTAATGCGTCGGCAGATACCGGAACAATTGCATCACTCTTGGGCATTTTAGCGGTATCAATTAAAAACACTACCTTGGATTGCAAGCCTTTACTGCCATGCACGGTTATAACGCGTACACCATCGGTATGATTTACATCGCGTTTGATTTCACTGGCACCGGTTATGAACCACTTTATAAAATCACGCATAGTGCCGGGCTCTGTGCGTTCATAAGACAGGCAAATTGTCATAAATTCTTCCAATGGTTCTATAATTTGATTACCCAGTGCCGCAATCATGCTGCTGCGGGTATTATTGTGTGCCAATACGCGCGAGAAAAATGAATACGCAGATAAATCTGCCGCCCATTTTATAACTGTCTGTAAATAGTCATACACATCGGGCATTGAATTTTCCAATGCATCAAATACCGTCATTAAAACAGGTGTGTCAGATTGTTGTTTACGAATAGCGTTTTCAGCATTTTTAATTTTGCACAAATTAAAAATATCACGTTCTGTCAATCTAAAAATCGGACTTTTTAATACACAACATAAACTATAATCATTTGTAGTATCGATACAGAAACGTACCAAATGCATCAGGTCGCGTATAACCGGAAATTCTGGTAATCGGATACGGTCACTGCCCGCGACATCGATATTGCGCGCTTTTAATTTGTTAACCATTACCGGTGCTATCGGGGTTCTATCTTTGACCAACACCATTATGTCAGATGCAGTGGCATAACCAGAATTTATCAATTCTGCAATATTGTCTGCAATCGTGTCTAAATACGTGGACAAATTTACACCAGAATCATCATCAGCATACACAATGTTATGCAATTCGACTAATCCCTTTTTGTGTTTGTTAGCCTCGCTACATTTATGCGTATTATTAAAAAATCCCGGCAACACATTAAAGAATTCATCCACGGTTGCCAAAATTGGTGCAACAGAACGATAATTTACATCCAAAACAGGTTCTTTAAACGTTAACTGACTTTCTTGTATCTGGCGTTCAAATACATTACGACTTTCAGAAAAGGCGTGCGGGTCTGCGCCCTGGAACCCAAAGATAGATTGTTTTGTATCCCCCACGACAAACGATGTCGGCGGAACAGTGTCATAATTTGCCACAGACATAATCGTATGCACCAATGACACAATTATATTCCACTGATCAGGACTTGTATCTTGGGCTTCATCAACCAGTATGTGGTTTATCGATGTGTTCATTTGTGACAATACCCAGCCCATAGTTTCTTGATTTGAAAACAGGTTTCGCGTGTACAAAATCAAATCCTCAAAATCCAACAAATCATGCTGTGCTTTTAATTCTTTATACGTACGGGCAAATTCTGCCGACAAATCAAATAATGCGATTGTGTTATCAAAAACGGCCTGACGTTTGTTGTATTGATCGATTTCGTAAACACGATTTTGTTCCGCAACCAGAAAATCCTTTTTTGAAACATTGGCAATCTTGGTTTGTTCTGTACGTGTCAAATATGCAAACTTGTAATTTTCAAAATCTATCGTTTTATCAATATACTGTTGCGTCTTTGTAATAATTTCAACAATATAATTTGGCGGATTTTTAATGTTTTTCGCCTGTTC